>JALNYX010000004.1:0-34873 GCA_023229615.1 Candidatus Moraniibacteriota bacterium
GACGTAATTGTCATTGGTGGAGGGCCGGCGGGAATGATGGCGGCGGGAAAGGCAGGAGAAGCTGGCGCGCGGGTTTTACTTGTGGAAAAAAACGATCGATTGGGTAGGAAATTATTACTCACCGGAGAAGGACGTTGCAATATTACGCACGCGGAGTTTGACAATAATGAGCTGGTGAAAAGTTTGGGCAAAAAAGGAAAATTTCTTTTTTCTTCACTCAATGCGTTTAATCCCGAGAACGTGATGGAATTTTTTTCCGATTTGGGAGTGGCGACTAAAATTGAAAAAGGCGGAAAAGTTTTTCCAGTGAGCGACAACGCTCTGGATGTTTTGCAAGCGCTGGAAAAAAACTTGAAAAAAAATGCAGTAGAGGTGATGACATGCGCTAATGTTTTGGGATTTGAAACGGAAGAAGCTAATAATGAAAAAAAAATCAAAGGAGTGCAATTAATCGACAGGATTATTTATGCGGATAAATTCATTTTAGCTACAGGCGGAAAATCCTATCCGGCAACCGGTTCGACGGGCGATGGATATGTTTGGGCGCGCGCATTTGGACATAAGATAATCATTCCGCAACCGTCTTTGGTTCCTTTGAAGATCGAAGAAGATTGGGCAAAGGAGTTGCAAGGCGTAAGTTTGAAAAATGTCAAAATTAGCTTGATGCAAGATGATGAGTCAGTGGTGTGTGTTTCCAGAGGGGATTTGATCTTTACACATTTTGGTGTGAGCGGTCCGGTCATCCTGAATCTCAGTCGAACACTGGCGGAATTGGAAAAAAAAGATGATCAATTTTTTCTCTCCATAGATTTGAAACCGGAAATAGACAGAAGGGAATTAGATGCGAGCATACAAAAAGATTTTGCACGTAATATTAATAAAGATATTGCTAACTATTTGCCGGAACTTGTGCCGCAAAAAATGGCGAAAATTATTTTGCGTTTAGCTGAGATTTCGGGTGAGAAAAAAATAAACACCATCACTAAAAAAGATCGTCTGCGTATGATAAATCTGCTTAAAGATATGCGCCTTACAGTCATTGGCAATACCGGTTTTGCGCAAGCAATGGTAACCAAAGGAGGTGTGAATTTGAAAGAAGTTAATCCGAAAAATATGCAATCCAAAATCGTGCCAAATCTTTTTTTGACCGGAGAAGTACTTGATCTAGATGGTCCGACTGGCGGATATAATTTGCAAATTGCTTGGAGTACAGGATATGTAGCCGGAATTGGTTGCGTGAACTCTTGACAGGATTTATTTTGATTGATATTATGAACAAGTTGAATTTTTTGTTTATACACAGACGGAAGGGGTTGACAGTTGACGAGATTCTGTTAAAATAGAAATACGTTAAAAAACGGAGTTAAAACATTATTATTTAAGTAATTAACAAGTTCGCAAGAATGCGGGGATTGTTTTGGCGCTTTGGTCGAAACCCCCTGTAATACTTGCAAAAAATAAAACTATGGCAGAGAAATTTAATCGCGACAAGACCCATGTTAATGTAGGAACAATCGGACACGTTGATCATGGAAAAACAACTTTGACTGCTGCTATCCTTCATGTTTTGAGTTTGAAGGGAATGGCAAAAGAAAAAAATGTTAGCGAAATCGACAATGCTCCTGAAGAGAGAGAACGTGGAATCACTATCGCTACTTCCCACTGTGAATATCAATCAGACAAGAGACACTATGCTCACGTTGACTGTCCTGGACATGCTGATTACATCAAGAATATGATTACCGGAGCAGCGCAGATGGATGGAGCTGTATTGGTTGTGAGCGCGACTGATGGTCCTATGCCACAAACCAGAGAGCATATCCTTTTGGCTCGTCAGGTTGGAGTGCCTGCAATCGTTGTTTTTATCAACAAGATTGATATGGTTGATGATCTTGAGTTGATTGACTTGGTTGAGGCTGAGGTTCGAGAACTTTTGTCAAAATATGAATTTGACGGTGATAATGCGACTGTTGTTCGAGGTAGCGCTGTTAAGGCATTGGAAACTACTTCTGTTGATGATGAAGCTGCAAAGCCGATCATTGATTTGATTGCCGCTTTGGATGAAAAAATTCCTGATCCGGTTCGAGATATTAAAAAACCTTTACTTATGCCGATCGAAGACATTTTCTCAATTGAAGGTCGCGGAACTGTTGCTACAGGAAGAATTGAAAGAGGAATTCTTAATTTGAATGATGAAGTTGAAATTATCGGTATTAGAGATACTCAAAAAACAGTTGTAACTGGAATTGAAATGTTTAACAAATCCTTGGATCGTGGTGAAGCTGGAGATAATGCTGGAATCCTTTTGCGAGGAATCAAAAAGGAAGATATTGAAAGAGGTCAAGTTATTGCGAAACCAGGTTCGATTACTCCACACACTGAATTCGAAGGAGAGATTTATATCCTTTCCAAAGAAGAAGGCGGACGACATACTCCATTCTTCAAAGGATACAAGCCTCAATTTTATATCCGAACAACTGATGTTACTGGAGAGGTTGAACTTCCTGAAGGAACTGAAATGGTTATGCCTGGAGACACTGTTAATTTGAAAATTAAATTAGGATCTCCTGTGGCTATGGAAGAAGGAATGAGATTTGCTATTCGCGAAGGTGGAAGAACTGTAGGAGCTGGTATTGCTACTAAGATCATTAAGTAAATTTGATGTTGCTTTGGGAGCGGATTGCTCTGCTCCCTAAAGCGTTTAATTACAAAATTTGAAAATTCAAGATGACGAACAAACCCGAAGAACAATCAAGAATAAGGATCAAGATTAAGGCTTATGATAACAAGGTAATCGATCAAACTGCTAAGCAGATTGTCGAAACTGCTTTGCGCAGTGGGTCTGAAATTTCTGGTCCAGTACCGCTTCCGACTGAAATCCATAAGGTTACAGTAAACAAATCGACATTTGTACATAAAGATGCCAGGGATCAATATGAAATGCGGGTTCACAAGAGATTGATTGATATTATCAATCCGAAGCCAAAAACGATCGATGATCTGACCAATCTTGATTTGCCGGCAGGAGTAGACATTGAAATTAAGATGTGATAATATAAATCTCTAATCTTCACTAATTCCTCTCGAATATTCACAAATAAATCAGCAACAATTCGAGTCAAATTAGTGCAGGTTAGCGGATAATATCATTACTGGTTAAAGTCCCGATTTATTTTCCGGGATACTCAACTAGCCAATTCGAAAGAATTAAAACTGGCTTTGGGTAAAGCAGTTTTTTTATTGAAAAAGATTATGAAATTTATTTTAGGAAAAAAAATTGGAATGACAACCATTTATGATGCGGAAAAAGGCGCATTGAATGTGACATTGGTTGAATGTATCCCGAACGAAGTGAGTTGTATTCGCAGTCAAGAAAAAGACGGATACACAGCTGTTCAGGTTAAGACTGAAAAAACTCAAAACAAATCATTATGTCGCGAGATTAGAACTGCTGATGCAGAGATTAAAAAAGACGACAAGATTTCAGTTGAAGTATTTGTAATTGGAGATAATGTTGATGTACGGGGAACAACAAAAGGAAAGGGATTTCAAGGGGTAATGAAACGACATGGATTTCACGGATCACCAGCCACTCATGGACACAGACATGATCATCGCGCTCCTGGTTCGATTGGAAGTGCTTTTCCTCAGCATGTTATCAAAGGAAAGAAAATGGCCGGAAGAATGGGAGGAAATAATTTTACAGTAAAAAATTTGGAAGTAGTTTTTATTGATAAGGAAAAGAATATGCTTGGACTTCGTGGAGCAGTTCCTGGAGTGCAAGGAAGAGTTGTTGAAATTTCAGGAAAATAATGGATTAAGCATTGTAAATGTTTTAATTAATGATTCAATATGGCAAAGATAACCGTTCAGAATTTAAAAGGTGAAACAGTCAGAGAGCTTGATCTTTCAGATAAGGTTTTTGGATTGCCGGCTAATGATAAATTAGTTCATCAGGTTTTTGTTTCTATGTCTGGAAATCGAAGGCAAGTGATTGCTCATACAAAAGACCGCGGAGAACGATCTGGATCGGGAAAGAAACCTTGGAAGCAGAAAGGAACTGGACGAGCACGTGCGGGAAGTGTCAGAAGTCCTATTTGGAGAGGTGGAGGTGTGACTTTTGGTCCGACAAAGGATAGAAATTTCAAAACCAAGATTAATAAGAAGGTGAATCAAAAAGCAATAATGATTGTTCTTAGCGGGAAAGTTGCTGATAAATCTTTGATTGTTGTGGATAAATTAGCATTGTCTGATAAAAAAACCAAACTGGCTGCGAGCGGATTGAAGAAGCTTGGAATGAAAGGAAATATTTTGATGGGATTTTCAGAAAAGGAGCAGGATTTCAGATTGTATTTTCGAAATATTGAAGGAGTATCAAGTCTCCCGGTGGACGGATTAAATGTATTTGATATGCTTTCTCGAAAAAATTTGATTATAAGCGAGGATTCAGTGAAATATTTGGAGAAAAAGTATTCTAAAGAAGAAATTAACTAAAGAAAAATATGGCTTTATCTGAAGATATTAAAAATGATGACAAAAAGGAAGTTGTTGCCGAAGGGAAGAAGCCTGTTTTAGAGGTGAAAAGTATCAAATCTGAAGAGAAGAAAGATGGTGGATATTTGGCTTATCGTCATTTGATTCAGCCATGGATTACAGAAAAATCCCATTCTCAAATGGCTTCAGGCAAATATATTTTCAAAGTTTTGAAAGATTCAGATAAGAAAAAGGTTGCAATGGCAGTAGAAACATTATATGGAGTTAAAGTTATTGATGTGAATATGGTTACTATCCCTGCCAAGAGTCGCCGATATGGGAAAAGTGTTGGAAAGAAAGCTGGATTTAAAAAGGCGATAGTATCATTGAAAGAGGGCGATAGAATTGAGATTTTTGAGGGAGTATAATGTTAAAAATTATTAATTTAAGAGTTAAAATATGTCACGAAGTTTAAAAAAAGGACCCTATGTGGATGAAAGAATTTTGAAAAAGGTTTCTAATCGACCGGCTGGGGATAATTCAAAAATAAAGACATGGTCCAGGTCATGTACGGTAATTCCGGAAATGGTTGGTATTACGTTTGAAATCCACAATGGTAAGGTTTTTGTTCCTGTTTTTATTACTGAGGATATGGTAGGGCATAAGCTCGGAGAATTTGCACCAACAAGAACATTCTTCCGACATGGAGGAAAGATGCAGAAAGAACAAGAGCTTGCTGCAAAGCAAAAAGAAATTGATGCCGCTAAGGCTTCAAAAGTCGACACTACTAATAAGAAAAAATAAGACGTAAGGCATAAGAAGCAATATATATAAACCCAATGAAAGTTAACGTAAAATTGAAAAATTTAAGAATATCTCCAAGAAAGGTCCGATTGACCGCTGATTTAGTAAAGGGAATGGAGGTTAATGATGCCCTCGATCAGATAAATGCCAATGTGAAACGGGCGAACGATTCATTGGCGAAGTTGATTAAAAGTGCCGTTGCTAGTGCTGAAAATGATTTTGGATTGGATCGAGATAATTTATATATTTCCGATATTCGAGTAGATGCAGGATTGACTTTGAAAAGATGGATGCCAAGAGCGTATGGAAGAGCTACTCAAATTTTAAAAAGAAGTTCTCAAGTAAGTCTTACTTTGGATGAAATCGTTGAAGGAAAGAACAGGAAGTCCAAAGAACAAATTGAAAAAGAAAAGAAGGCGAGAGAAGATGCCAGAAAAAAGGAAGAAAAAGAGATGAAAAAGCAAATGACCGAAGGAACAAAGGAGACAAGTGAAAAAATTGATGATAAAAATGATGTTATCCCAGTTGATACCAAGAAAGAACATCATGAAGTTGAAGGAAAGAGAAAAGAAAGCAGACAGTCAGGGTGGACGAATAAAATATTTAGAAGAAAATCATCATAATCCGTTCGGATTTATCCTAAATATTCAAACCGTTATAAATAATTAATTCAGTTTCGGTGAATGAAGAGATAGAACGAGTATAAAGATTATAAATAAGCATAAATATGGCGATTAAAGTATACAAACGAAATACGGCAGGGCGAAGAAATATGTCTATCGTGAAGCCCGATAATCTTACGGATAAAAAACCGGAGAAGTCTTTGCTGGCGAAAAAAAGCAAAAAATCAGGACGATCTCATGGAAAAATTTCCGTCAGGCATATGGGAGGCGGACACAAGCAGAAATATCGAATTATTGATTTTAAACAAGGAAAAATTGGAATCCCTGGACGAGTTGATGCAATTGAAAAAGACCCAAACAGAAGCGCGCTGATTGCTTTGATTGTGTATAAAGATGGAGAGAAGCGATATGTTATCGCAACTGAAAATATGAAAAAAGGATTGGAGATAATTACAGATGAAAATGCTCCTTTGAAAGAGGGAAATAGACTAAAATTGAAAAATATTCTTCCAGGAACTGTTATCTCTAATATTGAAATGATTCCAGGAAAGGGAGGACAAATGATTCGAAGTGCTGGTAGTGAAGCGACATTGATGGGTGTTGATGGCGATATGGCACAAATTAAACTTTCTTCTGGTGAAATAAGATTGATTAATAAAGAATGTTATGCGACAATAGGAAAGGTTAGTAATTTTGAACATAATGCAATTAGAATAGGAAAGGCCGGAAAGAGTAGATGGTTAGGAAAGCGCCCAGCAGTAAGAGGTAGCGCAATGAACCCAGTTGATCATCCTCATGGAGGAGGAGAAGGTCGACAAGGAATCGGACTTAAATATCCGAAAACTCCTTGGGGAAAACCAGCGTTAGGAAAGAAGACTCGAAAGCAAAAGAAACACAGCAGTAAGTATATAATTAAGCGAAGAAAGAAATAAGGATATGGGAAAAAAAGTCAATCCAATAGCAATAAGATTAGGAATTACCACTTCTTGGAAATCTAAATGGTTTGGTGGAAGAAATTTTGCCAAAAATTTAAAAGAAGATATTCAAATTCGAGAGGCGATAATGAAGCAATGGAAGACCGCTGCAATTGCCGATGTTAGTTTTGAACGAAGATCTGGAATGACCAAGGTTGTTATTCTTACTTCTCGACCAGGAATGTTGATCGGACGAGGAGGAACTGGAATTGAAGATATAAATCGATTAGTTAAGAATAAATTTTTTGCCGGAAAGAAGGTTGACCTAAAGGTTGAAGTGAAAGAAATCAGACAATTCGAGGAAAATGCTCAGCTAGTTGCTCAGCAAGTGGCAGAACAATTGGAAAAAAGAATGCCGTTTCGTCGAGTTTTGAAATCAACATTGGAGCAGGTTCAGAAAAATAATAAGATTAAAGGGGTAAAGATTGAAGTGTCGGGACGATTGGGAGGCGCAGAGATGTCCAGAAGAGAATGGCTTGCAAAGGGAACAATTCCATTGCACACTCTTCGAGCGGATATTGATTTTTCCAGAGCAACTGCCAGAACTACCTATGGAGCAATTGGAATAAAGGTTTGGATATATAAAGGGGAAGTATTTGAATAATGTTTAATTGGTTATAATCGTTCAAAGCGTTCTAAATGAAGATAATAAAAGAACAATTGGAATATTTTGAACGATTATAATATTTAGAACATTTAGAACAATTATTATGTTAATGATGCCAAGAAAAGTTAAACACCGAAAGATACACCGAGGAGGAGCGATCAAAGGATTAGCTACTCGCGGAGGTAGTGTTAGTTATGGAAAATTTGGATTGAAAGCTTTGAGTAGCGGGTTGATTTCTGCTCGTCAGATTGAATCAGCCAGACGCGCAATGACTCGATATGTGCAAAGAGGTGGAAAGATTTGGATTAGAATTTTCCCAAGTAAACCGATGACGAAAAAAGGAGATGAAACTCCTATGGGAAAGGGAAAAGGAAGTGTAGATCATTTTGTTTCCAAAGTCAGAGCCGGAAGAGTGATGTTTGAGATGGATGGAGTGGAAAAAGATATCGCAAAAAAAGCAATGAAATTGGCGGCATATAAATTGAGCATTAAGACTAAGTTTGTTGAAAGAGATTAATATTTCGTAAAGCTGAAAAAAATCATGAAGATTAATGAGATTAAAGAAAAAAATTCAAAGGAACTCGAAAAACTTTTAGCTGAAAAGCGAAATGAAGTTCGAGAGTTGCGTTTTAATATTTTCTCCAAGCAAGCAAAAGATCACAGAAAATATTTCAATTGCAAGAAAGAAGTTGCTCAAATTTTAACAGTTTTAAATAGTGGTGAATCAAAATAATATTTTTGTGTAAATTATAAATAATATGGCAAAAGTTACCGATAAACAAATTAAAAAAGTAGAAACTCTAACCAAGAGTACTATTACTGGGATTGTTTTGAGCGACAAGATGGACAAGACGATTGTTATCGCGGTTAATACATTGAAAACTCATCCAAAATATTTGAAAAAATACCGATCAACAAAGAAATATAAAGTGCATGATGAGAAGAATGAAAAGAAAGTTGGAGATAAAGTTGAATTTGTTGCTTGTCGGCCAATGAGTGGTGGAAAAAAGTTTCGCATTCTCTAAAAGTTTATTTAGAATAAGTATAATCTATTATGATACAATCAGAAACAAAATTGAAGGTAGCCGATAATTCAGGTGCGAAAGTCATCGAATGTTTTAAGGTTTTGGGCGGAAGCCGAAGAAGATATGCTTATGTTGGTGATGTGATTGTGGCATCCGTAAAATCTGCTGAGCCGAGAGGTAGCGTGAAGAAAGGAGATAAAGTTAAGGCGCTTATCGTCAGACAGAAGCAGGCATTACGAAGAAGAGATGGGTCACATATTAGATTTGATGAAAATGCCGCTGTGATTGTTGATGGAACTGAGCCAAAAGGAACACGTGTATTTGGTCCAATTGCCAGAGAAGTAAAAGAGAAGGGATTTAATAAAATAGCCTCATTAGCACCAGAAGTATTGTAAATTATTGTAAGTATTAGAATATTATGAAAATTAAAAAAGGCGACAAAGTTCAAATAATTTCCGGAAAGGATAAGGGAAAAAAAGGTGTTGTTTTGCGTGCTGTTCCGAGCCGAGAAAAGGTTGTTGTTGAGGGATTGAATATTGTCAAAAAAAATTCTCGACCTAAAAAAGAAGGAGAAAAAGGACAAAGAATTGAAATTCCCGTCCCGATTCAAATTTCGAATGTTATGCTGGTTTGTCCGAAATGTGACAAAACAACGAGAATTGAATATAAATTAACAAATAATAAGAAATTGAGAATATGTAAGAAGTGTAAGGAAGAAATACAATGAAAATAACATCACTCAAAACTAAATATGAGGAAATAATTCCCGAATTGAAAAATGAGTTTGGATGCCCTAATATTATGGCAGTTGCCAAGATTCAGAAAGTTGTTGTTAATGTTGGAACGGGGAAAATAAACAAGGAGGCAGAAAAGATTGAAGAATTGCTTCAAATTTTTGAAACAATAACCGGACAAAAGCCTGTGAAAACCCGGGGCAAGAATTCAAGTGCCGGTTTTAAGACAAGAAAGGGAATGGAAATCGGAGTGAAAGTTACTTTGCGAGGAGCGCGAATGTGGAGTTTCTTGGATCGATTAGTGAATGTGGCATTTCCCCGAACTCGAGATTTTCAAGGAATAAAAATAAGCGGTGTTGATGATCATGGAGATTTCAGCATTGGACTCAAAGAGCATTTGGTTTTTCCGGAGATTTCCGCAGAGAAGACTAAAAATTTATTTGGAATGCAGATTAGTATTCAGACAAGCGCCAAAACAAAGAAAGAAGGAGAAAGATTGTTCCAATTATTAAAATTTCCGTTTCGAAAAGAGCAATAATAATTTTTTCAATAATTAAGGAAGTATAAGCTAAAAAAATGGCAAAAAAATCGACAGAAGCAAGAGCAAATAAGAAACCTAAATTTTCCACTCGAGAAGTGAGACGCTGTTGGAAGTGCGGAAGAAAGCATGGATATATGAGAAAATTTGATATTTGCCGAATTTGTTTTCGAGAATTGGCAAGTAAGGGAGAAATTCCAGGAGTTACAAAAAGTAGCTGGTAATATAAAGTTATAAATGTTAAATACGTTCAAGGCGTTCAATTTGCAAGAAGCGATGGAACGATTAGAACAATATAGAACGATTAGAAAAAATTTATGTTAGATCCAATTAGCGACATGTTAACAAGAATCAGAAATGCTCAGGTGGCTAAGCACCGAGTTGTAAAGATGCCTTTTTCTAAGGTTAAGCTTGCGGTTGCAAAAATTTTAAGAGAAGAAGGTTTTGTTGATGCGGTTGAGAGGGTAAAAACTGAAAGAAAAATTGATTTTATGGAAATATCTCTAAAATACGATTTTGATCGGGAAAAGAATTCCAAAGTTCCCGTGATAAGTGGTATCAAGAGAGTGAGTAAAGAGGGACAGAGAATTTATGTTAAAAAAGGTGAAATTCGAAAAGTGAAGAATGGTTTGGGAATTTCCATCGTTTCGACATCGAAGGGTGTTGTCACAGGAGAAAGTGCTCGAAAAGAAGGATTGGGAGGAGAATTAATTTGTGAAGTTTGGTAGATAATACGGGACAAATAAGTCCAATAAGACATATCTAAAACTATGAGTAGAATAGGTAAAAAACCAGTTGAAATCAGTGCAGGAGTCGAAGTTAAAGTCGAATCCAATGTTATTTCGGTGAAAGGACCAAAAGGAAATTTGGAGTTTGTTTTCCGTCCAGAAGTTGTTGTTAAAGTTGAGGAGAATATGGTTAAGGTTGAAAAGAAAACCAATTCAAAACTTGGAGCTTCTTTGTGGGGAACAACCAGTCGAATTATTGAGAATATGATTAAGGGTGTTTCTGAAGGATTTGAAAAAAAGTTAGAATTGAATGGAGTTGGATATAGAATGGAAGTACAGGGAAAGAAAATGAAATTAGCCCTTGGTTTTTCTCATCCAGTAGAGGTTGAAATTCCTGAAGGAATTAGCGCTGTTGTGGAAAAGAATACTTTGACTATCAACGGAATTGATAAGCAAAAAGTTGGACAATTTGCAACCGATATTCGTTTTCTTAAGCCAGTTGAGCCGTATAAAGGTAAAGGATTTAAATATACCAATGAGATTGTCCGTCGCAAAGAGGGAAAGAAGGCGTCATCTGATTAAAATTTAAAATAGTTGTTAGCCTATAGTTGCACTAGTCATTTTATTGAGAGAAAAGTATGCGCTGGTGAATCTAGAAGCAATTGAAGTTAAAAAATATGAACAATAAAAGAGCATTAAGATATCAAAGAGGGAAACGCGTAAGAGCGAAGATTTCTGGAACGGCAGAGCGTCCGAGACTTTCAGTTTTTCGAAGTTTGCGCGGAGTTTATGCGCAGGCAATTGATGATGTGAATGGAAAAACTGTAGCGTCATCAAATTGGAAAGAGGCATCAAAGACGACCAAAAAGAACGATATCGAAAGAGCAAAGGAAGTTGGAAAGTTGCTTGCAGATAAATGCATTAAATTGAAAATAACGGAAGCGGTTTTTGACCGAAATGGATACAAGTATCACGGAAAGGTAAAGGCGATGGCTGAAGGAGCTCGAGAAGGTGGATTGAAATTTTAATTTACTAATTACTAATTAAGTACTAATATACTAATTACGAATATTACGAATTTTTAATAGCTTATGGAAAATAATAAGGAAAAAAGAGGGAATAAGTTTGGTGGCAGAAAACCAAGAAGGGAAAAGCCTGAATTCGAGCAAAAGCTTTTGGATCTAGCTAGGGTTACCCGTGTGGTTAAAGGAGGACGACGTTTTCGTTTTCGTGCCACTTTGGTTATCGGCGATCGAAAAGGGCGAGTTGGAGTTGGAGTAGCCAAAGGATCGGATGTGTCTGATGCCATTGCTAAAGCGCTTAATGATGCTAAAAAAGAAATCATTAATGTGCAATTGGTTGGCGGAACCCTTCCTCATGATGTTTTCTTCAAGCAGGGAAGTGCCAAGGTGCTTTTGAAGCCAGCTTCAAAGGGACGAGGAGTTGTTGCCGGAGGTGCAGTGCGAGCGGTTATGGAATTGGCAGGAGTGAGTGATGTTGTGTCGAAATCATTAGGAACTTCAAATAAGTTAAATGTGGCGCGAGCTGCTATTGAAGCTTTGAAGCAATTAAAGAAAGTTCCGATGAGAAAGATATCTGTTAAGAAATAAATTTTTATCAAATAGAATTTTTAGAATTTTGTAAAACCTAAAGCCATGCAAATACACGAATTAAAAGTTAAGAGTAAGAAAAATCGAAAGCGAATTGGACGCGGAGGAAAAAGAGGAACATATTCCGGAAAAGGAAATAATGGACAGAAAGCGCGTTCAGGAGCTAAACGAGATTATATCTTCGAGGGAGGAAAGTCCACGTTGATTGAGCGTTTAAAGAAAGTTCGCGGGTTCAAATCTATCGCGCCTAAGAAATTGGTTTTGAGTTTGGATATGTTGGAAAAGAAATTTGCCAATGGCGAGACTGTTAATTTTGAAACTTTAGTAGCGAAAAAAGTTTTCCGAAAAAATGAAATTTCCAGCGGAGTAAAGATTTTGGGGACTGGAAAGATAACCAAGAAAATTTCAGTAGACAAGGAAATTTTGACATCTGATTCGGCTAGAATTGCTATCGAAAAAGCTGGAGGAAAAGTTGTGGGAGCATCAAAGAGAGGAAGAGAAAGGAAAGCGGATATGATGCGAGATGAGAAGAAAGTGGAAAAAGTTGAGAAGGCTGAAGAGATTGAAAAAACTGAAAAGCCAAAAAAGAAAGAGGTAAAAAAAGCGACTAGCAAGAAATAAATAGAACTTCAAATAGAAAAAATCCTTGGCGTAAGCTGAGGATTTTTTTGTTTGTTTATTTTGATAATTTTGAGTGTAAGGGTTTTTTTATGTAAAATTCTATGTAAGTTCCTTTTGTATTTTCAAGGAGGATTATTTTTTAGATCGTGTATTACGAGGGGGTTGACATTTTGACGATTTGGTTATATATTTATTAGGTTATAGCTATTCTGCTTTTGAACAGGCAGTTTTTTATTCAGTAATAATTTTAAAATAAATTTTATGGAAATTCGAAATATTGCAATTATTGCTCATGTGGATCATGGAAAAACAACCATTACTGATGCTATTTTGCGTCAAACTGGAATGGTTAGCGACGAAGGAGTGACGATGGATAGCAATGCGTTGGAAAAAGAAAGAGGAATTACGATTTATTCAAAAAATACCTCTATTTTTTATAAAGATACAAAGATAAATATTGTTGATACGCCTGGGCATGCTGATTTCGGAAGTGAAGTTGAGCGTGTTTTGCGTTCCATTGACAGTGTTATTTTGGTAGTGGACGCGCAAGAGGGTCCAATGCCTCAAACACGTTTTGTGCTCAAAAAATCCTTGGAATTGGGATTAAAACCTATTGTGGTTCTCAATAAAATAGACAAACCTGCTGCTCAACCGGAAATTGCTAAGGAGCAAGTTTTTGAGTTGTTTTTGGATTTGGGAGCCAGTGATGAACAATTGGAATTTACAACTGTATATGCGATTGGAAGAGAGGGAATTGCAAAAATGAATTTGGAGGATGATTCGAAAGATTTGACTCCACTTTTAGATACGATTTTAAAAGAAGTTGCTCCGGCCAAATCAGATACTTCCGTTCCTTTTCGTATGCAACCTTTTTCTTTGGGATATGATAATTTCTTGGGACGTTTGGCGATTGGAAGAGTATATGAAGGAAAGGTGAAGAGCGGAGAGGTGATAATCAAGAAGCCGGATGGAGAGGTTCGCAAAGGAAAAATTATCAAGATTCAAACTTTCAAAGGATTAGTAAAAGAAGATGTTTCCGAGGCGATTGCCGGAGATATTGTGATGGTGGCAGGACTTCCGGATATTTTTATCGGAGAAACAATTTGTGAAAATGAAGGACAGGAACCACTTCCAGCAATTAAAGTTGATGAGCCAACAATTTCTTTGAATTTTATGGTTAATGATTCTCCTTTTGCCGGACGCGAGGGAAAGTTTGTGACAAATAAGCAAATTCGCGAGAGATTAGAAAAAGAACTTGAGGTGAACGTAGGACTTCGGATTGATTTTTCTTCCGATTCATATAAGGTTTATGGACGCGGGGAATTGCATATTGCCGTATTGCTTGAAAATATGAGAAGAGAAGGATTTGAAATTCAAGCTTCTCAGCCACAGGTTATTATTAAGGAGGAGGATGGTCAGAAAATGGAACCTTTTGAAGAGGTAACTGTGGATGTTCCTGAAGCATTGTCCGGATCGGTGATTGAAAAAATTGGAAAACGACAGGGAATAATGACAGAAATGAAGCAACGCAATGGACAAACGAGGATGATTTTTGCCGCTCCGACAAGAGGAATTTTGGGTTATCGAAGTCAATTTATCGTTGATACGAAAGGAGAGGGAATATTTTCTAGTCGATTTTTGGAATTTCGTCCATATGTCGGAGAAATCAAGAAGCGTAATGTTGGTTCAATGATTTCGATGATTGGAGGAAAGGCGTTGGGATTTTCTTTGGCGAATCTTCAAGAGCGTGGGGTTTTGTATATTGGAGCGGGAACTGAGGTGTATGAAGGAATGGTTATTGGTAATGTTTCTAAAGGTGAGGATATGTCTGTAAATCCAATTAAGGGAAAACAGCTTACTAATATGCGTGCCAGTGGTACGGATGATGCAATTCAGCTTGTTCCTCCGACGAAATTGGATATTGAGAAGGGAATGGAATTGATGGCTGAGGATGAATATTTGGAAGTGACTCCGCAAAGTGTTCGTTTGCGAAAACAATATTTAACTGAGAATGATAGAATAAGAGCAAAGAGGAAGAAATAACCTTTACATTTTTTGAGATTGTTGTATTTTTATATTCAGTTGTTTTATGGTTCTTTTTTTATTTTATTCTTTTCTTAAAAGGAGGGGGAAGAATGAAAATATGTATCACTAGCGAGAGCAATGAGGCAAAAAGATTAAAGGAAATTGCTGGCTCAACTGAGGGCATTGAGCTTTGTGATGTGGAAAAAATATATGAAGCAGACGTGGTCATATATTTTTCTTTAAACGATATGAAAAAATATTTCGTCCATCCGGATGGAAGAATTATTTTTTTTGTTTATTGCGAATCTCCGATATGGTATTATACTCAGGTTTTCAAATGCGTAACCATTGAAGATTTGGAAAATAATTTTCCTAAATTCATCGCCGATTGTTGCGCGTGATGATAGTTTTAACAGGGAGGTACTCACGTAGTGTCTCCCTGTATTTTTTACATACTCTTGAAATAATATCGCTTTTGATGTATATTTATATAAGAAATGAAAGGATAATTTGAGATAATAAAAAGAAATTATGATTGATAAAATAATGCAAGTTTTTAAGGTGAGGGAATTGCGTAATAAAATCCTGTTTATTGTCGGTCTTTTGGTGGTTTTTCGCTTGGCGGCCAATATTCCAGTTCCAGGAGTGGATGTGGCGCAATTGAAAAACTTTTTTGACAGCAATCAACTGTTTGGACTTCTTAATATGTTTTCCGGAGGAGGATTGGCGAATATTTCTATTGTTCTTTTGGGGGTTGGACCATATATTACTGCTTCGATTATTATGCAACTATTAACGATGATTATCCCTCGATTGGAACAAATTTACAAAGAAGAGGGAGAAGCAGGACGACAGAAATTCAATATGTGGACTCGCTGGATTACTGTTCCGCTTGCGGCAATGCAAACCTTTGCGATGATTAGTCTTTTGCGCAGTCAGCAAGTTTTGGGAGAATTATCTCCTTTTAATATGTTTGTGATTATTGTGGTGGCGACGGCCGGGACGATATTTTGATGTGGCTGGGAGAGTTAATCACGGAAAAAGGAATTGGCAATGGAGTTTCTTTGATAATTTTTGCCGGAATTGTGGCTAGTATTCCCAGCTCTTTTTCTCGCTTAATTGCAACTTTTGATTCAACAGATTTTTTCAGTTATCTCATTTTTTTGGCGATTGGACTGGCAACAATTGCTGGTGTGGTTTTGGTTAATGAGGGACAGAGAAATATTCCAGTGTCCTATGCCAAGAGAATTCGCGGAAATCAGACGTTGGGCGGGACTTCTACTCATTTGCCACTTCGAGTTAATCAGGCAGGAGTTATTCCAATTATCTTTGCAATTTCGATTATGCTTTTTCCGGGAGTAGTAGCTAGTTTTTTCGCCAATTCATCAAATGAGATGGTGGCTAATTCCGCTCAATTCGTGAGTTCTCTTTTCCAAAACCAAATTTTTTATGGAGCGGCTTATTTTCTGATGGTAGTTTTGTTTACTTATTTTTACACAGCAGTTGTTTTTGATCCATATAAAATATCGGAGAATTTGCAAAAGCAAGGAGGATATATTCCAGGTATTCGACCAGGAGAATCAACCGCAGTATATTTGAATAAGATTATTAACCGTATTACTCTTTCCGGATCTTTGTTCTTGGGATTGATTGCCATTCTTCCGTTGGTGGTTCAGGGCGTGACAAAGATTGGAGCGATGACAATTGGAGGTACTAGTATTTTGATTGCAGTTTCTGTGGTTATCGAGATGATCAAACAAATCGAAAGCCAAATGGTGATGAGGGATTATGAGGGATTTTAAATCTTTATAATGACTAAATTTTAAGATGACTATTTCGATTAAAAATGATAATGAAATAAAGTTAATGAGAGAGAGTGGTCGAAGGCTGGCTCAGGTTATGGTTGAATTGGAAAAAGCGGTACATCCGGGAATATCAACATTGATACTAGACAAGCTCGCCGAGGAGCTTGTTTTGCGAAAAGGAGGAATTCCGGCTTTTAAGGGCTATGGAAAAGAAACCGGCAATCCATTCCCGGCTACTATTTGTGCGTCGATTAATGATGAAGTTGTACACGGAATTCCTTCTGAGAATGTTGTTTTGAAGGAAGGCGATATTTTGAAAATTGATATTGGAATGAAATATCAAGGATTTTTTTCAGATATGGCGCGCAGTTTTGGGGTGGGGAATATTGGCGAAAAGGAAAAAAGAATAATTGAAACAGTGAAAAATGCTCTTTCTGAAGGAATAAAGAAAATTAAAAATGGTGGAAAATTGAGCGAGTATTCAAAAGCGGTTCAGACGTACGTTGAGGATAATGGATATTCAGTGATTCGAAATTTGGTCGGTCATGGTATTGGCAAGAAACTGCATGAAGATCCTCAAATCCCCAATTATTACAACCGAAGAATGGGGGATTTGAAATTAGAAGTAGGAATGACGCTGGCGTTGGAGCCAATGATAAACGAAGGAGGATATGAAACGCGTCTGGGAGATGATGGTTGGGTTTTCAAGACTAAAGATGGAAAACTTAGCGCTCACTGGGAAGACACAATTCTTATTACGGAAAAAGGAGTGGAGATTTTGACGATATTATGATCAAGAAATAATTATAAAGACTGTTTGTTTGAATTTTATGAATAAGAATGACAAGAAATATTTGGGGATTGATTGGGGGAGCGCCAAAATCGGATTGGCGGTTGCTGATGAAGAAACGAAGATTTCTTTTGGGTATGGAAAAATTGAAAATGACAGAAATTTATTGGAAAATTTGATAAAAATAATTACCAAAGAAGAAATTGATGCGGTTGTAATTGGAATTCCTGAGCATATTGTTCGGCAAGGAGAAGATTTTGAAGGAAAACTGCTAGGAGATGAAATTGAAAAAAAAACAAAGATACAGGTGTACTATCAAAATGAAATGTTTACCACGAAAATGGCAGAAGCGAATTTGATCGAGCGGGGAACTAAAAAAATCAAGAATTTTGATGATGAAGAATCCGCCAGAATAATATTGCAAGAATGGATGGATTGCAAGAGTATTGAAAGCAGGGCTTAGTATTTTGGAAAAAGATGAGGTTGTTTGTTTATGTTGAATATTTCGTTTTTTTGTAGTATAGTTAAAATGGATGTGGGGTATGAGTTCTTGAATAAAAATTCAAAATGCAAAATAAAAAATATCAAAAAGGATTTACATTGATCGAGCTTTTAATTACCATTGCAATCATTGGTATTTTGTCGAGTGTGATTTTGGTAAGCCTGAATAGTTCTAGGGATAAGGCAAGGAAGGCGAATGCCATTTCGATGGCAAAGAGTATCCAAACGGTAATGGAGATGTGTATGATTAATTATACAGTTGCCGATGATGTCGGAAACGGAAGTTTTGTTGCTGGTTGTGATCCTGACAACGGAAGAGCTCTTTGCGATTTTGTACATATATTAAATGATGGTGTTCCTGACGCAGGACTGCCTATTTGTGATAATTTGGAAACGCAATGGGTTTGGCCTGATTTTTCCTCAACCGGTTATGAATATGTCAATTCTGCTTTTGCGCAGACTGATACGCAATTTTTTTATTTCGAGATTCACAAACCAGGAGAGGCAACATCGATTTGCTGTCATCAGAAAGGATGCAATACGTCAACATATAGAGCAGATGGAGGCACATGTTATTCAAGGATTATAATTCCTCATATTGTTCCCGCTCGTTAATTTTTTTGTCGTGTGATTTTTATTTAATAATTTTTAAAAAAAAAGAGATGGAAAATAAATTGCATTTGTCCGTTATTATTCCGGCATATAAAGAAGAAGAGAGAATTGGAAGAAATTTGTTGGAGATTGAAAAATATCTCAAAGGAAAAAATTTCGAGTATGAAATTTTGGTTGTTGTTGATGGTTCGCCGGATAACACTGCCGAAGTGGCAAGAAATTATTCTCAGCAGATTGACAATTTGAGAGTGATTGATAATCCGGAAAATCACGGAAAGGGTTATGTTGTCAGGCAGGGACTTCTGGAAGCGAAAGGAAAATATCGTCTTTTTCTGGATGCTGATGGATCAACCTCAATTAATCATTTGGATAAATTTTTGCCAGAAATCGAAAAAGAAGGTAATGATGTCGTGATTGGATCACGAGATATTGACGGTGCGTTTATTCAAATTCATCAACCAAAGCACCGAGAGTTTATGGGAAACGCCGGAAATTGGCTAATTCGAATTGTTTTGGGATTGTGGTCATATCCGGATACTCAATGTGGATTTAAGATGCTTAGTGAAAAAGCGGCCAATGAGGTGGCAAGTCGAATGGTAGTAGACCGTTTCGGATTTGATTTTGAATTGATTATTTTAGCAAAGAAATTGGGATTTGAAATTAAGCAACTTCCTGTTCGTTGGATGAACGAAGAAGGTTCAACGGTCGGTCTTACGGGACCAAATGGTTTTATTCAGGTGTTGATTGATTTGTTTAAAACGAAGTGGAGATTAATTTCCGGAAAGTATAATATAAAAAAATAATCTTTATGGAAATAGAAATATCCGCTTCGGGCGGAAAAAAATCAAAAGAAAATCAAGAAGAGTGTAAAAAAGATAACAATGCTTCTGAATTGCGTCAGGATTTGGTGACAGGAGATTGGGTGGTGATTGCGACAGGAAGAGCCAAGCGTCCGGAAGATTTTTCCAAGAATGTCCGCCAAACTTCTGATGATGATGTGAGTAAATGTCTTTTTTGTGACCCGGAAAAAACTGGACAGGAAAAAGACGTGCTGATTTATCGTCAAGATGATGGGCAGTGGACACTGCGAGTTTTTCCAAATAAATATCCAGCCTTTTCTTATGCCTGTTCCCCTGAGTCTTTGTCAGAAGGTCCGTATTTTGCAATGACCGGATTTGGATATCATGAAGTTCTTGTGACGCGAGATCACAGACGGCATATGGCGCTTTTGAATGAAATGGAAATTGCCGAGGTTTTCGATGCTTATCAAGACCGTTATCTCTCCTTGATGAAGGAAAAAAATGTAAATTATATCAGTATTTTCCACAATCACGGAAAAGAAGCGGGAGCATCAATCGCTCATCCTCATTCACAATTAATGGCGATTCCGGCTATTTCTCCTTATGTGAAATCGGAATTGGATGGAGCGGAAAATTATTTTCGTTCGAATGGAAATTTTGTTTATGGAATAATGGTGGAATATGAAAGTCAGGAAAAAACCCGAGTGATTTTTGAAAACGACCGGTTTATTGCATTTTGCCCTTTTTCAAGTCGCGCCGCATTTGAAGTTTGGGTGATGCCGAAATATCAGCAACCTTATTTTGAAAGAACCAATAACGAAGATAAGTTGAAATTAGCTGAGGTTTTCAAAAAGGCTATGCAAGGAATATATGAAGCGTTGAAAGACCCGGCGTATAATTTTTATATTCATACTGCTCCGTGTGATGGACGAGATTATCCTTCATATCGTTGGCATATTGAAATTTTGCCACATACGGCAAATTGGGCGGGATTTGAATTAGAGACCGGAATTGAAATTTCCACCATTCAACCGGAAGTGGCGGCGGAATATATAAGAAAACAATTTTAATTTTAAATATGATTGCAGAAATTATTTCATTTTTAGCGCAGTTTATAATTTGGGGGATTGATTATTTGGGTTATTCCGGAGTGGCTTTGATGATGGCGATTGAATCCGCTTGTATTCCGCTTCCATCTGAAATTATTATGCCATTTTCCGGATACTTGGTGTCAATTGGAGAATTCTCTTTGTGGGGTGTTTCTTTTGCTGGAGCAATTGGGTGCGTAATTGGAAGTGCGGTGGCTTATTGGGTGGGTTATTACGGAGGAAGACCAGCAGCGGAAAAATATGGAAAATATATTTTGGTTACGCGCCACGATTTGGATATTGCGGATAATTTTTTCAAAAAATATGGAAATACTGCGGTATTTATTTCCCGGATGCTTCCGGTGGTACGAACTTTCATTTCACTTCCAGCAGGAATTGCCAAGATGAATTTTCCCAAGTTTATTGCGTACACTTTTGCCGGATCGTTGCCATTTTGCTATATTTTGGCGTATATCGGAAAAGAGTTGGGTGATAATTGGGATACGCTCGGAGTGTATTTTCACAAATTTGATGCAATAATAGGCATATTGATTGTGGTTGGAATTGTTTGGTTTGTACGTCGGCATATAAATATAAAAAATCTCGCGTAAATAATATGACTACAAAAATAATAGTTGGAAATTTGAAGATGAATCTCATAACCCTCTCCGAAAGAGATGGTTATTTGAAATTGTTAAAAAGCGAGATTAAAAAACTGAAAAATGACGGGAGTTGGGAATTGATTTTGTGTGTTCCTTTTGTGCATTTGGATTTTTTTTCCAAAAATCTGAAAGGAAAAAATATCTACTTGGGAGTGCAAAATATTTTTTGGGATGAGCGAGGTTCGTTTACGGGAGAAATTTCTCCGGTTATGGCAAGAGAATGTGGGGCGAAATATTCGATTGTCGGACACAGCGAAAGGCGGAGATATTTCAAGGAAAATGATCAGGAAGTGAATAAAAAAATAAAAGTAGCGATTCAAAGTCAAATAACCCCGATTATGTGTATCGGAGAAACTTCTGATGAAAGAAAAGAGGGGCTAACCAAGGATGTTATTTCTCGTCAATTATTGGATGGACTTGAAGGAATTTTGCCATTGCAGTCGGAAAAAATAATTATTGCATATGAACCTGTTTGGTCAGTAGGTTCTGACATTGAACCTGAAAGCAATGAAATAATGGAAGTACGGATACTTGTTCGCAAGCTTTTGACTCAAAAATACGGGGAAGCGGTTGCTGGAAAAGTGAAAGTTTTATATGGAGGATCGGTGAAATCAAAATTGATAAAAAAGGTTTGTTTTAATCCGCAAATGGATGGAGTGCTTGTTGGAAGAGAGAGTTTGGTGCCGGTTAATTTGATCGAGATAGTTCAAAGTTTTTCTCAATGTTAAAAATAAAATAAAAAATAAAAATATGATTGTTGGAGTAAATGAAATTTTGAGAAAAGCCAAAGAAGGCGGATATGCTGTCGGAGCTTTTAATGTTGTGAATATGGAAACTGTTCAGGCGATTTTGCAAGCCGCATCAGAAGCTCGTTCTCCTGTGATACTTCAAGTGACGGAAAAAACAATGGATTATGCAGGAGGAAGGAATATTTTTCAGATTATCAAGAATACAGCTGAATTTTATTATAGTGAAGTTCCGGTAGGAATTCATTTGGATCATGGAAAAAGTTTTGAGGTTGTTCAGCGGGCGGTAGAAATTGGTTTTGATTCTGTGATGTATGACGGGTCGCGAAGGGAATATGAAGACAATTTGGCTATGACAAAAAAAGTTGTGGATTTCTGCCAGAAAAATGCATCAGGGGGAGTGAGCGTTCAGGCTGAGTTGGGGAGTGTTCCATATCTTGGGGAAGTTGATATGAATGATATTGAAGGGGAGAAATATATGACTGATCCGGGACAGGCTGAGGAATTTGTGAGAGAAACCGGAATTTCCGCTTTGGCAGTGGCAATTGGAAATGCTCATGGATTTGCCAAGGAACGCAAGGAGCCGGATTATGCGCGATTGGAAATGATTAACAAGGTGGTGAATGTTCCTTTGATTTTGCACGGAGCTTCTGATTGGGAAAATGGGAAAGTAAAAGAGGTTATTAAGCGAGGAATTTGTTGTTTCAATGTGGATACTGCCACCAGAATGGCGTTTATCAATAATATTATGCTGGCGATAAAAGATGAGGGTGGAGGTTCGTTTGATATGCGTCGGCTTTTGGGAAATGCCAGGGAGGCGATTAAGGAGGTTGTGAAAACTAAAATGAAATATTTCGGAAGTGATGGAAAGATATAAGTATAATTTTAATATATGTGTTTGGCATATCCTGGGAAAATTAAAAATGTAAAAGGAAAGACCGCCGAAGTGGATTTTGGCGGTATTTTAAAAGAGGTTAATATTTCTCTGATTGATGCTAAGAAGGGGGATTATGTCATTGTTCATGCCGGATTTGCGATTGAGGTTATGAGTGAAAAGGAGGGATTGATTGGTCAAAAAATGTTTAAGTTGGAAAAAAATGATACAGGGATTGATTGAAGAAATTCAAAAAATAGCAAGAGAAATCGGCAGAAAGGTGAATTTGATGGAGGTTTGTGGGACGCATACGCAGGCGATTAGCCGAAGTGGTATCCGCGGAATTTTGCCGAAAAATATCAACTTGATTACCGGACCGGGATGTCCGGTTTGTGTTACGGCGCAAAAGGATATTGATGCGATCGTGAGTTTGGCGCTGGCGGGAATTCCAGTGGCGACTTATGGCGATATGTTGAGAGTGCCGGGAAGGTTTGGAAGTTTGAATGAGGCGCGCGAAAAAGGGGCCGCGGTTTTTGATGTTTATTCGACCGAAGACGCTTTGAAATTGCAAGAAAAACATCAGGATTTGGTTTTTTTTGGACTAGGATTTGACACAACGGCGCCGATGACAGCGTGGGCGATCAAAAAAGGATTAACAACATATTCTACACACAAAACTTTTCTTCCGGCGATGAAAGCTTTACTCGAGATGGGAGAAATAAAAATAGATGGATTTATTGATCCCGGGCACGTAAGCGCGATAATCGGAAGTGAACCGTATGAAGTTCTCGACACGGCGCAGGTGATAACCGGATTTGAGGTGCAAGATATTTTGAAAGGAATTTTGATGTTACTGAGTCAAATAAAAGATGAGAGAAAAGATGTCGAAAATCAATATTCCAGAGTAGTGAAAAAGAATGGAAATAAAAAAGCGCGCGATTTGATTTTTGAGGTTTTTGAAATTGGGGATGGGGATTGGCGCGGGTTTGGAATAATTCCCGGATCGGGATTGGAAATAAAAAATGAATTTTCAAAATATGACGCGAAGAAAAAATACAAAAATATCCTGGATAAAATTGATTTTGAAAAATCAAAAGACCCCGTTGGTTGTGCGTGCGGAGAGGTGATCCGGGGCTTGAAAACGCCAGAAAAATGCCCGATGTTCGGAAAAAGATGCACCCCGGAAAATCCGGTCGGACCGTGTATGGTATCAATCGAAGGCGCTTGTAATAATTTTTTCAAAGAAAATAAAAAATTATGAAAAATGAAAATATTACTTTGGATGAAGGCGGGGGTGGGTATAAATCAGGGGAGTTGATTTCCGGGATTCGGAAGATTTTGGGTGTGGCAGGAAAAAATAAAAAGTGGAAAAATTGCGAGGATGATGGCGCGGTGTTTTCGCTGGGCAGGGAAAAATTGGTATTTACGACGGATGCATATATCGTTGATCCGATATTTTTTCCAGGCGGAGATATTGGGAAAATCGCGATGAGCGGTACAATTAATGATCTTTCGGTGATGGGCGCGCGTCCGATTGGAATTTCGCTTAGCATCGTGATGGAAGAAGGTTTTCCCAAAAGCGATCTGGAAAAAATAATCCGATCGATTGCGACGGTTTCCAAAGAATCGGGCGTGCCGGTAGTAACGGGCGATACGAAAGTGACGGAGAAGGGGAAAATAGACAAGATTGAAATAACCACGGCCGGAGTGGGTTTGGCGGAAAATGTTATTTCAAATAACGGGGTAAAACCCGGGGATTTCATCATAGCCAGTGGGGATTTGGGCGAGCATGCGGTGGCACTTCTGGCGAAAAGGTTTAATTATAAAACGAGAATAAAAAGCGACAGCAAACCGCTTGACAAGGAAATTGAAAAAGTCGGAAAGTGGCTGAGTGCCTGTAAGGACCCAACACGCGGAGGATTGGCGGCGATATTGAATGAAATGGCGGAAAAATCCCGCGTGAAAATTATTCTTGACGAGGAAACTTTGCCATACAAAAAAGAGGTGGTGGCGGTGACGGAACTTTTGGGCTTGGATATTTTTTCACTGGCAAGTGAAGGAAGATTCGTCGCTAGCGTTTTGCCGGAAAATGTGGAGAAAGTTTTAAAAATATTGAAAAAGTTCAATCCGGAAGCGAAAATTATCGGAAGGGCAGAAAATGGGAAGAAAAAGGGAGATAAAAGGGAAGAAGAAAAAAAGGGAAAACCTGGCGTTTATTTGAAAACTAATCTCGGAAGTCTGCGTCCGATCGAAATGCCGAAAGGGAAGTTAGTGCCGAGAATTTGCTAGATATTATTTTTAGTGCTAGTATTTTTTTAGTTGTTTCTGTGGGCTAAAAAATACAAAATAGAGGAGGTATCAAATGTATTTTAATTGGGTTGATTTCGTAGCTCTTTGGTTAGGTAGGGGTATTATTTATGCGTCTTTGGCAGTTTTTATATATTTATCTCTGTATTGGGCGTATATTGATTTTTTTCGAAAAAGACCATATTGTCCGAAATGTGGTTCGCGAAAATTGGCGACGGTCTGTGGAAATTCTTCAGGAGGTTATAGGTGTGCGGATTGTAGTACTCATTATTGGTGGATAAGTGGATTGTGGTGGAGAGGAAAAAGCACACTTCAAAAACCCAAGTAATAAACAATTTGCCCAAAACTTATTCCGGCGTCGCCTCGGGGGATGGTCGGTGTTTCCGAAATGGAGATGCCGGCTTTTTTATTTTGTTTGGAGAAATATTGCGAGATTATTTTGTTATTGGAAATTCCGCCAGAGATGACGATGGGTTGTGATTTGGCGGCGGAATTTTTTTCTTGATTCATAATTCTTGATTCATAATTCCTGATTATTTCTTCCAATCCTTCGGCGATGTAAAGTTGCGCGGTGGCGGCGAGGCGTTTTTTGTCTTTGTTTATGTTTTTAATCAGGTATTCAAATAAAAAAGTTGTATTTAAAATTGAATTGTTTTTTATAATATTGATTTTCGGTTTTAGATCCGTGTATGGCGCGGAAGAATTAATTTCCAATAGATGTGTTGCCTGATGTTTTGATTTTCTTTCATTTTTGCAAAAACCCAAAAGCAATGACACGGCGTCCAAAATCCTGCCCGTGCCGGAAGTTTCTATACAGTTGAAATTTTGCTCAAGTTGGTTATATAAAAGTTCAAACTGATTTCGCGAGTAATATTTTTTAACGAAGTGAAATATGAAATCTTTTTTGTTTTTAAATTTATAAATTTTGTCATTGTTTGAAAATTTAAAATTGAAAATTGAAAATTTATCCAAAATTGATATCAATATTCTCGCCGGTTCCCGAATCGCCAATTCCCCTCCAATCATCGTTTGATTTTCGAGATGCCCGATTCTTTCAATCCGCATTTTTTGTTTGGAAATTGGAAATTTGGAATTGGAAATTTGAAATATTTCTCCGCCCCAAATTTTCCCGTCTGTTCCGAGTCCGGTTCCATCTAAAACGATACCATAAAAATAATTTTTAATTTGGTTATTTGAATTTGAAAATTGTTTGGAAATTGGAAATTGGAAATTGGAAATTCTCATATTTTTTCCCAGCTGGGAAAAAATATGAGCTATGTGGTGCTGGACTTGGATGTGTTTCGCTTTGTATTTTTTGGAAAGTTCGATTCCCAGTCGCGTGGTTTTGAAATCCGGATGCAGGTCAGTTAGGATGATATCCGGTTGTATTTTTTCATTTTTAAGATATTTATTTAATTCTGTTTTGTATTTATTAAAATTCACTTCTTCCAGGAGGTCGCTGAAGTCTTTGGAGGAATATATTTTCCCATTTTGAAAAATTGAAAAATTCCCGGCGGATTCGGCACCGAGGGCGAGGATGGTTTTTTCCGATTGGATGTTCGGAGCGCTGAATGTTTGCATAAGTTTGCGGAGGTCAAATCTCCATATTTTGGATATTTTAAGTATATCAGTATTTTTTCCAATTTAAAAAGCCCTCAATTCAAGACGGCTCATGAATCCCGTTTAAGATAATATCGGAAAAAAATAAATTTTTTCCCTGGTAATCCAGGTGGGTTTCAACGTTTTTACCGCCTATCCTGAAGGCTTTGCTTCTAGTATACCGCAATTTTTGAAATTTGTCATAATTATTAGATTTACGCATTTTTATTATTCTGGTATGTTTTCCAAAAAATAATAATTTTTTGGAAACCGATATTTATTTAAATGCGCAGGTTATAAATAATTTACTTGGTGGAGTTTTTGAGGTAGAATAGGAAAGTAATTCTTCAAAAAAATAAAAATGAATAAATCAAAGTTGGTATTTTTAGATACAGAGACGACGGGAAACGACTCGGAAGCGCGTCTTTGCCAAGTAGCATATAAATTTGATGGAAAAGAGGTTGAAGGTTTTTTCAAGCCCCCGATTCCAATTTCCATTGAAGCGATGTCTATTTCTCATATTACCAATAAGATGGTAGCAGATAAAGAATCTTTTTTCGATTCAAAAATGAAAAAAGATTTGGAAAGGATTTTTTCTGAGGGAAATATTCTAGTGGCTCACAATGCGGATTTTGATTCAAATATACTCAAAAATGATGGGGTAATTATTGGAAAGAAAATTGATACTGTAAAAATTGCCCAGTATTTGGATGAGAAAGGGGATATTCCGCGATACAGCTTGCAATATTTGCGATATTATTTCGATCTTGATCTTGATCCAAAAAATGCTCCGGCGCACAATGCGTTGGGAGATATCCGCGTTTTGGAAAAACTTTTTGATTACCTTTTTGAAAAGATGGAGGAAAATCTCATTAGTGAAGAGGAGGTTTTGGAAAAAATGCTGGAGATTTCCGCTTTGCCGGTTTTGATGAAAAAATTTGGGTTCGGAAAATATAAGGGGGAAAAAGTGGAAGATGTTTATCAGAAAGATCCAGGATATTTGAAGTGGCTTTGGGAGCAAAAGAAAAAAGCCCAACAGCAAGGAGAGGAAAATGATGAAAATTGGATTTATACTTTGGGATATTATTTAAAGTAGGTTTTATTGGGGGGGTATTATTTTGCAGTTAAAAAGCTTGACAAAAGGGTGGGTTTTGTTTATGATTGCTGGCAGTAATGAGTCGCGCCTAGAGGAGGCGCTTATAGTTGTTTCAAAAAAATAGGAGGCAGATGCCTCCAAGGAGCGAGAAAATGAAAAGAGTGATTGTTGGTTTGGGTTGTTTACTTGCAGTTGTTTTTTTTGCTGGCCAAGCTGTGGCTAGTACGGTAATTGACTTCAATGATGGCAGTCTTGAACTGCCAATGGTCGTTGATGGCTATCTGATCCTGTCTCCGTTGGATGCACCGGAAGACAGGATTGTATATGACCCTGCCACGGGAGAGGGATACCTTGAGGCTGGCTTCTGGGTTGGGGTTGAGCGTCTCGATGGAAACGCTTTCGTTCTCGGAGGATTTGATGGCAGATCCCCGTCCGGGACAATAGCCGTGTGGACGGAGGAACATCAAGTAGCCTTTGCCGTTGGAACGGATTCGTTCCAACCAGCAGTGGCTCCCACGGAAGGATGGGACCCAAATGAGTCTTTTTTCTCCCTTTCCTTTTGGGCGGGGGATGTTGACAATTTGGAATTGAGGGAGAAGATCTTGATTCCAAAGCCGCCAATTGACAGGACGTCAGCAGTTCCGCTTCCTGGAGCCGTGTGGCTTCTTGGGGCAGGAATCTCAGTGTTGTTGGCGACTAATCGTCGTCGGAAATAGACTGGGAATGTTCAGAGCGAGCGTTCTTTTGATGGTAATTTTTACCAAAGAAAGGACCTCGCTTTTTTTATTTTTTCAAATGTAAGATTTAGGTTTTATTTTTTCATTTTTTGTGTTATATTTATTTTAGTTTGATGAATAAGAAATCCATCTTTATTTTTGATGTTTAAAATGAGAAAAGTAAACTTGTATGCAGAAACAAAAAATTGCTATTGTTAGTTTGACTTCTTGTGAAGGTTGTCAGTTTGCGCTTTTGGATTTGGGACAGAGGTTTTTGGATTTGATGAACCAGGTGGAAATGGTGGATTTCCGTCTTTTGGAGGATGAAGAAGATGCGGGAGGAAAATTGGATATCGGAATTGTGGAGGGAAATCCAACTACCAAAGAAAATATTGAAACGCTCAAGAAGCTTCGCAAACGGAGTAAACTTTTGGTAGTACTTGGAAACTGCGCGGCAATGGGAGGAGTTCCGGAAATCAAAAATTATCAACAACAGAAAAATACAATCAAACACGTGTATAAATATATTCAAGGAATTGAAAATCCGGAAATTAGAGAGGTGGATAATTTCGTGAAAGTTGATTTTGTTTTTCCCGGATGCCCGATTAATGGTGAGGAATTTGTAAAATATTTTCCAGAATTATTGAAGGCTTGCTTGCCGGAAGGAGCGGGTAAAATTCCAGTTATTCCCGATCAGCCGGTTTGCGTGGAATGTAAGAAAAATGGAAACAAATGTTTGTTGCTTGAGAAAAAACCTTGTTTTGGTCCGATGATTCAGGGTGGGTGCAATGCCGTTTGTCCGAGTTCAAGAATGATGTGCCAAGGTTGTCGCGGACTTCGTCCAACTGGAAACGTGAAAGCAATGCGAGCAACACTCAAAAATTTTATGACTGATGAAGAATTTGAAAATACAACGGAGATTTTCGGACTCAGAGATGATATTGAAGATAGGGGAAGGAAATAAGACAAATCAGGCACATAAGACTTATTGGACATATAAAAAATTATGCAAATAAAACTGAATCATATAAATAAAATTGAGGGACACGCCGGGTTTATGGCGAGTGTTCTTAATGGAGATGTGAAGTCGGCAAAGATTGAAGTAAAAGAGGGGATTCGCTTGATTGAAGGAATTTTGATTGGACGGCATTATGCCGATATGCCGGTGGTGGCGCAAAGAATTTGTGGGATATGCCCAGTAGTGCATAATCTCACTTCAATCAAATCTATTGAGAACGCTATGGGGGTGAAAGTTTCACAGGAAACAATCAATTTGAGAAAGGCTTTGGAATGGGGGCAAATTATTCACTCCCATTCGCTCCACCTTTTCTTTTTGTCGTTGGCTGATTTTTTGGATATTGATAATGATTTGAAATTGGTGGAAAAGTATCCCGAGGAAACTCAAAAGGCGATTGCGCTTCGAGAATATGGGATGGCGATTGTGAAAATAATCGGCGGGCGCGTGGTACATCCGCTTACCAATGAAGTTGGAGGTTTCAAAAAAGTTCCTCGATTGGAAGAGATTCAAACTTTAATAAAACAAGGAGAGGCTACGCTTTTGACAGCTTTTGAAGTAGCGGAATTTTTCAAAGGAATAAAATTGCCAAAATTCGAAAGAGAAACTGAATATGTTTGCTTGGACGCGCGTGGTGAGTATGCGATTTATGACGGAGATTTGGTTTCCAATCGCGGACTCAATGTTCCAGTTTTGGAATTTGAAAAGAATTTTCATGAAGTTCAACGTCCAAGGGAAATTATCAAAAGAGTGGAGTCGGACGGAAAAACCAGTTATATGGTCGGCGCAATTGCGAGAATAAATAATCATCACAAAAAACTTCATTCCAGAGCCACACAATATCTTGATTCGCTCGGATTTTCTTTGCCGGATTACAACCCATTTCACAATGTTTTGTATCAAATGGTGGAGGTTATCCATGGAATTGAAGAGTCGTTGCGGATTTTGCACATTTTAGCTAACAGTAATTTGGAAAATGCTATCACGAAAGAGTATCAGGTGCGAGAGGGGTTTGGAGTTGCCGCTGTGGAAGCGCCGCGCGGAACACTTTATTACCACGTTGATATTGATAGTAAAGGTTATATTAAAGATGTAAATATCATATCGCCGACAGCTCAATTTTTGAGCCATCTGGAAGACGATATCAAGAAATATTTGCCGGAAATTTTAAATATTTCAGATAAGGATAAAGAAAAAAAAATGCGCGCTTTTATACGGGCATATGACCCGTGTATAAGTTGCGCAGTACACTAAATTTATGCATGATTTTTTGCTTGCTAAGGAGATAGTTGATGAGGTTTTGAAAATTGTCGGGGAAAAAAAATTGAAAAAAGTTTCTCGAGTTGATGTCGAGATTGGTCAGATTGCGATGGCGCACGACGGACACGATGAGCATATTGAAGATATTTCGATTGAAAATTTGAAGTTTGGATTGGAAGGAATTTCGAGAAATACCATTTTGAAGGATGCGGAATTTGGTATAAAAAAAATTGAAGGCGAACATTGGAAAATTGTTTTAATTGAAGGGGAATAGAGTGTTTTTTTAATTGATTATTATAAATAGGACTTACGCATTTAGATAATTTTCGTATGGTTTTCCGAAAAAATATTTTTTTCTCCGGTCCTTTCGAGAGACACGGACAGCTGCGAAAAAAACATTTTTCCGGGAAACCGAGAGTTTTGTTATCTAATTACGCAAGTCTTAAATAAAAAATATGTTTGGAAAAAAGAAAGTTAAAATTGCAATTAATGGGTTTGGGAGAATTGGGCGGCCGTCGCTTAAGATTGCTTTGGAAAAAGGAATCGAAGTTGTCGCAATCAATGATTTGACTGATATTGAAACTGTCGCGCATCTGCTCAAATATGATTCATCATATGGAGTGTATGCAAAAAATGTGGAAGTGGACAAGGAAAAAAGCGAGCTTGTTGTTGATGGAAAAAGAATTAAATATTTTTCTGAGATGGATCCGAAAAATCTTCCCTGGGAAAAGTTGCAGGTGGACGTGGTTTTGGAGTGTACAGGAGCGTTTCTCACGAAAGAAAAGGTGCAAGCGCATCTCGATGCGGGAGCGAAGAAAGTTTTGATGTCCGCTCCTCCCAAGGATGATGTCCCGGTATATCTTTTGGGTGTGAATGAAAAAGAATATCAAGGCGAAGCGGTGGTTTCCAATGGATCTTGCACGACCAATTGTTTGGCGCCGATGATAAAGGTGTTGGACGAACTTTGCGGAATTGAAAAAGGGTTTATGACCACCACTCATTCATATACCAATGATCAAAGAGTTCTTGATCTTCCGCACAAAGATTTGCGACGAGCCAGAGCGGCTGCGCTTAATATCATTCCGACTTCTACCGGAGCGGCAAAAACAGTAGGAAAGGTAATCAAACATTTGGAGGGAAAAATTGATGGAATTTCACTCCGCGTTCCGACGCCAGTTGTTTCGATTGTTGATTTTGTTTGTACAGTAAAAAATCCGAAATCAGCTGAAGAAATTAACGTTGTTTTCCGCGAGGCATCCAAGGGGGAATTGGCGGGAATATTGGATGCGACTGACAAAGAATTGGTGTCGATGGATTACAAAATGAATCCGATGAGTGCAATTGTGGATCTTCCGCTCACGATGTCGCAGGATAATATGGTGAAAATTGTAGGATGGTATGATAATGAATGGGGGTATTCAAACCGTTTAGTGGAAATGGCAGAATATATCTCGAAATTGTAAAATTATTTTTTCCAAAAAACCGCCTCGATTTTTCGAAGCGGTTTTTTATTTGCTAAAATATTGACAGAAATATTTAGTTGATATATACTTGATATGTAAAGTATTAAGCAACTAATTATCAATATTATGAAATCTGTTAATTTATCATTAAAAGTATTTATTAATTTATCTAAGATTTTAACTGAAAATAGTCGCCGATTTAATGGCGGTTTGGATGGGCTTGGTTTTAATGAGTTTGTAATCTTGCTTCATTTGAATCAATCTCCTGATAAAAAAATTCGTAGAATAGACTTGGCGGAGAAGATGGGCCTTACCGCTTCAGGAGTAACTAGGATACTGGCTCCAATGGAAAAAATAGGTTTGATTAAAAAAGAGACTGCCTCAAGAGATGCGCGAGTTAGTTATGTCACGATAACTTCCAGCGGACAGCGTAATTTAACTGAAACATTAGAAAATACTCAATCATTTTTTGAAGAAATATTTCCTCCCAGTAAACTCAAAGAATTAACCAAATTATCAGATTTACTCATTGAGCTTGGTGGAGTTATAAAATAAAATTCTTTAAATAGTTTCGCGCCTCTGATAGTGCGCTGATATAATATATGTTATAAAAAAACCGCTTCGATGAATTGAAGCGGTTTTTTTATTTGTCAAAATACTAGAGGGGATGTAAAATTGAGACACGGATAGAGAAATTTAAATTTTTGAATAATGTGGACTTTTGTGGTGGAAATAAATATGACAATTTTACCTTTGTAAATTTAAGAGGGAAGGAGTGCTTTTAATATATAATAAAAAAAATAAAATATTTAAAAATATGAACAAAAGAATGCTAATCATTTTCATAGTAACAGTTGCGCTGGTCTTGGGAATAATAGTAGTCTTATTTGAGAACAGTAAAAACCAAGACAAAAACAAATCAGCTGCAATAGTGTCATCATCAGCAGAACAAGCGTTTTTATTTTCAGATTCTGTCTTAACTGGAATGCGCAAAAGCTATACCGGAGATACTTTTGTGACATATGAAACACGTAGCGGTAAAGTTCATGAATATTATCAAGAAAAATTAAGTAAAGATGGGTGGAGGAAAATTGAAGATTTAGGAGAAGAAGATATGACAGAATGCGGAGGTGATTGGGGTGGGGTTTATGAAAAATCGGAAATGAAAATTAAAATACATATTTGCGGAGATGAAGCCGAAGGAATTTCTAAGGATGTTAGCTTCACCTTTTATAACATTGAGCCGGAAAAAGTTTTAGGCAATAATTTTTTAGGCGCTGGACCAAATTGCGCTGTTGATGCAGAAATTAAATCTATAGAAGCTTGTGACACTGGCTCGAGTATTAAATTTAAATTAGTTATGGCAAGCGATAGGATTAATAGTTTTAGGGCAAATCTTGGTAGTTATGCTTGGAAAGAGGCATATGATATTCAAAATTTAAAGGGTAATGTTGAATTTGAAATGCTATACGAAAAAGGATGGGAGTATCACATTGAAAACGCACTTGTTCTTCCTGTTGTTGTTTCAGGAAATGATCATTTTGATTGCTCCTCTGCAAAAAAGAATGTTGAGATAACTAGATGTAGGTAAATAAATTGTTTTACGATAAGCTATCTATCGCAGAGTATTACTTGGTGAAAGAAAAATTTTAGTTTATGCGATTTCATAGACTTGCATTATGAAAAATTTTACCTCGATTCATTTAGTCTTTTTTGTTTGCAAAAATATTAGGGGGAAGGTAAAATTAAGGCAGAAGTGATGCAATAATTTTCGAGGTAGAGAATGCGTGTTATGAGTAGAATTTTTTTTAATTTATTTATAGCGGAGGGAAATATAAAATTTTATCCATTATCGTTACAAAAATGATTTAATTTTACAATTATAATAAACCAGTATATCATGAAAAAATATATTAAAAAAATTATCTTAGGTTTTATTTTATTATTAGCAGTAATAGTCGTTTTTAAAATTGTTCAAAATTCAGCGTGCCCAAAATACAAAGATTGTATGCCGCAGTCATGTCCTTATCTAGATGAAGCTAATTGTCAAAAATGGGCCTGGAGCGAGGAAGGATGTAAAAAAATCGATTGGTACTGCAAGGGAAGAACTGAAATAGTTGAGTAATAGCCGTATCATTAAATACCGAATAATTAAAATTACATTACATGAAAAGAAAGGTTTAAATTTTACGTTGCCGCCTATCTTGTACTAATTAAAGATGGAAAAATTTTCGAATAATAATTTGAAAAAAATATTAAGTCAACAAATCATTTGGTAATTTTTTAGCTCGAAAAATAAATTGAAATAAAAATAATTTAAACTATTAAAAATATGTATCATTTAAAATATCTATATATCGTTGGGTCTGTTGTTGGCGCAGTTGTTGGAGGGATATCTTCGTTCGCAACTCATTATATTGGTAATTTTAATACCGTAAAATCAATGTCCTTAGTTATGATTAAGGTGGGTTATATATTATCAATAACATCAGCGGTAGTCGGTGCTTTAATAGGATTAATAGTAGCGCTTGTTGTTCATAGGATTATAAAGCTGCAAAAACTACCAAAAAATTAAATTTATTTTTAATAAAGAAAGGGATTCTTGATTATGTCTAATAAGAATCTTCAAGGGGAAATATGATTAGGAAAAGTATTATCTAAAAGTGAGCACTTATCTTGTCAAATTGTGGTGAAAATTTCCGTCTTGATTTATCTGGGTGGTTTTTCATTTGCCAAAATATTAATGAGGGGGTAAAATTAAGGTAAGGAAAAAAAGT
>JALNYX010000004.1:34883-45282 GCA_023229615.1 Candidatus Moraniibacteriota bacterium
AAAGTGGCTTGCCATTTTGTGGCGAGAGAAACAAAAAACAAAAATGTACGATATTATCATTAAAAATGGGACTGTTATTGACGGAACAGGGCGACCCATGGTCAAAGCGGACATCGGCATTCAGGAAGGCTTCATACAAAAGATAGGGAGCCTTCACAATGAACGCGCGAACAAAATTATTGATGCTGAGGGGCAATACGTCACTCCCGGATTTGTCGACATCAATAATCACTCCGATACCTATTGGAGGATTTTTGTTGATCCTCAATTGGAAAGTTTGATATATCAAGGAGTTACAACTATTGTTGGTGGAAACTGCGGTTCATCATTGGCACCCTTGGTTGACCGGGAGATTATTCGATCCATTCAAAAATGGGTAAATGTTGACAAAGTAAATTTCAACTGGCTCAGTATGGAGGAATTTTTCCAGGAAGTGGAAGCGACAAAATTATCTGTTAATTTTGCCAGCCTTGTGGGACATAGCACATTAAGGAGAGGAATTATTCAGGACCAAATGCGAGAAATGACTCCTGATGAATTTGAGAAAATGAAAAAAATGCTCAAGCGAGCCATGAAAGAAGGAGCTTTGGGATTTTCAACCGGATTGGTATATACGCATGCCAAACAGGCAAAAATGGAAGAAATTGTGCAACTGGCTGAGATTGTAAAAAAATATGATGGAGTGTACGCTACTCATATGCGAGGAGAGGGAAAAGATCTTATTGAGTCTATTGAAGAAGCAATTGAAGTGGCGCAGAAAACCGGAGTAAAAATGCAAATTTCCCATTTAAAAGTAATGGGCGAGGAAAATTGGCATTTGATGACTGAAGCGATTAATTTGGTTGAAACCGCCAGAGGAAATGGAGTTGATGTGAATTTCGATGTTTATCCATATACCACTACCGGTTCAGTGCTATATATTTTTCTTCCGGATTGGGTTTCCGAGGGAGGGAAAAAGTTAATGTTACATAGATTAAAAGATCCTAGCAGAAGAAGACAAATAATTGCAGAAATGCGAAGTAACAAGTTTGATTTTTCCAAAATAACTATTTCCATTTCTCCTCTTAACAAAACGCTCACAAGAAAAAAGATCACTGATATTGCCACTTCTCAGGGGAAATCAGTTGAAGAAGCTATTATTGATATTTTAATTGCCAGCGAGGGACAGGTGGTAACTATGACAGAAGCGCTCAGTGAAAAAAATGTTGCCAAGGCTATTCAACATCCGTTTTCTATTGTATCATCAAATGGATCTGGATATTCACGGGAATATAGCAACACCGGAGAATTGGTTCACCCGAGAAATTTTGGTTCTTTTCCTCGAGTGCTTTCTAAATATGTCCGTGAAGACCGGATTTTGAGCTGGGAAGAGGCGATATATAAGATGAGCGGAAAACCGGCAGTTAAGTATGGATTGGAAAAAAGAGGCATGTTGGAAGTGGGAAATTTTGCTGATGTTGTGGTTTTCGATCCGGAAAAAGTAATTGATTTGGCAACAGCTCAAGACCCTTATCACTACTGCAAGGGAATTTCAAGTGTTATTGTTAATGGAAAGATTGCCTTGGACAATGGACGTTTTAATGGAATGCGAGCTGGAGAAGTTATCCGTTCCATTAGATCAAAAAAATACTTCAATCTCTTCTAGCATTTCAACAGTAAGAATGAATGAATTTATAACCAGATAAAAATCTATGGATGTTTCGTATTTTAAAGGAAAAAAAATAACTGTATTAGGGCTGGGTCTTTTGGGTGGAGGATTGGGCGTGGTTAAATTCTTAGTCAAGCATGGAGCACGTGTGATTGTTACGGATATGAAATCCAAAGAGCAACTAGCATTTTCTTTGAAAAAATTAGAAGGAATAAAAAACATTGAATATGTTTTGGGGCATCATCGTCCGGAAGATTTCACGAAAGTGGATATGGTTGTTAAAAATCCAGCCGTCGCTTGGGATAATAAATATATAAAAATGGCGCTGGACAAAAAAATTCCGGTAGAGATGGATTCCAGCTTATTTTTTCAATTGTGCAAAAATACAATTATCGGAGTTACTGGTACAAAAGGAAAAACCACTATCGCTTCAATGATTTTTGATTTACTGAAATTGGTAGGAAAAAATGCAATTACAGTAGGAATTGGGACTGCTTCCGTTTTGGATAAAATTGAAGAATTGAAAAAGGATAGCGTTGTGGTTTTTGAGCTTTCCAGCTGGAGACTCAGCGCCTTGAGTAGAATAAAAAAAAGCCCTCATATTGCCGTGATGAAAAATATTCTTCCCGATCATTTGAATTATTACAAGACGATGAAAGAATACATTGAGGACAAGAAAAATATCTTCGCTTTTCAGGGTCCAAAAGATTGTTTGATTGTCAATGATGATGATGAAAAAGTTCAGGAAATTATCAAAGAGTCAAAGGCAAGGATTTTTTCTTTTTCTGAGAATTCGATCAAGAAAAATTATTCTGTTTTTTTGGAAAATGGGTACATATACTTAAATAATGGAATTGATGTTCGAAAGCTTGTCGCTTTGGAGGGTATAAAAATTATTGGTCGGCATAGTATTATTAATGCGATGGCGGCAATCGCTGCGGTGTATGCTTTTGGAGTTAAGATTTCGGAAATCAAAGAAGCAGTGGTTAAATTAAAGGGGATTGCGCATCGCATGGAGTTCATTAGAGAGGTTTCAGGTGTCCGATATTATAACGATACAGCGGCTACGATTCCGCAGGCTGCAATTTCAGCCATCAATTCTTTCGATAAAAAAGAAATTATTTTGATTGCCGGCGGATCGGATAAAAATCTTGATTTCGCAGAATTTGCTAAAGAAATAGTGGATTATTCAAAAGGAATAATTTTTCTTAAGGGAAATGCAACAGAAAAGTTAATTCTTGAAATTAGAAAAAATCTTCCGGCAGAAGATAAGAGTAAGCAGTTTATAATCGTTGATTCGATGGATAAGGCAGTTGAATTTGCTTCTCGCAGTGCAGAAAAGGGCGATGTGGTTATTCTTTCTCCCGGAGCAGCGAGTTTTGGACTCTTTGCTAATGAATTTGAACGAGGGGACAAGTTTCGAAAAGCGGTTAATGATTTAAAAGAGAGATAAAAAATATGAAATATGATTTGGCAATTGTTGGCGCAGGTCCAGCCGGACTTTCAGCGTCTGTGTACGCTTCGCGGTATGGAATAAAAAATGTTGTCATTGGAGGAATTGCCGGTGGGTTAGTGACGGAAACTCACGAAATCGGCAATTGGCTGGGAACGCAAAAAATTACTGGCTTTGATTTTGCGCAAAAAGCAGTGGCGCACGCACAAAGTTTGGGAGCAAACATTGAGTTGGTTAATGTTGATCGAATTGAAAAGGATGGAGATGAATTCGAACTTTTTTTGAGTAGTGGAAAGAAAATACAAGCCAAGACAATTCTGCTTACTATGGGAACAAAACACCGACATTTGGGAGTTCCGGGAGAAAAAGAATTAGCTGGAAAGGGAGTTTCATATTGTGCTACTTGTGATGGATTTTTTTATCGCGGAAAAATCGTGGCGGTAGTCGGCGGATCGGATAGCGCCGCTTCGGCTGCACTTCATTTGGCTGGCATTGTGGAAAAGGTATTTCTCATTTATCGCGGAGAAAAATTGCGCGCCGAGAATTTTTGGGTGGAATCTATTTTAAAAAATGAAAAAATAACAGTTTTATATAATACAAATATTAAAGAAATAAAAGGAGAACAGAAGGTGGAAGATGTTGTATTGGACAGTCCATTTGAGGGTTCAGATGTTTTGAAAATTGATGGAATATTTGTGGAAATTGGGTTAGCGCCAAATGTTAATTTGGTAGAAAATTTGAATATTGATTTGGACGAAGATGGACATATCAAAATTGAGTCTGATGGAAGAACGAGTGAAAAAGGAATTTGGGCAGCTGGAGATATTACAACCGGATCAAATAAATTCAAGCAAATAGTTACCGCCGCCGCTGAAGGAGCCATCGCAACAGCCAGTATCCAAAAACACTTGAAAAAATAATCAAGATATCTGCATAAATGCTCATACTTTCATCAATTGAGTTGTTTAAAATATTTGAGAAATGGTGTAAGATTGAGTTATGAAAAGAATTGGAATTGATGCGCGTTTTTTTGGGTCTGTGGGTAAAGGACTTGGAAGATATACGCAAAAATTGATCGAAAATTTGGAGAAAATCGATACTCAAAATGAGTACTATATTTTTTTGCGCCGCGATAATTTCAATGAGTATCAGCCAAAGAAAAAAAATTTCCACAAAGTTTTGGCAGATTACCGGTGGTATACTTTTTCTGAGCAAATTAATATGCCGCGCATATTGAGAAAATATAATCTGGATTTGGTGCATTTCCCGCATTTCAATGTCCCACTTTTTTATCGAAAGAAATTTGTCATAACTATTCATGATTTGATTCTGGTGCATTTTCCGACAATTCGCGGAACAACCCTTAATCCGTTCTTTTATTGGTTCAAATTCTTATCCTATCGGTTAGTAATAAAATCGGCGATCACTAGGGCGGAAAAAATCATTGCTGTTTCGAAATTTACCAAAAATGATATTGAAAAACATTATCCACAAGCGCGTGGAAAAATTTTAGTTACATATGAAGCTTGTGAAGATTTTTGTTTTATTGCTAGTGAAGAAGGAGAGAAGATTTTGCAAAAATATGGTATAATTAAACCATATTTATTGTATGTCGGTAATGCCTATCCGCATAAAAATTTAGATGGATTGATTTCGGCGTTTTTCAGATTAAAACAAAAAATTTCCTCACTCAGTTTGGTGTTGGTTGGCAAAGAAGATTATTTTTACAAGAAAATAAGAGAAAGAGTGAAAAGGGAGGATATTCCTGGCGTAATTTTTCCTGGATTTATTCCCGACAAAGATTTGGATGCGGTTTACTATTCTTCCAAAGCTTATGTTTTTCCCTCGCTCTATGAAGGTTTTGGACTTCCTCCGTTGGAAGCGATGGCAAAAGGCGCTCCGGTAGCAAGTTCTAATCAGGATTGTATGAAAGAAATTCTGGGAGATAGCGCATTGTTTTTCAATGGCAGATGCCAAGCGGATATGGAAGAAAAAATGTGTCGAATTTGTGAGGATTCAAAATTAAGAATTGAACTGGTAAAAAAGGGATATCAACAAATTGGAAAGTATAGTTGGAAAAGAATGGGAGAGGAAACGCTAGAAATATATAAAAATTTGTAGAGTTTTTGAAGAGATAAAATTTTATTGTGAAAAACAAAAAAAATAAGATAATTCCTCAGATGTTTGATATTCGACCGACTCATAGGAACGGTTCTTTGAATTGGAAGAAAATTGAAAAAGTGAAAATCAATCTGAAGGTTGTTGAAGAAAGAAGAAAATCTTTGGATTTGAGCTGTGATATTAGCACAGCGGAATTGGAGAAAAATTGGAAATTTGAGATTGGGAGAAAAGAGAATGGAGTAAAAATAAAGAAAAGTTTACGTAGCTTTTTGCCTGAGAATGCAATCGACAGAAGGATGCCAGGAGCTGGTTTTGATAAAAATGTTTTTATTCGAGTAGCTGTAGACGAAGAAATGGAAATAGTCAAAACTTTGCCAAGAGTAAATATTTTTCCGCCAAAAAGAAAAGAAAAAATCGAGAGCATTTGTAATCTAGAAAAACAGAAGATTCCCAAAATTGAAAAAATAAACAAAAGTAAATTTTTTCACCGAGGAGAAATTTCTGATTGCAGGTTTTCTTTCCGCGATTTGTTTTTGCCATCGCGTTTTTCTTTTGGATTTAGTTTAAGAAAATCTTTGGTAGCTTTTACTGCTTCAGGTTTTATGGCGGTTGCAGTTGTCGGTGGGGCATCTTATGCGGACAAAGGGATGGAAGTCAAAAATGAAGTTATGAATTCTGGCGATCAAGCTTATGGGAATATGATGGAGGCAGTAGAGGGAATAAAAAATAGCGATTTTGAAGGCTCTCTCAAAAATTTTGAGGAAGCACAAGAAAATTTCACGCAAGCTTCCGATGAAATGGGAGAACTTGGAGATATTATTGTTTCTGCTTCAAAATATATTCCTTTCGCCTCCAAGTTGTCTAGTGGTAATAATTTAATTGAAGCAGGTAATCACCTTGCAGTTGCAGGAAAAAATTTGAATTTGGCAGTCGGAAAGGTATATCAATTAAAGAAAGATTCGGGTGAAAATAATTTGAAAGACATTTCACTACTTGGTGTTTTCACTTCACTTCAAGAAGATTTGAAAATGGCTGATGACGAGTTGCAAAAAGCCAAAGATAAAATTAATCAAGTTAAATTGGATGATTTGCCAGAAGATAAAAGACAACAATTTTCCGAGCTCAAATCCAAATTGATTTTCTTTTCTGATGCGATAGGCGATTTTTCTGAGAATAGTAATATTTTAGTAGATTTGTTGGGTGGAAATGGACCGCGGAAATACCTCTTTCTTTTTCAGAATAATAACGAAATGAGAGCAACGGGAGGATTTATTGGAAGCTATGGACTTTTGGAAATTAGCAGTGGAAAAGTGCAGAATTTTTTTATTGATGGAATTTTTAATCCCGATGGACAGTTTAGAGAAAAAATAGTTCCGCCGAAACCGGTTCAAAAAATCAGTGCGGCTTGGAGCTTGCATGACAGTAATTGGTTTCCGGATTTTCCGGTAAGTGCGGAGAAAGCAATTTTGTTTTATGAAAAAACCGGCGGTCCAACTGTTGATGGGGTTATCACTATCACCCCGACTGTGATGGAAAAATTATTGGCACTTGTCGGACCGGTTGAAATGCCTGAATATGGTGCGGTTTTGACGAAAGATAATTTTGTCGAGAGTACACAATTTGAAGTTGAGGTTGATTATGATAAAGAAGAGAACAATCCCAAAAAAATTCTTTCAGATTTAGCTCCGATAGTCTTGAATCGTTTGACGAATTCCGGCGACCCGAAGATTATATTGGGCGCTTTGGATGTTTTCTTGCAATCTCTGTCGGAAAAACATATTCTTTTTTATTCTCGAAATGATCAGTTGCAGGATATGATTTCCAGCCGAGGATGGTCAGGGGAGGTTTTGCAAACCCAAGGGGATTATTTGAGTATTATTAATTCAAATATTAATGGGTATAAAACCGATGGCGTGGTAGATGAAAACGTGGAACATAATGCGGAAATTCAAATAGATGGATCTGTTATTGATACTGTGGTGATTGATCGAAAACATACAGGGGGGAATAGTCAATTTGATTGGTGGAATAGAGTGAATAGCAATTATATGCGAGTATATGTTCCGCTTGGTGCACAGTTGATTGAAATTGAGGGACAGACAGTAGAAATAAATGAATCCCCGCTGGATTATCAGGCTCTCAAATTCAATGAAGATCCTGATGTTAAAAAGGAGGAAGAAAATATGCAAATTAATCAAGAAAATGGTGTACGGACATATCAAGATGCCGGAAAAACAGTTTTCGCTTTCTGGACATATGTGAGTCCGCAGGAGGAAATTGCAGTTAAAATTAAATATCGCCTTCCATTTAAATTGAATTTTGAAAGTGATTTTACCAGTTCGTATTCACTTTTGGCGCAAAAACAATCCGGAAGCAAGGGTAGTGATTTTTCTTCAATAATCAAGTATCCAAATGATTATAAAATCGAATGGAGTTATCCAAATAATGTCGATGAGTCAGATGGAGAATTGAAATTTTCCGGAAAGTTGGATCGTGATCAGTTTTTGGGAGCGGTAATGGTGGATAATAAAATTAGCGTGAAGTAGTGGGGAAATTGTTGCCTGCTGTTGATTTGTAGTGTTAAATGTATTATATTGACTAAGTGCTTTTTACTTTAATTTGGCTTGTTGTAGTAATTTTTAGTTTGCGAATAGTTTTTGAAAATTTAACATAAAGGGGGATATGATTCAAAAAATAATCAAAAGCAAACTTTTTGACGGCTCTCCGGTTGAGTCGGTGGCAGGAGCAGCTCTGGTGATCTCATTGGCTGGAATTTTGAGCCGGCTTTTGGGATTGGTGCGAGATAGAATTTTGGCTTCTCAATTCGGAGCCGGAGATGTTCTAGATGTTTATTATGCCGCTTTTCGCGTGCCGGATTTGGTGTATAATCTTTTAGTTGTTGGTGCGCTTAGCGCCGCTTTTATCCCCGTTTTTACGCGATTGATTGTGAATAAGAAAGAGAACGAAGCGCGCAAGTTATCTTCGGGAGTGATAACATTAATGGTGCTTGCCGTAGCTTCTATATCTGCCTTGCTGGCTGTTTTTTCTCCTTGGGTAGTGAAGTTGGTTACTCCCGGGTTTACACCGGAAAAAATGAGCGATGTTGTCTACTTTACTCGGATTATGTTCCTTAGTCCGATTTTTTTGGGAATTAGTGCTGTTTTTGGCGGAATGCTGGTTTCATATAAAAGATTTCTTGTTTATTCGTTAGCCCCAATAACATATAACATTGGAATTATTATCGGAGCATTATTTTTTGTCAGATTTATTGGTCCAGCCGGATTGGCTTGGGGGGTGGTTTTGGGAGCTATGCTTCATATGTTGATTCAATATCCGGCGGCTAAAAAGATTGGATTTAAATATAGTTTTTCCTTGATGAAATCTGTTTGTGACAAAAATGTGCGGAAGGTGATTGTCCTTATGATTCCTCGCAGTCTGGGAATGGCGGTTAATCAAATTAATCTTTTAGTAATTACAGTCTTTGCATCAACATTGGCAGCCGGAAGTTTGGCAGTTTTTAATTTTGCTAACAATATCCAAAGCGTTCCGATGGGACTTTTCGGAATATCCTTTGCGGTGGCAGTCTTTCCGCATTTAAGTAGCTTGGCAGGAGAAGAAAGTCGCAAAGAATTTGCGCGAGTTTTTTCGCGAACTTTTCGGAGAATAACATTTTTTGTGGTGCCGATGAGTGTGGCGATTTTTGTTTTGCGTGCTGAGATTGTGCGCGCAGTTTTGGGAGCGGGTCAGTTTGATTGGGAGGACACGGTGCGAACGCTTCAAGTGCTGGGAATTTTATCGCTTAGTCTTTTTGCACAAAGCCTGATCCCACTTTTGGCGCGTTCTTTTTATGCAATTCATGACACAAAAATTCCTTTTTATATTGCACTCGTGAGTGAAGCGGTTAATATTATTTTGGTAGTGTTGTTGATTGGAAAATATCAGGTGATGGGATTGGCAATTGCGTTTTCAGTTTCCAGTGTTTTGAATATGTTTTTGCTGGTTTTGATTTTGCGAAAAAGAGTGGGATATTTGGATGATAAAAATATTAGCATTTCTTTTATTAAAATTGGTTTGGCTTCGCTTCTGGCCGGAGGAGTCATTCAATTCGGGCGTTATTATTTGAGTAATTTTATTTCTTTGGACACTTTGGCAGAGGTGTTGCTTCAGATTGTTATTTCCGGCGGAATGGGGGCGGCCACTTTTCTTTTGGGTTGCTATTATTTCGGAATCGAAGAATTCCATGATTTCAAAAAGTCCATTCTGGTAAAAATATTCGGAATGCCGGCGGACATAATCAAGGACCCGAATTCGATGGAGCAATAAAGAAAAAGCATCCCAACCATTGAATGATTAAGATGCTTGACAGAGATATAGTTAGTTAGACGATGAAACAATCCAATCCTTCTTCCTTATTGAAAAATTCAATTCGGGAACATTTTTTATGAATTATTAATTGATAGTTCATCAGTATCACTCGGCTCTTGTGCTGCCTCTATTATGGATCTTAGTTTATTTCTTATATCGTCCTCGTTTCCAACTTCTGGAATATTAGGCGAAACTCCTGGCCGACCAGAAAGAGAACCCTCATCATCTATAAAAAATCTGAATAATAATCTTGCCGACCAGCCCATCTCAACTATTTTATCAAGATGTTCTTTTTCATGTTCGGTTAGCTCATTTGCAATCGCGTCATCATGAAATAAGTCTCGTAAAAAAGTTTGCATCTCCTCCAAGTTTACCAATTCAATCTCTCCTGGTCTTATTTTTCCAGATTTTGTTAAATCATTGGCATTAAATTCCTGTAAACCAATACGACCATTAATAAAATCATTTATCAACGCTGCTGATTTTTCATCCTCTATTTCAGCTTCAACAACCGGCCTAGCTTCTTTCTTCGCTAAAAATGTTCGCTCTGCCAGAGTTGGTTGGCTTTCTTTTTCGCCTACAATATTGTATTTATTTGCATTTGGTATTTCCATAAAAAATGTTCCCGAATTGAATTAATAAAAAATCGAGAAGGATTGGATTGTTTTTTCGTCTAACGTATCTGTCACTAGCGTTGCGTTTAAAAATATTCAGCACCTTAAAAACATTATCAATTAGCCAAAAATCAGTCTTTGATGTATTTTTCGACTTGAATTCTTGATAGGATAATTTCAATTAACTATTAAAGAAAT
>JALNYX010000044.1 GCA_023229615.1 Candidatus Moraniibacteriota bacterium
TAATTTGTTTGATTTTTTTGTAGAATAGCAGTAGTGAGATTCTTTTTTTATTATTTTTTACATAAAACTATGTCAAGCGGATTAAAAAGATTTGTAATAATTTTGACTTACTTGCTGATTTTTTCGCTGGTAATTTTCGCTGGGTATAAATTTTTTCAGCCAAAGCCTACTTGCAACGACGGAATCATTAACCAAAATGAAGAACAGATTGATTGCGGGGGGATTTGCGCTCCTTGTGAAAAAGAAATTGTGGCAGATAATATTGAGGTTATTGAAAGTGGGTTTGTATATGGAGGAGCGAATAATTTTGATGTTTATGCTAAAATAAAAAACCCCAATCATCAGTATGGCAGTTCATCATTTGATTATGATTTTATTCTGAAGGATTCATCTGGGAATATGCTTGGTCAAAAAAGCGGAAAAGGTTTTATTCTTCCGTATGAAACGAAATATATAATCGAAACCAATATTAGTTCCGGACAAAATCCGGACAAAATGGAGTTGGTGATTTCCAATGTTCAGTGGGATGAGTTTTCCGGATATGAAGAACCGGCTTTGGGAATATATAACAAGCGCTTCAGTGATAGTAGTGGCGGTGTTTTTTCCGGTGAGGCAGTGGGATTGCTTCGCAATGAAAGTTATTTTGATTTTGATTTAATAAAAATCAATATTATTTTGCGGGATGAGCAAGGATCAGTTGTTGCTGTGAGTACTTCAACATTAAATACCATAAAATCACGCGAAGAACGCGAATTTCATATTACCTGGCCATATCGTTTCGATGCCCCGGTGCGAAATTTTGAAGCTGAGGCGGAAGCGGATGTCTATGATGCGGATAATTTTATTCAAGGATATCTTACCGGCAGGCGGTTTCAAGAGAATTAAGCAGAATCTAAAATTAGATACTTTATGGGAAATAGATTTCTAAAAATAGATTGGATATTGATCGTGGCTTCATTCTTATTGTTGACATTGGGTCTGTTGTCTTTATATAGCATATCCACTGCTGGTCAAGGAACTGATTCAAATATTTTTTCCAAGCAGGTTTTATTTTTCGTTATCGGACTTGTAGCGATGATTTTTTTCGCCAATGCTGATTATCATTATTTGCGGTCATATAGTAATGTGATTTATTTTTTAACTCTTGGAGTTTTGTTGGCAGTTATTTTCTTGGGAGTGAGTATTCGCGGAACTTCTGGATGGATTGGAGTGGGACCTTTTCATATTCAGCCGGTGGAAATTTCCAAGATTTCATTGATAATATTTTTGGCTAGTTTTTTTTCTGCAAAAAAAATGGAGCTGGGGGAAATTTCTAGAATTATTGCATCATTGATCTTGGCGTTGATAATGATTTTTTTTGTCATCAAACAGCCGGATTTTGGAAGCGCAATGATTCTTTCTGGAATTTGGTTGGGGATGGTTTTGCTTTCCGGAATTAGTAAAAAAAATCTTTTTATTTTGTTTTTACTGGGGGTGTTTGTCGCTGGTGCCGGATGGTTTTTTTTGGCACCTTATCAGAAAGAAAGATTGGCGAATCTTTTTGATCCACAAGCAGATCCGCAGGGTAGTGGTTATAATGTGCTCCAGTCAATTGTGGCGGTGGGTTCAGGCGGAATGACTGGCAAAGGAATCGGACACGGTTCACAGTCGCAACTCAATTTTTTGCCGGAAAAGCATACGGATTTTATTTTTGCCGTCATTGTCGAGGAGTTGGGAGTTTTCGGCGCTTTTCTGGTACTTTTTTTATTCGGTGTTATTTTTTATCGGATCAAAAAAATAGCGGAAAAATCCCGGGACAACTTCGGTTATTTAGTGGCGGTCGGAATTATGATTATGATTTTTTTGCAGATTCTCATTAATATCGGAATGAATATCGGAATAATGCCGGTAACGGGAATTCCATTGCCGTTTCTTAGCTACGGAGGAAGTTCTTTGGTAAGCATGTTTATTGCCCTGGGAATCTTGATTAATATTCAATCCAAAGAAAGTAGGCAGTCCGATTTGCGAGTGATGCAATCTTATTGATATTTTCCCGGAGAAGCAAGAATTTATTTGTGTTAAAATTATAGATAGTTAATCAAAAATAATAAAATGGAAAGTCAAATAATTTTATTTCTAGAGATAAGCATTTCATTTTTTTTAGTGGGATTTGTCACTTGGTATGGGACCGGGATTGATGATTTGCTTTTTATGTCGATTATTTTCAAGAAAAAAAACCATCAGGAAAAAGTGGCAATGTTTTTTGGTAATCTTTTGGCAGTAGGAGTTTTGGTTTCATTAGCTGCCTATCTTTCTCATTTCGGAGAATATTTGGACAAGTATCCAATGGCGCTTCGCTTGCCGGGATTGATTCCAATCGCAATTGGTTTTTTGGAAATCAAATCTTTGGCGCAAAAAAAGAGAAGGGAGAAAAATAAAAAAGAAACTATAAAAACCAAAAAAGGCAGTAATTTATTTGTGTTTTCTTTTTTTCTGTATGCTTTCAATAGTGTGGATGATTTTGTGGTAACTTCGTCGATTTTTATCGCCAACAGTGATTGGATAAAAATACTTCCTTATGGATTTGGGTTTGTTTGTGGAAGCGCCGTTTCACTTTTTATCGCTTCCAAATTTTCCAGAATAACTCAAAAAATCAGCATCTTGGAATTTTTAGCACCGGTAGTTATCATCGGCATCGGAACCCTTATTCTTTCAGGATTTTTCATTCATCAGTAATAATCGATTTTCAGTGGTTTCATTTTTTTAAATTCAACACTGCAGATGTCCTATTTTTGAAACGTGATTATTTTCTTGACTGTCTTGGGAAAAAGTGATATTCTGGATGAAGGTTATTTGAGTGGCGCACTGTTGCGTTTTTGTTTTTTTCAGCTATAATGACGGGTATGGAAGATTCAGGAAAAAACTTAAAACACCTGGTTAAATGTCCTGTTTGCGAAAAGAAATATCAGCACGGTCGGACTTTGCTGATTGAAGATGATGGAGATAAAACTACTTTTCATTTGACCTGCCAAAATTGCCTAACCTCAACGCTGGTTTTTGTTTCCCGCAGTCAAATGGGGCTAGTAAGTTTGGGAATGGCGACAGACCTGAGTGCTGGAGATGTGAAGGATTTTTTCGGCAAAGAGCCGATTTCTGCCGATCAAGTGATGGATGTGTATGAATTTATGAAAGAAAAAAACATCCAAATTGACAAATTTATTTAATTAGGAAAATATAAAATATTAATTCAAAAAATTTAATTTAAACTGTATGACAAAAAATATTACCGTTAAAGCTATGACCAGGGAAGAAATGGGAGGAAAAGTAAACAAAGGTCGTAAAGAAGGAAAAATTCCAGCTGTAACTTATGGAAGAGAAGTTGCGCCGAGAAAAATTTGGCTAAACGCCATTGATTTTCGCAGAGCTTATGCAAAAGCGGGAGAAAATACCTTGATTGATTTGGAAATTGAAGATGGGAAGAAGATTAGTGTTTTGATTCATGATACGCAAAGAGATCCATTAAGTGGGGAATTTTCACATATTGATTTCTTTCAGGTTCGAATGGATGAGAAGATTGAAACAGAAATTCCATTTGAATTTATCGGAGAGGCTCCGGCAGTCAAAACGCTGGGAGGAATTTTGGTGACGAATATTGACGAAGTTCCGATTCGTTGTTTGCCTGGAGATATGCCGTCTACATTTAAGATTGATTTGTCCGTACTCAAATCCTTTGAAGACAGAGTGAAAATAAGCGACTTGGCTATTGCGAAAGATGTTGAGTTCCTTGTTGATGCGGAAACGGTTATTGTATTAGTAACCCCTCCAATCAGTGAAGAAGAATTGGCAAAACTCAATGAAAAGGTAGAAGAAGATGTGAGTAAGGTTGCGGGAGTAGAGAAAAAAGAAGCTGAGGGCGTAAAAGAAGGTGCGAAAAAAGAAGATAAGAAATAATTTTCATTTGTAACCCACGGGAATGGAGGTATAAATTTATGAATAAGAAAAATATCGTGATTATTTCGGTTGCTGTTGTGGTTTTTGCGATTATCATTGGGGGTTTTTTGTTTTGGAAGAACAGTCAAAAGATTGAAATTTCTCAACAGCAAAACCAAAATCAGCAATCAAACGAAGACACTCGAGACGAAAGTGCGGGAATAAGAGATGTGGCTATGGATACTTCAGACTGGGTGATTGAAAAAAATGATGTTATTGATTTCTCTTTTCACTATCCTCGAGATGCAAAAAATATAAATGAAGGAAACTGTTATCGGGTGGAATATGGATTGGGATTTGCAATATTCTTTCTTCCTATAGAAGGCGACATGCGGTGTGGAGCACGAACAGGGGTTGGTGTATTACCTGATAATGTTGATGTAACTGATTATCTTACAATAGGCGGAAAAAAATATGAAGCACAAGGATTTCGAGCTGTTATAGATACCAAGGGAGAGAAGTTTTTCAAACCTGATACGAGATATTTTTATGATTTCTATTACATGTTTGATTTAAATAAAGACAAGAATTGCGGAGATGCGAGTGGATGCGAAAGAGTCGGATATGGTATTTATAAAGAGGTGAGCACTCCTTTAAGTGAAGAAGATATTGATAATACTATGAATACTCTTCGAGCTATCATAGAGTCGGTAAATTTTAATATGCCGTAAGAAAAAAATGAAATATCAATACCCCAACTTTACCGCTAAAACAATGGCAGAGTTCTTGTAAAAAAGAAATTCTAGATAAAATAGCGGAAAGTGTCATCTTAAAATAAGGTATCTAAGTTTACCTTTTCTGTATTGCATGAATAGTGTGTTAGTGCAATTTATGAAATGGTAAATCCATTTCTCAAAGAACATTAGTTTTTTGACAATTTAAAATAAGGAGGTAGGAAAAGTGAAAACGTTAATTATTTGGGCAGTGGTTGCGCTTTTGCTCCTAAGTGGAACAGAGGCCTTTTCTGGAGATTTGAAATGTTATGGAAAAACTTCTACGACAAGTCATTTTGTATGCGGTACATACGGAAACTGTACGTGGTGGGCGGCATACATGCGTCCCGACATAGCGGCAGTTATTTCTGGTAGCGGGTGGAATGGCGGTCAGTGGCATGGCAATCTTGTTAGCGAGGATTTTGATGTTGGTTTGGAGCCAAAAGTTGGTGCTATTGTTGAGTTTTCTGAACACGTCGCTTATATTGAAGAACTTGGCGAAAAAGGATCATTTAGCGTATCGGAAATGGATGCAACAGGGCAACTTGGAAGTGGGATTTTGCATGCTACCTACTATCCAGGAAGTGGCAATACTTATCATCGAAAGACTGATTTGGGAACTAGCGTGCAAGGAAATTGGAGCCTCCAAGGTTTCATTTACAGGCGCCAAAGTGGAACAAATATATACTGTGATGACATTAGTTCACTTTGGGGAATCTGTTGGACGCCGTCGAGCACGGATGTATCTTGTCAGGGTGGAGAAAACTGGACGCTCTATGATTTTGAACAGGGATCCATGATTGATGTTTCAACGAATGAATACTGTTTAAGTACTGGTGGCACCGGTGGCGGAGGTGATAATGATATCCCCACTAAAAACTCCTCTGTCAAAGTCCGCGAGATCCAAATCTCCGACGATGATGATGAGATGATTTCCCATAGTCTCATCAAGGAACCAAGCCAAAAGTACCACATCCATTCGGTTCTTGAAAACACCGGAGACGATGATGCCTATGACATCGAACTCCAATACTGGATTTCCGAAAACAAAACTTTCGGCGACGATGACGACGAATACCTCGCCTCCGATTGGATCGACCAAATCGACGCGGGAGAATCCCACGAAGATCGAAAAACCCAAGACGAAAGTGGAAACCAACTCAGAACCCCCAACCAGGAGGGTCTTTTTTATATCTTCGCCATCGTCATCGTTCACGAAGACAATTCAGCGAATATTTCCGATATCAATGATGACGATGAGTATTCCAAACTCACCGTTAAAGAGTACATTCCTCCGCCACCTCCAATGGAAATTAAAATCACTGATCCTTCCAGCGGAGAGAAGTGGAAAACCGACAAGAATCACTCCATCAACTGGGGAACAACTAACGTCCCCAAGGGTTCTCATGTAAAGATTGAATATTATCTTTATGAAAAAAACAAGTGGTACGTCCTGGATGACTCCACTCCCAATGATGGAGAAAAGAATTGGGATATGGAAAACAAACCATATCGGGATATCATCAAAAAGGATACCGATGCTAAAATCAGGATTACTGTCGTTGAGTATCCTGAGATATCAATCGAGGTCAAATTCAAAATTGATCACAAGAAATGAAGCATATCAATTTTGAATTCGACTGCCAGCGGAAAGTCTCGAAAGAGGTTTTCCGTTTTTTTTATGCTTTGTTTTCTAGTAGTCTAAAATTTTACAATCAATCTTTTTTATGAAACAATTCTAGATATGAGAAAAACAACTTCAATTGAAAAAAATGATGGTCGGAAATATGACGTAATTGTCATTGGTGGAGGGCCGGCGGGAATGATGGCGGCGGGAAAGGCAGGAGAAGCTGGCGCGCGGGTTTTACTTGTGGAAAAAAACGATCGATTGGGTAGGAAATTATTACTCACCGGAAAAGGACGTTGCAAT
>JALNYX010000045.1 GCA_023229615.1 Candidatus Moraniibacteriota bacterium
TGACCCTGTTCCTCAATAACTTCAACATTCTGATCACCTTTCCAAACCAAAAAACCTCCGACAATAATAATTGTCAGAACAACTGCTAAAATAATGATATTTTTCTTGTTTATAAATTTAAAATTATATTCTATTTAACTTTATTCAAAGTATCATTAAACAAGGAAAAAGGTCAAACAAACAAGGATAATATTGATTACTCCTAACCACATACCTCCTTTTTATATTTATTTAGATTCTCTAACTTCCATAAATATTTACAAAGGAATTATTTCTATTGGCATTGTTTGATTGGTGTTTTCCGTTGGCATATTTTCCTCCGTATTATCGTTTTCCTTTGTAATATCACCTTCGCTATTTGAATTCTCTTCCTGATTTTCCAACACGTCAATTTCTTCTTCTCCATCAACTTCCTCTGAAATTTCCGCATCTTTTGCGCAATCATCTTCCTCAAGGCATTCATCGGTTTCTTCAATCGGATTTTGAGCGGAAAAAATAACAGGATCATTGCAACTTGTTGCGGAATAATTTTCCATATTTTCCTCGGTGCAAAATTCTTCTTCGCAATCTTTTTCACCTTCCGCGCACAAAAACGGTAAACAATCTTCGTCGTTTTCCGGATCGCAAAACGGAACATTGCCAGCATTTCTACGGACAATCTTAAAATACCAAATATCTTCATCCGGTTCTCCGGTACACGCTTCTCCCTCAACAGAAGACTGAGAATCGCATTTCCAAACAAAACATTCTTCTGAATACGGATCACAATCGACTTGTGATTCAATGACATAATCCTTTTTAATCACTATCCTCCAATATGTCACTCCAACAGAAATAAAAATCAACGCAACAAAAACTGCTATTAGTATTTTTGATTTTTTATCCATTTTTTTAAAAAATTACTTTATTTTTTATTTGATTATCGTTTTTATTTTTCTCCTCGGTTTTTGTTTATTAAATCGCGAATTTCTTTCAAATCTACATTGGGTTTTTTACGAAGATTTTTGAATTTTTTCGGAGCAACATGTTGCAATTGAGAAAGCTTCACTGGATTTTCAGGTGCCTTATATGTTACCCTTTCAATTATCCGCTGATCATCAATATTTTTATTCGGTTCTTTTTTTACATTCTCTTTTTCTTCCATTTGCTGTTTAGCTTTGGCTATTGTCCTTTGGTAATCCTTAAGACAGTCCTTACAAAAAGTTGGGCGTTTTCCGTCCGGTTGAAAAGGAACCTTAATTCCGGTTTCGCAAGTGGCACATTTGGCATCATACAAAACACGTTCAACCTCATCGGCGATAATCTTTTGCGGAACAAGTCCTTCCTCCGAAATATCTTCTACTTGTTCCTCTCTTTTTTCCGGAGTCGGAACCTGTGGACGAGAATGAGATTGAATCGGTACTTGCAATCGTGGCTGTGCTTGAGGTTGCGATTGAAGTTGTTCTTTGGGTCGAGATTGCATTCGCGACTGAACTGGAGGTTTTTCATATTTTCGATTTTCCTGCGGTCGCCTTTGCGGACTCGAAGCATTGTCTTGATATGAATCATTTTCCCCACCATCAAAACTCACTCCGGTATCAATAACCATCCCGCTCCATCTGGCAATCCGTTCTTCTACTTCCTTTTTATTACTACTATATCTTTCGCGAGAATTCCGAATAATTTTTTCAAAATTCTTTTCCGTTGATTCAATTTCAACCGGAGGCAATGTTGTGGCTGAGAAAGCATCTCCAGCCACCCCGTCAATCATCAATTTCAGATAAATATGATACTTTGGCAAATTAATGATATCATTAGCAGTAAAAACCGGTTCAAATTCTTTTTCCAATTGCTCGGAATCTTCCGCTCCCACTCGAAAAGCAATAATCGTTCCAACATTTCCAAAAACTGCGTCGCGCACCGTCGTATTTCCATCAAAAACCAATTGACTGATATATTGATGTGCCAAAGTAAGACTCAGGCGATATTTTCGAGCTTCAGACAAAATACTAGCAAAAGACTCAGTCGCAAAATTTTGAAATTCATCCACGTGCAAATAAAAATCCTCTCTTTTCTCTTCCGGAATATCCACGCGCCCCATTACTCCCAACTGCATTTTTGTCACAATCATTCCACCCAAAAGACGCATCGCATCTTCTCCAATTCTTCCTTTGGAAAGATTGACAATCAATATCTTCTTATTATCCATAATTTCCCGCATATCAATGGTGGATTTTGGTTGTCCAACAATGTGCCGGATTACTGACGAAGAAAGAAATTGACCGACTTTGTTTTGAATTGCCGCTACCGCCTCCTTTCTGAATCGATCCTCCCATTTATCAAACTCATTAATCCAAAAAGACTTCACTACCGGATCCTTGATTTTCACATAAACTCGCTTACGATAATCTTTGTCCGACATCATACGGCTCACTCCAAGCATCGTCGAGCCAGGATAATCCAAAAGAGCCAGAATTGTATTATTCAAAATATATTCCATTCTGGGACTCCACACATCCGGCCATATTTTTTTAAAAACACCCATCATTCCGGACGCTACTAAATTTTTCTTATCCTCATCTACTGCTTCCAAAATATTAAAAGCAATTGGGAATTCTGCATCCGACGGATTAAGATAAATCACATCATTGATTCTTTCTGATGGTACTGCTCTGAGAATCTTCTCAGCCGTGTCTCCATGCGGATCAATATATGCAACACCGCGTCCATTGCGAATATCTTGAATAACCAAATGTTCGAGTAAATTGGTTTTTCCCATTCCGGTTTTTCCAATTACATACATATGCCGCCGCCGGTCATCAGTTTTAATTCCGAATTCAGTTTCTTGATTGCGAAAATTCGTTTTGGCAAAAAATGTTATATCAGACATGTATTTTTCTTCATTAAAACATTAAATTCTATCTATATTGGCAAATTTGCCGGTGCCCCTCCGCGCTTGGATTCAACTTTTCGAACTGAAGGTGCGACAACTGCCATATCAGGAAAATGAAAAATCGTCGCCAATTCTTCCGTGTTAAGAAAAAATTTGGTTCCAACCGGATCTCGGTCTTTGTAACGTTGAAATATTTTTCGTTGTCGATAAAGCGCCCTCATCGCCCCTCCCCAATGGATTCCATATGTTTTTGAGGTATTATCATGTTTAAATCCATTTAAATTAGAATCAGAAAATTGACGAATACCTCCCATAAATGCACCAATGACTGAGCGATCGAATCCTTCTCTTTTTCCGACCATCATAAGTCGAATTTTTGTCAAAAAAACAGCTTTTCCCATTGACTCTTCAATAGCCTTCATCGCCTCTTTTTCTCCCGGCGTAAGACGAAATTCCAATGGCGTTTCATCTTTTTTTACTTCCTTAGCTGGGGCAAACTCTACCGGAGAAAGAATCCCTTGAAAAACCCCTTTAATTACGTCTGTAAAATCTTTTCCCACACCGCTCAAAACTCCCGGATTCTCTTTTTTCGCTCTTCCAGCAAGTTTATCCACCAATGCACGTCCGGAATTATAATAATTAGTTTCTTCCGGAATAATCACAATTTGAAACCAAAGTTGTTGCCCGGGACCGACCGTCCCCATTGCTTCAACAAGTGATGACAAAGGATCAATCATTTTTCCCGTCACACTCTCCTCAAACCACCGATAGCTTCTGATCGGATAGGCATCCGGCTTAATAAGCATAAAATCAGTTCCCCAGAGGTTCCAATTTTTATTGGGAATAATTTTCGGAATATTATTAATATAATCCGGAACCTCTAAAATTTCCGCATTCGGATACTGGGCATATATATGCGCCTCCACCAATCCTCTGTTTTGTTTTGTTGTGCGAATATAGAAATGAACAGTACCAGCATCACTCACCAACTCAAGACTGAATTTTAATGTAAAAGCTCCGTCGACATATATTTCCTTGGCGTTAAGACCCTTATAAACACCAGTCAAACCATTAAATATAGACTCCATCGGTTGAGGACTTCTTTCTATTTCACGAGGAGGAATAATTTCCAACATTATCCAATCCAAAGAACCGGCAAATCTATCTTGAACAAAATCCATCCAAATCAATTTAAACAAGTAATACAAAACAGGCGGAAGCACAATAAACCAGATATGGGACAATAATTGCCACCCACCTGAAATGCTTTCACCTAAATTCAGAAAAGATTCCCTGATTATTTCAAACATTTATTTTGTTTTTGGTATAAAAAATAAACTGCCAAGCTGCTTTATTTTTTTATTGTATATTTATCATTATCTACTTTAACGAAAAAATTATTAAGATTAATCATAATTGTAGATTTTTTAACTTTTCGACTGGACAAAACTTTATTCAAAATTTCATCCCGGCTCATTGGCTGTCCGCTTTCTCTGAATATTTCTTCAAGCACATCCTTGACCGTTCCTCGCTTGTATCCCCACTCGGCCAAAGCATAAACACCTCTTCCAACTAAAATAAATCGCTTATCTTTGATTAATTCATTATGCACTGTTTGCGGATGAGATTTTCTTTTACTCAATCCATGCTTATCAATAAGTTCCGCCACCTTGGTAAAATGAAGTGGCTCTCCATATTCTTTCATCACAAGAAAAGCTTTCTCTCGCGTTCCTTTTGGACTGATATCACTCCACTGTGCCATTCCCCATTTTCCGAAATTATTAATCTTTATTTCTACGGAAACATCCAAATAATCCAAAATTGCAGTTTTTTCCATACTTCCATCTATAGCAGAAATCTCTTTTACTATTTTGTCGGAAAGCATTGTAATGTTTTTCTTTTCCAGTATCTTCTTTGCAATATCTTTGCAATTTTTCCAAACAGAAAAATCAAACTCTTTTACAAAGAAAACCTTTTCCATTTCCGCATTGGCAGATCGAGAACTAACACCATCAATAACCTTCAAAAAAAATCTAGCGGCTCCTTGCGCTTTCGTATTATCACTCAATTGATTCAATAACTTTTCCTCCCTAATTATACCATTACTTTTATTGATTGCAAATTTAATCTCTTGTTCAATAGAAGCTCCAGTTTTAGCTTTTTTTCTTTTTACCTTATTTAATGCCTCTTTTATAATCTGACGCACCCTTTCTCTGGTTATTCCATATTTCTTTCCGATTCCTTCCAGCGTGGCAGGATGTCCGTCAATAACTCCAAATCTCATCTTTAGAATTTTCTCCGCTCTTTCCGGCAGAAAATCCAAAACGGCATTCATAGATTTAATCGCTGAAGATTCACTTTTTTCTGCTAATTTTGCTTTTTTTAAGTTCTTCATATTTTTAACTAAAATAAAAAATGTTTAAATATTTATAGCTCCATCAAATAGTCTCTTGATGAGCCATATTCCCAAAATTTGTTGTCAAACTAGAATAACACATATCACCCAGAGTTGTCAAGAGATTGATTTTAAATTTCAGCTTGATATAATAAACAAATCAGCAATCAAATTTTTACCATCCATTAACCACAAATACAGGATTTATTATGGTCGGAAAAAAAACAAACGAGAATTTACGCGTTCCCCCTCATAATATTGAAGCGGAGCAGTCAGTTCTAGGATCATTAATGTTAGACAAAGACGCCATCATCAAAGTGGCGGATTTTTTGGCTGTCGGAGATTTCTACAAAGAAACACACAATATTATCTACAAGCTAATGCTGAAACTCTATGAATACAAAGAGCCTATTGATGTACTTAGTCTTTCTAATAAACTTGAAGAAAGCAAGAAGCTTGACCTTATCGGCGGTTCCAGTTATCTCGCCTCTTTGGTAAACTCTGTTCCCTCAGCTGCCAACGTTGCGCATTACGCGAAAGTGGTTCAAAAAAAAGCAGTCCTGCGTCGTCTTATCAATGTGGCCAATGATATTTCTGAAATTGGATATCAGGAGTCGGAAGATGTGGAAAAAACTCTCGATATGGCTGAACAAAAACTTTTCAGTGTTTCCCAAAAATATGCCAAGAAGGATTTTACTCCAATCAAATCAATTCTCGAAAGTGCTTTCAATCGCATCGATGAATTGCACAAAGGAGAACATGATTTTCGCGGAATTCCAACCGGATTCACTGATCTGGACAATATTCTTTCCGGCCTCCAAAAATCCGATTTGATAATTTTAGCGGCCAGACCTTCTATCGGAAAAACAACCTTTGCATTGGATATCGCCCGTCAAATTGGAACCAACACAAAAATTCCAGTGGGAATTTTTTCATTGGAAATGTCATCAGACCAATTAATCGACAGGATGATTGCCGCTGAAGCAGATGTCGACCTTTGGAGGCTCAGAACCGGAAGACTTCGCAGTGATGCAGGAAATGACGATTTTCAACGAATTGGAAATGCAATGGGATCGCTCAGTGAAGCGCCGATATATATCGACGATGCCGGAAGTGCTAATATTATGGAAATTCGAACGATGGCAAGACGTTTGCAATCCGAGCATGGAGTTGGACTGATTATTATTGACTACTTGCAATTAATGGAAGGAAGAAAAACGCAA
>JALNYX010000046.1 GCA_023229615.1 Candidatus Moraniibacteriota bacterium
AAGGGAACGCACAGGGGAATAAAAAAGTTTGAAGAATTTTCAAGAAAAGCAAGCAAAAACAACAAAAGAAGAATATTTACGCTCAAGTGCGACATCAGGAAGTTTTTTGATTCAGTCGACCAAGAAATATTACTAGATCTTATTAAAAGAAAAATACAAGATCAAAATGTGATTTGGCTTGTGGAAAAAATAATCAGAAGCTTTTCCAAGGGCCTGCCGCTTGGAAACGTAACCAGCCAATTGTTTGCTAACATTTATTTGAACGAATTGGATCAATTTGCCAAACATAAACTGAAAATCAGATACTATTTAAGATATTGCGACGATTTTGTAATTTTGAGCGATAATGAAGAATATTTGAAAAGTTTGATTTCAAAAATAAGTGAATTTCTAAAAGCTAACTTAAAACTTAATCTTCATCCCAACAAAATAATTATCAGAAAATTCATCCAAGGAGTCGACTTTCTTGGATATGTCATTTTTCCGCATCACAAAATTCTGCGGACGAAAACGAAAAGAAGAATGATGAAAAAAATATCTCTCAATTATAAAACGTTGAGAGAAAGATTGATTTCAGAAGAGGAATTTAATCAAAGTTTACAGTCATATTTGGGGATTTTGAGGTATTGTGATGGGCGGGGGATTGAGGAAGAAATCGGGAAAATATCGGAATAAAAAAGCTTTGAATTTTGTCGAAAAATTTTTTCTTGATTATTTTTGTCATAAAATGTATCTTTATTTTCGATTTAGTTCTCTTTTTAAATAAGCCTCATTGTATTTTTCGATAAAGGGCGCGAAATCGTAGTAATCATTCATTGTTTTTAATTCAAACTCGAGCCTTTCTCCGTGATCTTTTGCGTAAATCAGCTTTCCTTCTTTGATGATTACAAACTTAAAAAGGATGGATTTTGTGTCGTTGAGAATGACAACTTCCGTATTTTTTCCAAATATTTTTGAAAGCTCGGAAATAATTTTGCATCGGATAGCAAATCTTTTTTTGGTGTCTGTATCTTTTGACAGCATTATGGCGATATCAATGTCGCTGTTTTTTATCGCTTTTCCAGTAGCTTGCGAACCGAACAAATACGCAAAAACAACCTTGTGTTTGGCAAAGATTTTCGAAAATTCTTTGATTTTGCTTTTAGTAAGTTTCATAATCTTGTTTGAAAGTATAGCATATTTTGTGAAAAATAAAAATTCGCGCCGAGGAATGGGTTTCCGGGGTGCGAAAGATGGTGTATTATTAAAATATGGAAATAGCAACATTTGATTTGGAAAAAGAACTTCTTGGCAAAGGGTATGGATTTGTTATTGGGGTGGATGAGGCAGGGAGGGGACCATTAGCCGGACCTGTTGTGGCTTGCGCGGCAACTCTCAAAAATAATGAATCAGGAATCAAGAACCAAGAATTAAAAGAATGGGATTTGGTGCGGGATTCGAAAAAACTTTCTGCCGGACAACGGGAAAAGGCTTTTGATTTTGTTTTGGAAAATTTTCACGTGGGAATCGGAATTTGCGACCACGAAACAATCGACCGAATTAATATTTTGGAAGCCAGTTTTTTAGCGATGAAGAAAGCGCTGACAAACTTGATAAAATCAAGTAATTTCCAATTTTCAATTTCCAATTTCCAATCAATTTCTAATAATCAAATTTCCAATGATTTAAAAAATGAAAAACAGTTGCTGAAATATATTATTCTTGTTGATGGGAATAAAAAAATTCCTAATTTTTCTGGAGAGCAGTTGGCGGTGGTTGGAGGGGATAAAATCGTCAAATCAATTTCCGCGGCATCGATTATCGCCAAAGTGACCAGGGATCGGATGATGCTGGAAGCGCACAAAAAATATCCTGAGTATCATTTTGACAAGCATAAAGGTTATGGAACCAAGATTCATATGGAATCGCTCAAGCAATATGGACCTTGTGAAATCCATCGGAAATCATTTGCTCCGGTAAAAATGGCATTGAAATAAAGAATTTTTGCATTAAAACTTATCTCACTCATTTTTATGCGATTGCATAAAAATGAGTGAGTGGCAGGGAGCTTTATTGGGCGACTCTTGTCAAATCGGAGATTCAATGATAGACTTTTTCAGTAGTTAATATAAATAAATTTCCAAAGTTAATATGCAGGATTCAGGGTGTATAATTTTGATTTTTGCGTTTTAAATTTTGATTTCACCAATATGCCAGTACCAAAACAACGACACAACAAAGCCAGACAAGGACGACGACGCGCCGGACAACTTCAGGCGGTAGGAGTCAAGAAAACTCAAAAATGTCCAAAATGCGGAGCAACAATGATGCCTCACAGAGCTTGTGCTCAATGTGGATATTATAGGGGAAATGAGATTGTAAATACTTTAAAAAAGAAAAAAAAGCAATAGTTTTATTTTAAGCTTTTCGCTTTACACTTCTAGTTTTTTATATATGGCCAATAGACATTTGCAAAGATCAATAGCAATGCAATCTCTCTTTGAGTGGGATTTTGGAGGATGTGGAGATGATACATCCAAAGAGATTATAGAGCGCAATGTGGGTGAATTTGCAGCAGGACTCAAGGAGGCCGATTTGGTCGGAGTGCTTGTGCGTGGCGTTATTGAACATAAAAAACAAATCAATGAGTTGATTGAGAAATGCGCTCCGGAATGGCCATTGGATCAAATTACTATCGTTGATAGAAATATTTTACGCTTGGGGATTTATGAATTGATACATGGAAATTATCAAGAAGTTCCTCCAAAAGTGGCAATCAATGAAGCAATTGAATTGGCAAAAACTTTTGGCGGTACCAATTCTGCCAAATTTGTTAACGGAGTACTTGGCACTATCTATCGGGAAATGGGAGAACCTTTGAAAGACGATTGCAGTGAAAATCACAAAAAACCGGAAAAAGATAATAAGGAAGAAATTATAAATAAGTAAAATATAAATAAATTCTAATTTTTTGTAATAGTAGGCAGCATAGGTCATTAGCAGTTTTCGGAAAACAGCCACTGACATTTGTTTCTTACGATCAAGTAAATGTCTATTGAAAAATTTGTGGAGGATCTCGGAATTGAATTTAAAAATCTTGATTTTTTCAGGGAGGCTCTCACACATCGTTCATATTTGAACGAAAATAGAGAATATAAATTGAATCACAACGAACGGATGGAATTTTTGGGTGATGCGGTTTTGGAATTGGTGATTACTGAATTTCTGTATCATAGTTATCCCAATCCGGAAGGAGAGCTTACGAGTTGGAGAGCAGCGTTGGTAAACGGAGAGATGCTGGCGAGTATTGCAGGGGAATTGGGAGTGGAGGATCATTTATTGATGAGCAGAGGAGAAGCTAAAGATACCGGGCGCGCCCGTCAGTATCTTTTGGCTAATGCGATGGAGGCGATTATCGGAGCGGTTTATTTGGATCAAGGATACGAAGCGGCCAAGAAATTTATTATGAAAAATGTGGCAGTCAAGATTGATGATATTTTGAAAAACAAATCATATATGGATCCAAAGAGTTATTTTCAAGAAAAAGCTCAAGAACATGAAAAAATCACGCCGGCATATCGAGTCATCAAGGAATGGGGTCCGGATCATGACAAGCGTTTCATTGTGGGGGTTTTCATCGGAGATGAATTGATTGCTGAAGGAGAAGGAATTTCCAAACAAGACGCCCAAAGAAACGCCGCAACAGCAGGATTGGAAAAGAAAGGATGGGAGTGATTTTGTATTTAATATTGAATATAAATTAAAAGCGAACTTTATGTTCGTTTTTAATTATTCCCTAAAAACAAAAAATGTAGTAAGATTGGGAGGTGCAAAAGTTGAAGCGAAAAAGTGAAAAAATTGGGCATCATTTGCCGATTAATTTTTTTACTATTTACTATTTACTATTTACTATTTATTGTTTACTAATTACCGATTACTAATTAATTTTTCATGTTTTTAAAGAGTCTTGAAATACAGGGGTTTAAGTCATTTGCTAATCGAACCGTGCTGGAATTTGATCCAGAGCGGGGTTTTGGCGATGCCGAGAAAAATGCTCAAGGGATTACGGCAATCGTCGGACCCAATGGAAGCGGAAAATCCAACGTGGCTGATGCACTTCGCTGGGTGATGGGAGAGCAGTCGATGAAAAATTTGCGCGGAAAAAAATCCGAAGATATTATTTTTGCCGGATCTGGAAAAAAAGCCCGGCTTGGAAGCGCTTGGGTAAAATTGAGTTTTGATAATTCACAAAAAAGAATTCCCTTGGATTTTTCGGAAGTTTCAGTGACGCGAAAAATATATCGAAGCGGAGAATCGGAATATCTGATTAACGGCAGTCGGGTGCGCCTTATTGACGTGGTGGATCTTTTGGCAAAAGCGGGAATTGGAAAAGAAAGTTATTGCGTGATCAATCAAGGAATGTCCGATGCCGTGCTCAATGCCAGTCAAACAGACAGAAGGATGATTCTTGAAGACGCTGCCGGAGTAAAGCAATTTCAAATTCAAAAAGAAAGAGCCTTGAGGAAACTTTTAAATACTAAAATAAATTTAGAAAGAGTTTACGAACTTGCCAAAGAAATAGAACCGCATTTGCGAATGCTAAAACGGCAAGCGGAAAAATCAGCTCAAAGAAAAGAAGTTGAAGAAAAACTCAGGGAAGAGCAAATGAAGCTTTATTCATTTTTGTGGCATAATTTCCAAAAAGAGCGCAGCGGATCATTTGAAGAAAAGGAAGAATTCGGACGTCGGATGATGAATATCCAGCGTGAAGTGGACAAAATAAATGACGATCTCAAAAGCGAATCAGGAGAAGTAAAAGATTCCGATGGACAAGAAAAATTTGAACAAGAAAGAAGTTTGGCGTATCGGAAATTAAATGAACTGGAAAAAGAGCAGGCGATTATTGATGGTCGAATCGAAATTCTAGAAGAGAGAAAAGATCAGCAAAAAATAATTCAAAGTATTCCGGTTGATCGAAAATATGTTAAAGGACATTTGAGTGAAATTAAAAAAAATCATGAAAAATTAATTCAGAGACTGGAAGAGGCGGAATCAATAGACCAGTTGCAGGATATTTCTGAATTTGCGCACGTTATTAATCAATCCATATTTGAATTACTGGCGGATGTGGACAAGGGTGAAGCCCAGGTCAAACAAATTCCGGGAAAATCAAAGGAGGAAATTGAAATTGCGGAAAAAATTGAAACTTATCGAAAACAAAAAAGCAAAATTATTGAAGATGTTGCTGATTTTAAGAAAAAAATTGAGCAAATAGATTTAAAAATCAAGCAAGAAATTGAAAAAGACAAAAAAGCTCGAGAAAAATTTTTCCAATTAGAGGGTCAATTACAATTAAAACAAGCGGAATTGAATAGATTTCGAGACAGTTTCAATGAAGCCAAAATTCGTTTGGCGCGTATTGAGGTTCGAGAGGAAGATTTGATCGAAGGGGTTAAAAACGAATTGCAGATGGAAGCGAAGAAACTCGAATATGATGGAAACTCTGTTGATAGGGATAGGGCGGAAAGAGAAATACGGAAATTGAAATTTCAATTGGAACAAATTGGAGGAATTGATCCAATGGTAATTCAGGAATATCAGGAAACAAAAGACCGATTTGAATTTTTGAGCCAAGAATCGAAAGATTTGGAAAATGCCATTGAATCGCTCAAAAAAGTTGCCAAGGAAATGGATCAAAAAATTGAAAAAGTTTTTGCCAGCGCTCTGGAGCAAATAAATAGTGAATTTTCCAAATATTTCAAAATTATTTTTGGCGGAGGAAAAGCCGGACTGATTAAAACAAGAAAACCCCGCAGAACCCCGTTGCGGGATCGCGGGGAAGGCATAAAAACAGCAGAACAAGAGAGT
>JALNYX010000005.1 GCA_023229615.1 Candidatus Moraniibacteriota bacterium
TGAGATTTTTCAATCAATCCCACGCCCAAAAGCAAGCGAATTATTTCTCGCAATTGATCAACTGAAAAATCATTCACAATTCCAAAAACTGAAAGTTTATCATGTTTTCGACCGCGAATCATTTTTTTATTTTTCCCGCAAAGAATGTCCGTGATATACCCGGCGCCGAACCGCTGTCCGGTGCGCACCATCGCTGAGAGAATTTTTTGTGCCACAACTGTTGCGTCAAACATTTCTTTTTCTTTTTTGTCCGAAACACAGACATCGCACCCTCCACAATTTTCTTTTTCATATTCCTCTCCAAAGTAAGAAAGCAAATGACGCCTCCGGCAAAACTCCAAATCCGCATAATCCATCACTTCTTGCAGTTTTTTCGCCGTTTGATTGCGCAAAACCTCATCAGAAATATCATTTAGGAAATATTGATGCTTGCGCGCGTCGGCATAGGTATAAAACATCACGCATTCTGCTGGCAATCCATCCCGTCCAGCACGTCCCACTTCCTGATAATATCCTTCGAGCGACTTGGGAAAAGTATAATGCACCACCAAGCGCACATTCGGTTTATCAATTCCCATTCCGAAAGCGATTGTCGCCACGATAATATTCGCCTCATCGCGGATAAACGCCTCTTGCGCTTTTTTTCGTTTCGCCGAATCAAGACCAGCGTGATATGCCAAAGCCGAAAATCCCTCTGCTCGCAAAGCAAGTGCAATTTTTTCCGTGTCTTTGCGAGAAAAACAATATATTATTACAGAATCTTTTTTGCGGTTTTCTAATAATTTCAATAATTTGGGGAAAGCGTTTCTTTTTTCTACCACGCGAAAGAACAAATTTTCCCGATTGAAACTGGAAATGAATGTTTTGTGGTTTTGAAAATTGAGCTGGCTCAAAATATCTTTTCGTACTTTTTCCGTTGCCGTTGCGGTGAGTGCCACAATCGGCACACCGGGAAAAATATTCTTAAGTCTTCGGAGATTGCGATAATCCGGACGAAAATCATGTCCCCATTCCGAAATACAATGCGCCTCGTCCACTGCGATCAAGCTGGGTTTCAATTCTGCCAAAAAATCCTCGAAATCCCGCATTGCCATCCGCTCGGGAGCAATATAGAGAATTTTGACTTTTCCTTGTTGCGCTTCCTTTTTTATTTTCTCAATTTCTCCAGTAGAAAGCGAAGAATTCAAAAATTCCGCCGCCACGCCACTAGCCTTAAGTGAGTCCACTTGGTCTTTCATCAGGGCGATCAAAGGAGAAATCACGATCGTAATTCCGGGAAATTTGAGCGCGGGAAGCTGATAGCAAAGCGATTTTCCTCCGCCGGTCGGCATCAACACAAAAGTGTCCCTCCCTGCTAAAATATTGGAAATAATCTCCCCCTGCAAAGGCCGAAACCCCTCAAATCCGAAATATTTTTTCAAAAGCGTTTTCATTTTTGTTTTTAAATCTAATAAATTTGTTGCCAATTTTCTTCAAAATTAATTATATTAAAATCTGTCTTTAAGCTATTACCTTCCAGCACATTTTAAAAATCATTCTCATCGCCAAGGCAATCGGTTCTGATTCCAAAATAACTGCCAGTTTATCTTTAACCGAAAATATTGCCACGCGATTGGCATATATATTTATCTCGATTTTGAAAGGATATTCACTTGAATCCACGATTTTTGTTCTTCGCAGCTGATGCTTGTCGTTACTGGTAAATTCTTCCGAACTCTTATCGCTCGGCATTATTAAGGTTTGCATTATCTTTTTTTCAACTCTTTTTCGGATATAACTATCACACTCCTTTTGAGAAAACATACAAACCACCTCTCCGGAAGCCCAGCCGACGATTTCACTGCCGGGATAATTCAAAGAATCTTCATAAGCTGATAAAATTCCCTCCTTTCCTTGATATGTCCAGATCTTCGGCTTTATGCTGTTTGCATTGCCCGCAGCTAAGAGCTGTGGCATTATTTGATCCAATAAACTCTCCTGTTTCTTCAATAAATCCTTCAGTTCTTGCGGATTCAAGGCTACAATTTTTTTTCTTTTCCCTTGAAAAGTTTCTTTTAAAAATCCATCTCTAACCATCTGCTCAATATTTTCATAAACCGTTGTTCTTTTTATCCCTGTTTTTCGTGAAATTTCAATAATCGAAGCGTTTCCGATCTCAAGGCAAGCCACATATATTTTGGCGTGCTTGCTTTCCATTCCTATTTTTTGAAGTGTTTCCAGCATATTTTTGCTAAATGTCGGTTTTTCCGATGACATTTTAATTATATACCACTCTTATTTTACTGTCAATAATGGCTATTATAAAGGATTTTTACTTTTTACTAAAAAATATAATCGGAATAATTGACATTTTTCGTTAAAAAGTGTAAACTTCAATGTTAAATTCAGATTGGCTGAATTTTAACATTCGTACTTTAACATAAATATTTGGGAGAATTGTTATGTCATATTTCAAAAAGGATTTGAAAAAAATTGATCATGTAAATCAAAAAATACAGGATGAATTCGATAGTTTTCTTTATGAGAACAATCTTGAGGGAAAATTCAACAGTTTTCTGGACGTAATCGGCACAAAACTCACTTTTATGTCAGACAACACGGCAGATGTTTTTATGGGAAAAGTTATTTCTGTCCGCCTCAAAAAACACGACTGGTATAAAAGCAAGAGAGCAAAAAAAATAATGAAAAGAGAGGGAGAAAAAAATTGGCAACACTACTCTTCGCGCATAATAACCGATTTCGGGGAGCTTACATTTAAAGGGGCAATGGAGTGGACGTGCCATGTAGACAATAAAAACATTGATGGCTATGTTTTTTTCCTAAACCTCTAAATAGAGTTATTCTATGGCCGCATCACATGATCGCATAGCGATTTTATGTGAGCACACTCTATTTTCAACATGGTTCATGTTCGCGCCCTATACTTCGCATAGTATAGGGCGTTTTTCTTTTTGAAAAATAAATAACCGCAAAAAAATTTCATAATCCTATGACCGCATTATTATGATACATTTTTAAAAAACTAAAACTTATCTTGCAATAAAGTTTAGTAAATTATCCCTATTAATACACTCCTAAGAAACGTCTTTGTAATTTGAAAATCAGGTCATTTGATATTATATTCCCTATATCGGATTAACCGCTGTTGTGTTTCTGGCATTTACGATACGATCTTCCAGTTTGCGCAAAGTTTTTTGCGCCACTTTTGTCGCGCTAGAAATTTTAACCTCCAAAACTTCTTTCAAATCCAGACGCAAATTATTCCTCAATATGTCTAAAAATTGAATTTTACGGTCAATTGTCGGCGGCTATTCACATGTAGGTCAATATAAAGGGGTTAATATTCACCGGTAAATACTCACCCTATTTTCCTTTCTTTTTCCAAAATTTCCCGTTTTTTATCTTCACCGCGATTATACCCGCCCAATTTTCCGTCCGACCGGATAACGCGATGACACGGGATTTCGGGATCGAAATTTTTGTTCAGGATATTGCCTACCGCCCGATAAGCCTTCGGGCTTCCAACTTTTTCCGCCACTTGCTTGTATGTCAAGGTTTTTCCCCTTGGAATTTCGCGCACAACATCAAAAACCTTGCTCTTGAAAGTTGTCGGAGTTCGATACGCCGGCATTTCTTTTTTTTCACCGATTTTATGATATTTTTTCATAAATTATTCAGACGTATCTGTTTTCACTTTATACTAAATTTTAGAGCATACAAACCTCGCTGGATCGTTCTCAAAAAACCTTGCTCTTTGGCGCGGGAAATTTGCGTATACAAAATCTTTTTGTTTTCGATACCCCAATGTAGCATCAGCTCATTGGTAGAAAAAACCGATTGTCCGCTTTGATGTAAAATATTCAATTTTCTAGCCATTTTAGACATAATTTTAGTATAATTTTACATATTGTATAACATAATTGTTATACAAAATGTATAATATCATTCAATTGCATATTTTCATGATCGCCCCCCTCCTGCAAAGGCTGAAACTCATCAAGTTCTCCGCCTTTTTTATTTTTCGAAAATGGATTTTAAAACGATGACTATTTACTCACAGACAAAAAATCGAAAAGCAATCAATCACTTCAACTTTTGTGCAATATATTCCCGAAAACTCAAAACTCTTTCTTGATCATCCTTTTTTAGCAAAAACGGCAGGACATCCTTTGCCATAATGGACATATCCAAATCAACAATTGATTCCAACAACTTATTCTTCAGATGTTCTTTGTTTTTAATACCCAGTTTAAATGATAAGTATTCATAATTGAAATCTCCCAATCCCAGCAAATAAACCAAATCATAAAAATCCCTGCCCTTCATTCTTTTTCTGCCAAAAATAGCCGCTACTTTCATAGACAAAATAATGTCAACTGGAGTAATTTTAATATTGCGGAATACATCAAATTTTTGTAACAAATAATTTTGAGGTTCATAGGTAAAATCGTGAGGCACTGTATCAATTTGAATTAAGATTTTTTCTTCTACATCCACAGCTAAATCATTAGCTTGCAAAATTCTTGGAATCTTTATATAACAATGAAAAGCCCCCTTGAAAACATTGCGTATCTCAATAATATAACCCTCCAACTCTAACTCTGTTTTTATAGTCGCAGATAATTCAATAAACTCTTTGGGGGTTAAGCCGAAATTATCAAAATCCAAATCTTCAGAGAAACGCGCACTGCCATAGCAAATCTTAATGGCGGTACCTCCAAGAAAAGCGAGCTTGGAACTTATTTTTTGTCTGAAAATTATATCCAGTATTTTATATTGCAAATATTCCCGCAAAATTCCCCGATCGAAACCGACAACACCTGCCGGATAATACTTTTTAATTTCATTGATACTGATCATATTTTTAAAACTTTATTTAGCTTATTAATTTTCTCGCACAATGCGGCAGAATCAAAAACCGATAAATATTGCTGTAGCTTGACTTGATCAATAATTTCCCGATAAACTTCTTCATTTAATCGCAATTCAACAAAATCATTTTCATCCTGCAAATCACTGCGCAAATACAAAAAATCCAAAAGCGCCTTTTCTGGTTCGGCGATTTTGTAGACTACGCCATTACTATCAACAAGTTTATAGCCAAAAAATAATTTTTTCTTAACAGAGCGATATTGAAAATTTCCAATCAAAGTTTCTATAATTCGAGTTTTTCTGGTTGTTATACAAGTTATAAAAAAAACTTCCTCTGGAATTAGGTTATAGGCACGCAAGACTGACTCATTGCTAATGTAGGACGGTTCGACTAATTTACTGGCAATAAAATAACGCTCATTATCCTGAATTATCTTATCCGCAAAAATATAAAATAAATTGTAAACCTTCTTTAAATAACCCTTTTTTTGCCATTCATAAAATCGCCTTGAATCAAAATCAGGAAATAGGCTTCTTACTTCCCGAACATCAACTAGTACGCGATTTTTGAAAATGTTATAAAAATCTATATATTTCATTTCTTTTTTTAGTTAATAATAACTAATCTATGAAATAATCATAACATATTCCGCAAAAAATGCAAATCCTCTCAATTTGCCAACATTATAAAAATTGGCTTAATTAAATATATGTAAGGATAAAAATGTCGATTTGGAGCATAATAGAGCCTGTAATCATAACCCATCTATTATACTGCATAAAAATCGCCCCCTGCCAAAATATTGGAAATACCCCCCTGCAAAGGCCGAAACCCCTCAAACCCGAAATATTTTTTAATTTCTCGGCAAACTGTCCCATAATAAATCGAAAGTCATTTTTTGCAAATCAACCAATTCTTTCGATTCGATAATGATCGCTATTTTTTCTTTCCATGAGGCGATGAGCATTTTGTTGTTATAAATATTCACTTCTGGCGAAAAATTCATTTTTTCCTCAGGTAAAAAGCGGGTGTCGCGCATTTCTTCCTGATTGTGCGCCATTCTTTCCAAAGATATCTTGTTTCTGGGAATGATGGCTTTAATAAAGATTCTTTTTTCCGCCCGGCGCTTGTAATATTCCGGGAAAAAATTCGGCAAGCCTTCATGCATCGTTTGCGGGTTGGCATAAGCCAGGATTATTTCTTTGCTCGTCAAAGTGTCTTCATAGGCTTCACGCATTCCTTTTTCGCCTTCAAAAAATTGCACCTTCGGCTTACTGGCGCCATAAATGTTTTGCATCGACAAAAGCTGGGGCAAGAGCTCTGCAACTTTCCCTTTTTGTTTTTCAATTTCTTTAGCCTTTTCTTCTCGTTCGCGGTCAAGATATGTCAGTAAATGTTTGGGATCCAGCGCATTAAAGAATGTGCCGGCGCCTTTTTTATATTTCGAAATCAAACCTTTTTGCATTAAAAGCTCGCAAATATCATAGACTGTAGTGCGATTCAGCCCGGTTTTCTTAGCCAAAACGCCGGGTTTGGTTGAACCCATCTCCAAAAGCGCCAAGTAGATGGCGGACTCTTTTTCCGAGAAATTCAATTGTTCCAGAAGACTCTTTATCATAATCAAAACTTAAAATTTATTTGACAGGGTGAATGTTGTGGATTATATTTCAACACTTTTAGTATATCAGATAAGCCATAATTTGTCAATTTTTGCAATAAACTTACCAACCACTTCCACATAGTTTGCCAATTTGCGATATACTACGAAGTCATGATGAGAACAGCAAAAGTTCAAGTCTGGCAAACAGTTCTTTGAAAATCACCTCCTGCCCATTTTTGGGCAAAACCTTTTGAAAGGAAAATTGCCATGAAGATTGAAGCGACAGTGAGATGGATCAGCGATAGAACAGTATATTATCAAGACGGATGCGGGTTCTATAAGACATTTATAGAAAAAACAGTGACTGTTGAGGAAATAAGCGAATTAAAAAAGGTTGTTGTTGATGGAATCGACCCAAATTTCAATGAGTACGTACGCATTGAAATCAAGGACACCGATCCAGACATGATAGATTGGATAAGGTTTAGACCGTACAACTATGAGCTAGGATACAGTAGATGTGAAAATTCGCATTTCCTATTGGATTTAAAAGCTCTCAACTGGGCAGAAATAGAAAGATACTTTCTTTTCATACGAGGAAAGTCCCGGTTGGCAAAATACATCCGAGAGGCTTTCAAAAAAAGAGAGCAGCTAAGGGCAGGGTGACAAATAACGGCAAGAAAGTTGATTCTAACTTTCTTGCCAAAAAATCTCAAGCTCAAAGGCGGAAACTCATCGCAGTTCCCCGCCTTTTTTTATTTCTCCAAACTGCTCCAATTCATTAAAAATATACTTTTCAAGGTCGTATAAATTTTCTCACTTTCAATAATAAGCCCTATCTTTTCTTCAAAAGCCATAATCCCGATTCTATTTTTCCCGTACAAGTCGATTTCAACTTTGACTGGAAATTCAGTCGAACTGATTAATCTTGTCTGTTTTAGCGTTTTTTGGTCATTTTTCCTATATTCTCTGATTTCCGGAGTGTCCGGAGCAATCACTTTCACCCATATTTTTTTACTCACCCTTTCCGGGATATAATAATTTACAAAGTCTTCATCCAAAAAATGAAAAGCTTCTTCAGAAACCCAAGCCAGCATTTCTTGGTCAGGATATAGCAAAGTGTCCCGATAAACCGACTTTATTCCTTCCATGCCTTCATAAAAAGTGATTTTGGGTTTTTTGTCCAAAAAATTAGCGATAGCCAAAAGCTCCGGAATAGCCTGTTCAAGCATCTTTTTCTTTTCATCCATCTTGGCGCCAAGCAGCCTTGGATCTTCCGCAGAATAATATTGCTTCTTTTTCTTCCTGAGTCCGCTTACGAGACCCTTTTCCACCAGAGATTCAACGGTCAAATAGGTCGTTGTTCGCTTTATTTCAGCCTTTTTAGCCACTTCCGCCACTGTCGCCTCCCCCAGCTCCAAAAGCGCCAGATAGGTTTTTATTTCTTTGTCCGAAAGCCCCAAGGCCTTCAATTTATCATTTATCATAATTTTGTCATTTGAATTGTCAACATTTTAATTATAGCATAACTGGCTTATAACGGTCAATATTTACTATTTTTTAATACTCTGTTGAACATAGCTGACGTTAATCATTGACATTTTATTATTTTTTTGCTATACTATCTTGTTAGGATAAAAAACCAAAGAAGCCAACCATCCTAACATTGAACCTTACCAATTAAATACAATCGCCCGCACCCGAGGCCAAAGGATTAAATATCGGGGAGGAGGAAGTATGAAAAAAAGAGTGATGTTAGTGATGTTGGCGCTGGCGCTTGTGAGCGGGCAGGGGCAAGCAGAAACCACTTACTACGATTTTGCGCGCAATAAAGCGCGTGAAGTAGTAGGTAAAATTTACAATGAGATCCAACCGGATCTCTTTGAAGAGTTCTACACATATTCCGGAGGAAAAAAGTATGGTGTAGACAGCAGAATGAGGGATGGATACATATGGTTTAACACCCCGGAAAGATTAGTCAGTTGTGAGCAATTTGTTTTATTTGGTGAAAATCAAATAGAACAATACAGGATACCTCCAGTTGTGGTGGTTGCAGAATACAAGCTAAGACTGACCAAGAAAAAAAAGGAGGTCAGGATAAAAATAACGCACCAGAGTGCGCCACAGGAATGGTGGACAACAGAACTACCATCATGTGCCAGTGTGGTGTATTATAAAAACTACGATAATGAAAGGGTGGTTTATGACGCCACCCTGCCACTTCCATAGGGAGGTAGTTTACCTCTCGCTATCAGCAAATACCAAGGCGGAGAACTTATCCTAGTTCCCCGCCTTTTTTATTTTCCAAAAAATTTATTTTTCAGGCTTGTGCGCTTTCACTACGATCTTTTTCATTCCTTCTGGATATTTTTTATTCGGACTAGTTGTCCATTTTCGAATTTCCACATCTTCAAAACCGGCAACTTTCAACATAAATTCAATCTCTTCCTCTGTCATGATATAAGCAAGATAAGAATATTTTTCATCATCTTTCAATTTCACTCCATACCATCCATCCTCCAAGCCTTCTGTTTCTCTTGATGGCTGATCAAAAACCAACACTCCTCTTGGACGGAGCGCTTTCCAAGCGCTGTTGAGTGATCGTAATATATTTCCGGACCCATAGGCTTCCAGGATGGAATGCCAAGTGTAAATCACACTGTCAAAACTTCCACTTTCAATTGTTTTTGAATAATCGATAATTTCTCCTTTTCTATAATCTACCTTTCCTTTCAGCACGCCTTCTTTTTCTGCTTGTTCCAATCTGTTTTTTCCGAGCGCCAAAAAATATTCGCTGGAATCCAAACCGGTTATCAGAAAATCGTTTTTCTCCGCCAATTCCAGGTCAATCCGCCCCCAGCCGCAACCGACATCCAGAATTGATTTAATATTCTCTCCAGAAAACATCTCATCTAAGATTTCCAATTCTTTTTCTGTTTCTGCCGAAATCTTGCTTCTATTTTCCACTTCTTCTTGGATGGATCCATAAAATTCAGTCTTAATTTCATTCAAGACACTAGGTGATAAAGAAGCGGGATTGCTTTTTATTTTCCCTACAAGTTCGACCAACTTCAAAACATCAGGAAGTTCAAGCTTCTTCATAACAATATCCGCTCCATTTTTTTTCGCTTCTTCACTGAATTTTAAATCATCTGAAACCACAACGATCAGTGGTTGCAAAATATTTTCCTCCCATTCCATTTTTTCTTTTTGAGCCTCTTGCGTTTCTGCGCCAGAAGCTTTGCTCGCAGGATAGAGCTCTAAATATTTTTTGATATTCCGACGAATCGATCTTATCACATCAACAGCCTCTTTGTTCCCAGCTTCATCTTGCTTTTTTTGCAGAATGATAATCTCCGGAAGGAATTCGGGAGCGAGATCTTTTTCAGCAATCATCGAGACTTGCTTTCCAATTTCTCTGGGAGATTTTTCATAGAAAAAAACGGGTCTCACCGAATCGCTTTTCCTCATTCGATTATAGACATCTTCAAAGGCTCTCAACTTTTTTACAAAGTCAGGATTGCCCTGACTCAGTGAATGCCAAATTCCGACAAATTTCGGCATGTCTTCCGAGCGCTCTATCCAGGCTGATTCTTTTTTCGATATTATCCGATCAGTTTCAGAAGGAAGATCACTTGTTTCCTTTTGGATAAAATTTTCCCTATTAATTTCAAACATTTTCTATTAATTAGCGGCTTAACCTAATTTTACATAATCCATATTTATATTCTAACACAAAAAGCCAACTTGTTTCTAACGAGGAGGCCAGAATAGCCTCCTTTTTAGACATTAATTACCTGAAAAACCTTAAAAACCGGGCTTAGTCTATGTTTTTGATAGTTTGTCATTATTATTGTCAACATTTTTATCATATCATATATCCTTTATTTTAGTCAATATTCAGTCTTTTTATAAATTAAAAATAGTAATATTTGACGTTATTCTTTGACATTTTGACAAAATTCTGCTATACTAATTTGTTAAGATGAAAAGCCTAAAAAGTATTCATCTTAACTAAAATAGTTTATTAAAAACTCAATCGCCCGCACCCGAGGCTAAAAGTAAAAATATCGGGGAGGAGGAAATATGAAAAAAACAATTGAGTGGTTCAGGGAAGAATTCTGGTTGAATGAGATTTCTTTCCCATTGATGGGAAGTGGTATAGCAACGGCATTCTTTTTCTTCGCCGGATGCAAATGGTGGGCGTTTGTGACACCGTTTGGTTTGGTGTTTGATGTCTGCTTACTGATTGCGATAGCTGATCTTATTAGTTATCGCAAAACAGAGTAATTGCAGAAGGAAAATATTGAGATTGCTAATGGCTAGCAATTTCATAGGAGAAAAGTTCATTGAAAACCAGGAGAGCGACCATGAATGAAATTAGAAAAGTTTTTTTGTTTTCTGTTTTTAAGATTAGAAAAGGCATGGGAAGCACATGGAGAACAGCACCTTTGCTGTGCGTGCTTTTATTTCCAGCGGTGTCCACTCCCGTTGCCTTCGGCGCTTGGATTGTTTGTACGGGTTCTTACAGTACTTTTGCTAGTGCTGTAATTATGGGAGTAACATTCAGCGCGTCATGCTTGCTAAGTGGCATGCTCTGCTGGTTGATTGACATTTTGGCGAATAGCAGCAAGCGCCATCATAAGGTAAGGAGGTGAAAGACAAAGGCGGAAACTCATTGTAGTTCTCCGCCTTTTTTATTTCAAAAGCCAGCAACCCATCGCGGTTCCTGGCTTTTTTCTTTTTTCAAATTGTATTTATTTCACCCAATGCTTCCCTTTCAACTCCTTATCGTCCTTTTCCCGCCAAGTAAACTACGATAAAATCACATTACGAACTTCTTATAATTTTTTCGGTTCACTAGCGCCACTTTGACATCCGGATATGCATCAGAAAATGCTTTTGGAACGCTAAATTTGTCCTTTTTCCATTTGAACTCAAAAGCGGAAAGCACGCCGTTTTCTTCTTCTAAAAAATCAATCTCCTGTTTTTGCCTAGTCCGCCAAAAATATAAATTCTTGTCCAAAGAATGATTGTTGCTATATTTCACTCTTTCACTGAGCATGAAATTTTCCCACAACGCCCCATTGTCTTGCCGCAAATTCAACGGATTCAGATTATTAATCAGGGCGTTGCGGATTCCATTGTCATAAAAATAGATCTTGCGAAGCTTTTTTATTTCGCTGCGCAAATTACGGCTAAACGGATTCAGGCGAAAAATAACAAAGGCTTTTTCCAATATTTGGATATAATTAGCCACGGTGTTTTTATCAACTCCAATAGTTCCAGCCAATTCATTGTAAGAAACTTCGGATCCGACCTGCAAAGCTAAAGCCTGCAACAGTTTTTCCAAAATTTCCGGATTTTTTATGTTTTGATATTGCAAAACATCCTTGTATAAATAGCTTCGCGCCAAGCTTTTTAAGCTTTTCTCCAAATCATCTTTTTTTAAAATAATTTCCGGATACATCCCAAAAACCATCCTGTTTTCCAAAAGCCTGTCGATCTCAATTTCTGAATAAATCTGCTTCAATTCCTCCAGAGAAAAAGCATGTAAATGGAATTCATTTTTCCTGCCCGTAAGTGGTTCGGAGATTTCATTGGCCAAATCAAAAGATGACGATCCGGTAGCGATAATTTGAGTTTCAGGAAAATTATCAGCAATAAGCTTTAACGTTATTCCGATGTTCCTGACGCGCTGCGCTTCATCCAAAACAATTAATTGTGTTTGTTTCAAATTCAAAAAATCGTTCAGTTCCGTGGAAGTTTTATTGGTCAGTGATTCGCGAATATCCGGCTCATCACAGTTGAAATAAGCGGAATTTTCCAAATATTTCTCCGTTATCTGCTTAACCAGAGTTGTTTTTCCGATTTGGCGCGGACCATAAATTATTATAATTTTTCCCTTAAATAAGGCATTTTCAATATTATTTTGAATAGCTCTATTGATTAGCATAGTATTATTTCAGTGAATTAACTATCCTAATTATATATTACTTTGGTGAATAAGTCAAGCCGATTCTTCGCCCAACGCTTCCCCTTTCTACTCCGATTTGTTTCTATCTGAAAAATTCTTATCCGGTAAACTTGCCCACATAATTTCAAAAATGCCACGCAAAGTCTCATACATTTTTTGACTTTCTATTATCATCCCAAATTTTTCTTGAAAAGATGCGACCATAATTTTATTTTTTCCATACAAATCAATTTCAACCGAAAAATTAAAACCGGTAGTTTCAACAACCTTCATTTTACGAAGTTGATTTTGATTATTATCCTGATATCGACTTATAATCTCAGATTTGGGAGCAATAGCCCGCACCCAAATATTCTTTTCTTTTCTTTTTGGAATGTAATGATTCAAAAAATATTCCTCGTCAGAATATGTAACAAAATCCTCTGTCCCCCAAAGCAAAATTTCCTGTTCCGGATAATTCAAAGTATCCTTATAAACCTCTCGGATTCCCTCCTCTCCTTCGAAAAAGCGAATTTTCGGCTTTTTATCAATTTTATTAGCCAAGGCCATAAGTTCCGGCATAGCAACATTCAAGGTTTGCAGTTTTTCCTCCAGACTGTTTTTAAGTTTATTTGGACTTTCAGCAAAAAAAATTACCCGTTTTTTCCGATAAACAGAACTGACCAGGCCTTTTTCCTTTAATTTCTCAATTTCCAAATATACCGTAGCTCTCTTTACTCCGGATTTTTTTGTAATTTGAGCGATACTTCCCTCGCCTAATTCAAGCAGACTTAGATAAACCTCTGTTTCTTTTTCGGAAAGTCCCAAGCTTGTTAATTCCCGTTTTAACATACATTTATATTAATTGACATAATTTATGTCATTATTTTTAATATAGCAAAAGTGGCTCAATAGTCAAGTAAATAGCTCTTAATTAATTTAACTATTTGAAAAATATACAACCATGATTGATATTTATTAAATTTTATAGTATTATAGCATGTTGCAATAAGATTAGCTTATGCGCAACTAACCAAATAAGGTCATTAACAATTAAGGAGATACTATATGACTACGAGAACTGAAACCAACAGCGCATTCCTGTTCCCGAATGAAAGAATCCTCTTTCAGATTAAGGAAGGCATGTGCAGCAGACGCTGTGTCTATTGCTATGAAAAAGGCAAGGCCAGCAAGGAAATGCCTTTCGAAGTGTTGGAGCATGGATTTAAAATGCTTAAATCCCTCAATATTAAAGAAGCGGAACTGATTGGCTCAGAACCAACCGAATATTCAAAATGGGATTTGTTGATCCAATTAGCCAAGGAAAATGAACTGGGTCTGACTGTATACACCAGCGGCCTTCACCTTGAAAGATTGGACAATGACCAGGTCAAAGGTCTCATTATGCACGTTATGTTCGAGCCTGACAAGGCATTTATGGAGGGAGTCATGAAATTGCTGGACAGAGGTCAATTCATCTACTTGCGAGTTAATTTCGACTCGGAGGCATTGGAAGAGAAAAACATTATTCATAGCTTCCTCAACCAATTGCCAGCGCGTTACCACGCGCAAGTATCATTGAAATATTCCTTCACCGCTAAAACGGAGGATCCTGCTCTGAAATTTACCGACATAGCTGCATTTAAGCGAATCAAGCCTGAGTTTCTGATGTTTTGCAAAGAAACTCACTCCTTGTTTCCCGATGTATCCATGTACTCCGAAAGACCCATTTTCAAATGTTGCTTCACCCCAGAAGAGCGCGAGGATTATGCTTACGCCGGACTGGATTCAAGGTGTAATATGGAGTACACGGTATATAAGGACAGCCTGATTGGCCTATGTCCGCCGGTTGAAAGATTGATTCCGAAAAGAAAGATCGAAACCGACTCACAGATGATCAGGTCAATTTCAGAGTTAAGGAGGGAAATGCAAAAACTTGCCAAAAAACCATCGTTCGAGGAATGTAAGAGTTGTGAATTTTCACAAGACGCCAGTTGTCAGGGCGGCTGCTTTTCTTACAAACTTTGAACCACGTCCTATATCCCCTTGCGGTTTTTCGCGAGGGGATATTTTAACAATTAACCCAAAAAATTATGAATAAAAAAGAATTGTTATATGAAAATTATGACACATTAATTAAAAAATGTGTTCCTGGTTATCAAAAAATTTTCCGCCTCATGGCAAATGGCCTGAACGAATGCACCAGCGATATTTTAGATATTGGAATCGGAACGGGAAATTTGGAAAAGTTTATATTTGAAAAATTTCCACAGGCTAAAATAACCGGAATTGATACGTCAAAAAAATTCATCGGAATTGCCGCTTCGAAATACCAGAACAAAAAATTAAAAATAATTAATTCTGACATAAAGAATTACTTATTGATAAAAAACAAATTTAGCGCAATCGTATCATCATTGACCATTCATCATTTTGAAGATGCTGAGAAGATAGGATTGTTTAAAAAAATATATCGCAGTCTGAAATCAGACGGAGTTTTTATAAACTTCGATATGATTAAGCCGGAAACAAAAAAAGATTTTCTGCAAGCGCGAAGAAACTTGTTTCAAAATTGGAAAGCCAATGGATTATCCGAAGACTTTATTGAGAAAGAAAAAAAAGAAATGGAAGAAAGAGACAGACTGGTTGAATTATCCAAGCAAAAAAGATGGCTCAAGGAAATTGGATTCACCTTTAAAATTATCTACAAAAGTGAACTTTTTTGCGTCTATAAATGTACTAAAAAAACACGCGGGCATTAAACCTCGCGTGTTTTAATTTTGAAAATCCATCTAAATCAAAACCAAACCTTTTCATCTTCTCTTTCTTCATCTTCCTTGGTATTATCACCATCCGAACCCGATTCATTATTAATTACAGTACCCTTTTCTTCTCTAACTTTTTTCCTATCAACAACTTTTTCTTTTTTACTCTCCAACAACTCCGGATATTCAACCGCCATCTGGGAAAACTTTTCAATTTTTTGCACCTCGGCGATTTCCACTTCAAAAACAACCTCCTTGAATTGATATCTCATTTCCCGCAGAATGTCATGAATCTGTTCATCGCTTTCCGTTTCAATGTCCAACATCAGCTGCCAATTGCCCATCACCGGGATGTAATTGCGGATATTGGAGTGTTTCACGCAAAAATCATAAAGTAGTTTCAATTTGTCTTCGTCATACTGCAAAAGCTTGAACAAAACCCGATAGGCCCTGATTCCGATTTCGGCGTGATTGAGTGTCATCGCTGTTTTGGTGATGACTTGTTTCTTGTTCAATCGCTCAAACATCGCATGCACACTGCTGACAGACAGATCGAGAATCTCCGCCACCCGAATCCACTCCATCCGACCATCCACTTGCAAAATCGACAGCATCTTTCTTTCATTTTCTGAAAGCTTGGCCAAACCGCGCGAACTGCCGGAAAAATTGGTTATCTTGTACTCGTTATTTTTTCCGACCAGATATGTCCGCGGAAAACTTTCAAATCCCATACCCACTGCCATTTCCATCATCGCGATCTTTTTTCCAAATTTAGCTAAAAACTTTTTCAAAACCGCATTGTGTTCAAAAACATCTTTAGTAGTGATGCAGATCATCGCATCGGCATAGCCCCGGCAACGCAAAACGATCGGCATATTTTGGTTTTGCGCGAAATAGGCGAAAATGTTTTCCTCGTCTTCTTTGGTTAGACCGCTGAATTTGAGCCAATATGCCCAAAAAAATGGATAGCCCGCCTTTTCATAATCGGCAAAAGCCCAAAAATTCCGGATAGCTCCGCCCAAAAGCAGGTTTTCCACGTGGTATTTGACCACTTGAGCCGTCGTACCAATCGCCCGGCCAATCTCGGAATAGCCCGCCCGCCCATCTTTGTCCAATTCAAAAAGTATCTTTTTATCTAATTCTGTGAGTTTCATTTTTTAATTTATTCGTTTATACATACATTTTAGCATATTTTTTATCATTTTGCAAGCTTTATCTTGAAATATTACACATTTTGCTGTATAATAACCTGTTAAGCTAAGAAAGTAAGTATTGAGCTTAACACTAGGTCTTTAAAAACTTAATCGCCCACTTTCGGGCGACAATCATTCAAGAGGAGAACGATCATGTTGGAGAAGGTGTGCAGTAGAGTAATACCCGCTTGCGACGGTAAAGACAGGCTGGGCGATAGGTTTAACATGCTTGGCTGTTTCAAGGGACTGCTCTATAAAAAAATAGAGCCGGCAACAAAGGAAACGGTTGTTGATATATACAAACTGTCAAAAGGTGTCCAAAGAACGGTGGAAGAAATATATCAGTCTCTTTCACTTGACAAAAGTGCCTTGTATCTCACACAGGCACAAATTAGACAGTTCCTCTTGGATATTGACTGGAGACCCATCCAGCGCCAAAACATTTTGTTTTTGATGAAATGGGGAATCGGAGGAATGATTCTCCGTATGGAGTGTGGGCCGTATGGAATCCCCTATTTTGAAATGAGTGGAATGGAAGAATGTGGAAGGAATTGGCAAGCAGAGAGAGACGACGAGATTAATCAGCAGTACTACTTCGTCGTTCCTGCAACACGACGCTCATAAAGTTCAACAAAAGCCAGTAACCCATCGCGGTTCCTGGCTTTTTCCTTTTTTTCCGAATGATAAGTTTATTTTGCAATTTCAAATTTGTCTTTATTAATTTCCTCCAACATTTGCAAAGTCGCTTGCACCGAAGGATTTTCGGTATTTTTAAGCGTTAAGTTTTTTCCATATCTTTTTTGCAAGGGCGTCAAAAACTCATCGCCCCACGAAGGCGTGAAAGTGATAACTCCTGAAAAATCAATTTCCACATTTTCATTTTCAGAAACTTCACGCAAAACCGGCTCAAAAGCCGCCAAGGCTTCTTTTCCATTTTGTCTGGAAATCAAAGTCGTACCAAATTTTCTTAATTGAATGATCATATTTTTATGCTTTTAAAAATTTATTAAAACGACACATCCTTGCACATACCCACTTTCTTTTTGTATATACAAACTTAAATCATCCTTTTTTAAATCCAATCTTGCGCTTCCAGTTTTAAATAAAAGTTTTATATCATTTTTCACAACCACATTCTTAACAAATTTCAATCCATTACCTCGCGCTTCAGGTGCCCGTCCGGAAATAATTTCTGAGAAAGCAACTTTCAAGGCTTGTTCATCTGATTCTAATTCTGGTCTTACTCTTTTTAAAGTTTTTAAAATCCCTTGTCCGCGATCAGCCAAAACAACTTCCCGTTTTTCTACATCATAACCAAAAAATATTCCGGGAATATCTGTCCAATTTCCCAAATTATGATCGAATGAATTATTACCAATCTCTCCGACAATTGCCGATACTAACGGAAAAGTATTTTCCAATCCAGCAATCTGGCCTAAGTTTTTCTCAAATTTCATAACTCGCGATTGAAAAACCAAACTATTTTGACAATAAAATATTTCGTCCGGTTCAACGGGGTTAATATTAGAAACCCAGTCTTGAGCAATTTTAAAAAGATCAGATGCCAAAACATCTTCTTTCTTCATAAATTCATTCACATAATCTTCTCGATAAAAGCGCTTTCCACTCTTTCTAATAGCCACAAAACGCCCAGACTTGTCCCATCGACGCAGGGTATCAATAGATATATTCATTTTTCTGGCCACTTCGCCAATTGATATTAATTTTATACTCATTTTCGGTATTTTTTAATTATATACCTATTTTAGCACATATTTAATACCTATGCAAGTATGCCATACACCTATGCAGACCTATGCAACGTTAGGCAATACCTATGCAAACTGTGGGGATGGAGAGACTCGAATTCTCACGACATTACTGCTACCAGTATCTGAAGTATGCGTGTATACCAATTGCACCACTAAGGCAATACTAATTTATTTCACCCAATACTTCCCCTTCAGCTCCTTGTCATCCTCCTCTTTTTTCTCTTCAATTTTTTCTTTTGCCATTTCGCGCAATTTTGACAGATCTTCCTTGTCAAGTTCCGTCGCTTTTTTGAGCAAATACTGGCGGTTATTCTTTTTTGCATCTTCAATCACTTCTGCCAAAAGCACGTCCAGAATTGCGCCGATTTTCGGACCAGGGGCAAGTTTCAATTCTTTGATCAAATCATTACCGCCGATTTTCAGCATTTTTACCGATACCGCATCTTTGGAAACCTTGTCGATCAAATATTCCAAGTGGCGCAATTTGTACGGCTTGGCTTTCGGCGTTCCGCTTCCCAGTCGGTCAGCGATTCGCACATCCATCAAATCTTTCATATTTTCCAGCCCGACTTTTTGAATCAACCTGCGAACAGATGCCTCACCAACTTCTTCGGGATTATAATAAAACATATGATTATCCACCAATAGTACGACCTTATTGATAATTTCATTGGAAAACTTGAGCCGCTGCAAAATCTTTTTTGCTACGCGCGCACCAACATGATCATGATTATAGAAAGTTGAATAATATCCCTCGCCTCTTTTGGTCTGCGGTTTGGCGATATCATGCAAAAGCGCCGCCAAACGCACTTCAAGTTTTTTTGAAGGGCAAAATTTGAGTGCCAACAAGTTGTGCTTGTATATTGTGTGAATATGATGGCGGTTCTGTCCCACATCCACCCCATTTTCCAACTCCGGAATCACGAAATTCAAAAGTCCGGTTTCATGAAGCATATCTACTCCTTCCGCCGGATTGCTTGACAGAATTATTTTGGAAAATTCATCCTTTACTCTTTCCGTAGAAATATATTCTATATGAGAAACATTCTTTTTTATTGCTTCTAACGTTTTTTCTTCAATATCAAATCCTAGTTGTGAATGAAACCGCACCGCTCGCATCATCCGCAAAGCATCTTCGTCAAATCTCTCATTTGCATCGCCTACAGCTCGAACAATCCTGTTTTTAATATCTTTCCTCCCATCAAACAAATCTACAATCTCATGATCAATTCCGTCCATAGATTCGCCTTTTATTTGCAACTTCGCATCGGTTTTTTTAATTTTCAAGGCAATCGAATTTACTGTGAAATCTCTCCTCGACAAATCTTCTTCCAGTGTTTTGGCAAACTTCACCTCATCCGGTCTTCTTTTATCGGAATATTTTGATTCAATTCGATAGGTCGTCACCTCAACAATTTCTTTCTTTTCTTCTTGATTCTCAATTCCTGATTCCTGATTCCTAATCTTTATCCCCACTGTTCCAAAATCATTTTCGTAAAAACTATTTTCCTCACCAAAAATTTCCAAAACTTCCTCCGGCTTAGCACTTGTGGTCACATCCCAATCATTAGGCTCTTTGTCCATAATCAAATCGCGCACACATCCTCCAACGATATACGCTTCAAATCCGGCTTTTTGAATTTTTTCCAAAACCTCAATAACCTGAGATGGAATTTTTTTAATCATATAACGAAATGGTGCTCTCGGCAGGAGTTGAACCTGCGTCTAAGGCTTAGGAGTCCCTTGTTCTATCCACTGAACTACGAGAGCTTATAAATTTATATACCACCTCTTTACAATACCACAGTCACGATTTTAAACAAACAAAAAACCACAAAGAGTGGCCGCTGCATAAAAAAGTTAAAATTATTTTAAATGCAGTGGACCATGCCGGATTCGAACCGGCTGCCTCTTCCATGCCATGGAAGCGCTCTACCAATTGAGCTAATGGCCCTTATTTTCAACAAGCCAATCATAAACGAAATAAAACAAACCGTCAACAAAAACACAAAAGAAGTGGGCTCTAAATCATTGAATTCATCCCGCTTAACACTTTTTAAAAAAAATAATTTGAAACTATTATATATTTATACTATGCAATATATTTACTTTTTTGTCAACTAAAATAGGCTAGCATCTATTTTAATTCACACATTATCCACAGCTTTTAATAAGAAAAACCCTTTGTTTTAAGTATCTCTTATAAGTTATCCACATTTGCATACATTCAAACATAAAATTAACCCTAATTGTTCCACGTGGAACAATATAATAAAAACAAACCCATACTACGCAAAAAAAATCTATCAAACCTTCCGATGTATCACTAATTATTAAAATAAATACAACAAACGCTAAACGAGAAATAATCCGCCTAGTATAATTGTTCCACGTGGAACAATTATACTTTCATATAAATTATTACTTTTTATTTTAAAATCAGCCATATTAAAAGAATAGAAAAATATCTTATTTATCGCAACTAATTAAAAAACAGCACTTTTTTGGATATTATTAAAGTTTTTTACTAAAAAAAATATACCAAGCAACTTCAATGTTCCACGTGGAACATTATACATCTATATAAATCTCTGCTTACGATAAAAATCAACTTCAACAGGCCATTACCGATCAAAATTTAAAAAAATACCCATTACTGCAATCAATCAAAAAATATCCCTTAGCTATGCTGATTTATTTTTTATCAAAAAGTTTGTATTCTTGTAATTGTTCCACGTGGAACAATTACAAAATATGCTTTCTAAGAATTCAAACTTGCAATATATAACATCGCAATATATCAATCACAAAAAAGTTCTTTGTCTTCCTACTAATTATTTAGACTTTTTAATAATTCTTTTTTAACAAATAAATAGATACAAAAAAAATATTTCAATTATTCAAGTTATACATTTACACAATTGTTCCACGTGGAACAATTGTGTAAAAAAATATACATCAAATCATTACAATACTGTTAAATTTCAGAAATAACTCCACATTCCTTGAATTTATTCATAAAAATACTCATTTGACTCTTTCAAATTATATAAAAAAAATAAAAAAATAAAAATCATCTTATAATTGTTCCACGTGGAACAATATGTATCCCAATCAATGATTTAGAAGTCATTAATTATATAACACACTATCTATGCTTATTTTTTAATAAATTCAGACAAAAAAATACCCACAAAATATGGCTTACTTCCTAACTTTATTTGACAAAAGATTACTTTTATTTTATAATATGACTTATGCTTCTTTTATTGGCGCTATTGAAAGAGATATTCGCTTAATTCCTTTCTGAGGAAAAGCAATCGTTGCTATATCATTAGCGATAGAAATGATTATTCCTTCTCCAAAATCAGTATGAATAATCCTTTGTCCATCCCTAAAGCGCGAAAGTTGAGATGCAGAATGTGCTGTGTGCTTATCCAATCGTTTTTCTTTTTGTTTTTCGCACTTCGTACTTTCCGGTAATATAAGATGCCGGGGAATATCTTCCAGAAATCGCGAAGGGGGATTAGCTTGTGTTGAGCCAAAAATCATTCTCATTTGAGTAAATAAAAGGTAGACTTTTTTCATTGCTCGCGTAATCCCCACATACATCAATCTTCTTTCTTCTTCCATTTCACTTTCACTAAGCATACTTCGTGAATGCGGGAGAATGCCCTCCTCAAGCCCCACAATGAAAACCGAAGGAAATTCAAGACCCTTAGCACTATGAAGGGTCATTAAATGCACTGAATTTTCTCTTTTTTTAATATTGTCAGTATCACTAGCTAGTGCCACTTCCTCCAAGAACAAATCAAGGGATTCATTTGCTTTTACTCCGGCATATTTTCCCGCCACACTAAGAAGCTCCCTTACATTTTCCAATCGCATTTCGCCGTCTGCTCCCATGCTCGACAATACTTTTTCATAACCGCTTTCATAAAAAACCTTTTCAATAAGATCCGCCAACTCAATTTTTTCCCTTAAATCCTGCATCCGAACGATAAAATCACAAAACTTTTTAATTTCATCGACTTTTCCTTTGTTCAATCCGGATTCATTATTCATACCTAATCCTGTCAAGACGAGATCCTTTCCTACCTTTTTCGAAAAAGCAATCCACTTTCCCAGCGTTGCTTTTCCAATACCTCTTTTTGGCTCATTAATAACTCGCTCCAGAGATACATAATCTAATCCATTTTGCATAAGATGCAGATAAGCAATAACATCTTTGATCTCCTTTCGTTGATAGAATTTTAGCCCGCCAATAATTCGATAGGGAATATCTTCTCTTAGAAAAACTTCTTCTACTGCTCGCGATTGGGCGTTGGTACGATACAACACGGCAAAATTTGAAAATTTAACCTCGCCATCCTGATTGCAGTGTTCATTTTTTATTGTTTGCGCCACAAATTCCGCCTCTTCTCGCTCATCTTGCGCTTCAAATGAAACAATCTGATGACCTTCTTTGTTGTCTGTCCACACTTTCTTGTCTTTTCTGTTCACATTTTGAGAGATAACTCCATAAGCGGCATCCAAAATATTCTGTGTAGAGCGATAATTTTGCTCGAGCGTCACCAGTTTAGCTTCAGGATAATCTTTTTCGAAACTCAAAATATTACGGATATCTGCCTGTCTCCAGCCATAAATTGACTGCCAATCATCACCAACAACACAAAGATTTTGATGTTTTTGAGCCAATAGTCGCACCAAAGTATATTGCGCATGATTAGTATCCTGATATTCATCCACTAAAATGTATTTGAAGATATTTTGATATTTTTCCAGTATTTCAGGGAATTTTTGAAAAAGCTCGATGGTCAATCGAATTAGGTCGTCGAAATCCAAAGCGTTAATTTCCCTCAATTCTTTTTGATATTTTTTGTACACTTTTGCCACAATCTCTTCGTAATACCCTCCGATTCCAACCTCAAAAGCATACTCATCCCGAAGTTCATTTTTTGCCTTACTAATAACGGCTAAAAAAGTTTTGGGGTTGAATTGTTCGGTATTAATCTCCAACTCCTTGACAACTTTTTTCATTAAAACTTTCTGATCCTGGTCATCAAAAATATTAAAGGACTTTTGATAACCAAGTTTATCAATCTCTCTGCGCAATATTTTTACACAAATTGAATGAAAAGTACCAACATTAACGTAAGAAGTGGAACGTGAAGCATTGAACCCGTCCGCTAACAATTTATTTATTCGCTCTTTCATTTCTTGCGCGGCTTTATTGGTAAATGTTACAGCTAGAATATTTTGCGGTTTTACGCTTTTTTCTGTTATTAAATAAGCGACTCGATGAGTAAGCACGCGAGTCTTTCCCGATCCAGCCCCTGCAATCACTAAAACTGGCCCCTCAGTAGCCTCCACCGCCTCCCTCTGCGCAATATTCAATTGTTTCAAAAGTTTATTCATATAAATAAAAGGATCTGCTTGTAAATTAAACTTTTTCATTATTCACTTATTTCTTTCGATGAAACTTCTTGTGGATATCTTTTAATTGTCTGTTAGTAACATGTGTATAAATCTGCGTGGTGGTAATTGAAGAATGTCCGAGCATTGCTTGGACTGAGCGAATATCCGCGCCGTTGCTGAGTAAATCAGTCGCGAAGCTGTGGCGAAGAGTATGCGGATGAACATCTTTCACGATACCCGCCCTATGTGCATAATATTTGACTATTCGCTGAATACTGCGCGGGGTCAACCGCAAATCTTCCTTATTTTGCGGATTTTTCATAATTCTTACAAACAAAGCCTGGTCAATATCAATCCGTTTACTCATATACCTTTCCAGGACTTGTTTAGCTGTATCCGAAACAAAAACCACTCGCACCTTATCACCCTTTCCACGAACACTAAACTCTTGATTTTTTAGGTTAATTTGATCTTTATTAATACCAGTAAGCTCTGAAACTCGAAGCCCGGCAGAAAACAAAAGCTCCAGAATTGACCGGTCGCGCAAAGATTTCAAATCCTCTCCATTGACACATTGCAAGATGCGCCCCACTTCATCTCCATTCAGAAATTCCACTTCTTTTTGCGGATTCCTACCCACTTCCAATTTTTCCGCCGAAAGCGAGGACATATCTCTTTTAGCCAGATATTTGAGAAAATTTCGCAAAGCTATAATATGATAATTTTGAGTGGTTTTTTTCAGCAAATGCCCCTTTTCATCCTCCAAACGATTTAAATAAAGTCTATATTTTCTAACTAAATCCAGCGTTATTTGATCAGGCGCGCTTATTTTCGCCCACTGTAAAAATCTTTTCACGTAGTGATGATAGTTTTCAATGGTTTTTTGCGATCTTCCCAATTCAATCTCCAGATGCTCAAGAAATTCAACTGTCAAATTTTCTATTTTTTTCATTTTTTAAACACTAAACATTATCCTTTTTAAAAAACATCCTTAGTCCGTCGCTTAATGAGCTAATTCTACCTCATTTCTCTTTTTTTAAAAAGCTACCCTTTAATAAATATCATTCTCCCTCAAAACACCCCTGCCTAAGCGATTATTTCAGCTGTTAATAACTTCCAAAAAATACATTGACAAACCCCTTCTTCCGCCATATAATTGAATGCAAGAATTAATTATTAGGGTTTTATTAGATGATTCCTTGGCAGAATCAGTTTTGCCAGTAGTTTATAAATCTAATAATAAAACCAACAGAAAGAATTAAACCTATTAGTAAGCAACTTTTGTTTATTACCAATATATTCAGAAAACTCGAAACAAAAAAAATACAGAAAAGTCTGTACCGCGGACAAAAAAACATTACCACATTTATCAAGCAAAGACGAACCATCCCAGTTCTTCATATGCTTAGAAACTACTCGGCATTAGTTGTTGTGATTTCTAGCGCTATTTTAGTGGCCTCTACTAACTTGGCAGCAGAAGGAAAATCGAGTGGTTTTTTATTTGGCTATTGGAAAGATGCAACGGCCAGTAATTCTCAAGATACTTTTTTCAGTGGTCAAGCTATGCAAAAAAATGACCTAGTTTTAGCGCCCCTTGCGATGGCAAGCACATCAATAAATCCCAATCCAAAAGAAGAAGCGAATGAAATATTAAAAGATTCTCAAGACCAGGTACTTTTAGCAGACTCCAGTCCAACATTAAAAGATCCGGAAGAAAATGGAGGTGTTAAAATTCATACAGTTAAGGAAGGAGAAAATCTCGGAGCAATTGCTCAAAAGAATAACATCACTATCAACACAATCCTATGGGCTAATGATATTGAAGATATTGATTCTATTATGCCTGGCGATCAACTCTTTATTCTTCCTGTTGCTGGATTAACTTATATCGTGAAAAATGGCGATACTATTGATTCAATTGCCAAGGAATATGAAGCGGATAGAAGTAAAATCATTTCTTTTAATGATTTACCTGCCAATGGGGAACTCAAGGAAAAACAAGAAATCGTCATTCCTGGTGGACAAAAAGAAGTTCCTGTGCAAAATCAGGACACATCTTCTATTATCGATCGACGAGAATATGCTACCCCCTCCGGAGGAACACCCGCAACCTCAGGCTGGAAAAAACTTGAAGGAAAAGCAGGTTCTGGGCATACATTTCCTTATGGCTATTGCACTTGGTATGTAGCTCAAAGACGCTTTGTTCCCTGGGGAGGAAATGCAGGAACTTGGTTATATCAAGCTAAAATTATGGGATATAAAACAGGTAAAACCCCTCAAAAAGGCTCTATTATGGTGTCTTCTGAATCTTGGTGGGGTCATGTTGCTGTTGTTGAAAGTGTTGAAAAAAATACAATCACCGTATCTGAGATGAATTACAAAGGATGGGGAAAGAAAAGCACAAGAACAATATCTACCACTAGCCGGGTTATCAAAGGTTATATTTATTAAAAATCCACTTTTCTTTTTATAAAAAATACTCACACTTTATTCTGTGAGTATTTTTTTATTCTCTTTTTGTGGATAACCTGTTTAAAACCTTTCTTTTTCTGTGGATATCTATGTCTATATCTTGACTCTCTTTCTGTTTATATTTATTTATTTTTTCCATCTTCCGCTTAAGCTCCATTTTATCCACTTTTTTCCACAGTCTTTATGCCTTATTTTCCCCAATTCTTATCCACAGATTATTCCGACGATTTTTCCTTTATCCTCCAGGTTAATTCCACTTATTAACACTTTACCTCTTCTTAATAGTATATATTAATAAATTAAATATATATAAAGAACCTATAACAACCATTACTTATTTCTTAAAAAGATAGTTTATGTATTAATTGAGAATATAGTTAATAGTGAAATTAAAAAAATAATTATTTGGCTTACTGTTAGATGTTTTCAAAAAAAAGATAATTCCTTAAATTATATTTTGTGTATTTTTAAAAATCTGATATAATATTTAAGTAGAAAAAAAGAAACTTTTGTTTTAAGAGAAACATTATTCCGCAGACAGTAATAGAGATGAAACAAAAAATAAAAAACAATTCAAATAAGAAAAATATTACTAAGGTTTTATTGACTTTTGTGATATTCTTTTTTGTTTTTAATCTTTCCCTAGGAATAAATGGAGATTTTTTAAATCAAGCCAGAGCGGCTAGTTTTGTGGATTCAGTAATAGATTCAACTCTCGATAGTTTACAGAATGGATTCATAGTAGGGTTTAATTATCTTTTGTACGGAGTTTGGTTATTACTCACTTTTTTTATTTGGATAGCGGGACTTATGTTTGATTGGTCGATTAATCCGACGCATATAAGTGGGGTTATTCGTAGTGATGGAGTTTATTCCGGATGGTTGATTGTGAGGGATTTTATGAATCTGAGTTTTATTTTAGTACTTCTTTTTAGTGCTTTTTCGACAGTTTTTCAAATTGATAAATATCATTTATTAAAAAAGAACATTCTTTTGATGGTGGTTTTAATGGCGCTTTTGGTGAATTTTAGTTTTCCGGTTTCCCGATTTATTATCGATACAACCAATGTGACAATGTATTTCTTTGTCGAGCAAGCTTTTCCTGGTTATAATTATACGAGTGATAGTATCTCTGCCGCTTTTCTTGATAATTCAAAATTAGTTAAATTAGTTCTTCCGAAAGGGGTTTCTTCTGTTAAGAATTCTGATTCTGATTTGACGGTGAAATTACTTATATTAATTGTTTTTTCTTTCCTGATGGCAATAACTCTGATGGCTATGGCGGGAATTTTTTTGGTGCGCATAATTGCCCTAGCAATGATAATAATTTTTTCTCCACTGGGTTTTGTGGGTCCGATTTTTCCCAGTTTTTCAAAAATGGGAGAGTGGTGGGATTATTTATTTAAATATGCTCTCATTGGACCGGTTATGATGTTTATGCTTCTTTTGTCATTGCGTTTAATGGATCAGCTTGGAAATACAAAATTTATTGGTGCGGATAGTATTGATACATTGGCGGCGAATTATCAAATTCCATCCGGAAATGGAGATTTGCTTGCAACGGCCGCATTCTTTTTTATTCCAATGATAATTCTTTGGTCAGGAATGTTAATTGCTAGTAAAATATACGGAGCAAGTGCGATAATTTCATTTGCAAAAGGTGTGGGAACGAAATTTAGGAAAGCGCCAGGAAAAGCCGCAGCATTTGGATTGGGCGCGTTTGGTGTTTCTGGTGGAGCGAAGAAGGCTGTGGATGATTTCAAGAAAACAGGAACTATCGCAGGAAGACAATTGGGCATTGGAAGGCTTAAATATGGTGGATCTGAGGCAAAAGCATTAAGGGAAGAAAAAATGGGAGCAAGGATGTCGAGTGGTAAATGGAGTGCTGGTGATGAAGCGCAAAGAGATTATGAAAGAAAGAAATCTATTGCTTTGCGGAAAGAATGGAAGGATACTAATCAAAGCGAGGCAAGTATTCAAGATAAACTTAAAAATGGAAATAGTATTGAGAAGAAAGCAGCAGCTATGGAAATGGCTGAAAAAAATGGATTTGGAAGAAACGATGCGTTTTTTGCTAGCGCAAGGGCTGCACTTGGGGAGGATTCTGCTCTTAAGGAAGTTTTTGATAAAAATGTTAAAGAGAAAAGAATTGATTTGCATATAAAAACTAAGATTGAAGAAATTAATGCTGATAATAATATATCAACAATTAATAAAGCAAGTGAAATTAATACTATGATAAATAAGGCTATTGGTGGAATGGGAGAGGGTGGATGGACAAAACAGCAAAACGTTAAGGCTATTGTTAGCGATGATAGAATGAGAGCTGCTGCGGCTGATGACATTGCAAAAAGAGGAGATAAATTTGTGGAAAAATTACACGATAAAATGAGTGGAGAAAATATTGAAGCCGGAAATGTTTTATGGAGGAAATAAATAATAAAAAAGAAGAATATGAAAAAATAATGAAATGGAGAGGTTATACCGTTCCCCATTCTGTTTCGGTGACTATAAAAAAAGAAAATGAAACAAGCGAGCAACGAATAGAAAAACAAAATAAATTTTTAAAATTACCTGAAAATGATAGAAGAAAATTGATTTCACGAGAAACTGGAGAGAAGATTTTTAAGATTGGACAGAATTTTGGATTTGACTTGCAAAAAACTGCTTCAATTGCTCGTTTGGTGCGTAGCTATTATTTTAAAGAAATAAAAAAAGATGATTTTGTGGGGATTCTTGTAAAAGAGGCTGGGACGGATGAGGAAACTGCAAAAAAAATAGCGCAAGCGGTTTCGCGAACCATTATTGATGATGAAAGTCTGGGAATAAATAAAAATATTGTGAAGATGAATATCGAGGATGCGATGAAAAAAATTCCGGAGATTGGCGATCAGGCACTCTCGGTGATTTCATTGAAAGGAAAAATTTTTTCCGACGCGATTCGTCCTTCGATAAAAAATTGGATTAATGATTATTATCACGAAATAGGAGTCGGAAAGCATGATTTAATGCAAAGAGGGGATTATTTATACCATGGTAAAAATGCTAAAAATTTAAGCTCCGAGGAGCGTCAAAAAATGATGGCAATCATAAAATCATTAGAAGATGGTGATTTGCTGGATATTGATCAAGAAGAAAAAAAGGTTATTTTTCCTGAATTCAAAGAACGAAAAATGCCAATCAAGGAGGGTAGTTTGAAAAATAATTTTCATAAATTTTTTCCGGTTTTAAAGTCAATGGTTAAAAAAGAAGAACTTACTGGCAATATGGAAAGAATAAAACCAATTAAAAAAGAGGAAAAAGCACCGACGGGGCTGGCTAAATTGAATCAAAAAATTCAAGAAGACGCTGTTGTTTCCGGAGGATATTCAATAACGAAAAAGAAAGAGAGTTCTTTCGATAAGGATGTGAAAGAAAAACAAGGCAAGGAGGCGGAAGAGAGAAAAAGGCAGGGTGAAATGCGGCGTGAAGCTGAAAAACAAAGAGAAGCGGAGCAGAAAAAAATTGAAAGAGAAAAAGAAAAAGAAGAAAGACAGGAGGCAGAAAAAAAGTTAGCAGAAGAAATAAGAAGAATGAAAAAAGAAAGAGAAGATAAGGAATTGTTGGAGAAAAAAAATGAAGAAATGAAAAGACGGCAAAAAGAGGAAGTTGCAGAGGATGAAAATCCATATGTAATTAAGCCATTAAGCTTATTCTCAAACAAGAATAAAAAAAGTGGAATGGAAAATTCAGCTAATGTAATTGATTTGAGAAAATAAATGTTATTTGGAACCCCCCAATTTATTGATGTTGAAGATAAGATTGTCGGACCTTTTACCGGAAAGGCTCTGCTTTGGATGTTTATTTTGGGTGTTATTCTTCTGATTTTGTGGAATGCCGTAACTTCTGGAGTTTTCTTTGCGATTGCTATTCCTTTGGGATTATTTTTTGTAGCCTTGGCATTTTATCGGCCATATAATCAACCATTGATAAATTTTATTTTTTCTGCGGGAATGTTTTTCTTTCGTCCAAAGGTGTATGTGTGGAAAAAAGAAGGGCGAGATGCGCGAAAGATTGCGCCTAGTGCGGTTACAAAGGAGAAGACAGTACAAGCGAAAAAAGAAATAAGCCAAGAAAGAATAAAAGAGCTGGCTGGTATTTTAGATAGAAGATAATATGAAAAAAAGTGCTTGCCAAGAAAAGAGGATATTGTTTAAGAAAATAAAGAAAAAATAGATAAAAAATGGAATTATTACACGAAAATAAAAAAAGCGGAGGCGAAAACAGTTCGCAAAAATATGTCGATATCGAAGAGATAAAGAATGGTGTTGTTGTGATGAAAAACGGATCGCTTAGAATGGTTTTTTTGGTTTCTTCCATAAATTTTGACCTCAAGTCGACTGATGAGCAAGATGCAATAATCAGTCAATACCAAAACTTTCTCAATTCTTTGGATTTTCCTGTGCAAATAGTAATCAGTTCAAGAAGGTTTAATATAAACCCGTATTTGAAAATTATAGCGGAAAAGGAAAAAGTGCAAAAAAACGAATTGCTTCGAATGCAAATAACGGAATATGGAAATTTTATCAAAAGACTTACGGATATGACACAAATTATGTCTAAATTCTTTTATGTTGTGATTCCTTTTTCTCCGGTAGAAAGCAAAAACGAAGGATTTTTTGAAAAATTAATTAATATCTTTAATCCCAAGCAACAAACAATGGTGAGAAAAGAATTTTTTGAGGCTCATGTTAGTCAATTATGGCAAAGGGCGAAACAGGTAGAAGCGGCGCTTGGGGGGGCGGGGTTGAAAATGACACCCTTGGAAACGGAGGAATTAATAGAATTATATTATAATTCATATAACCCAAGTTTGACGGTTAATGCTATAATAAAAGATGTCGAGAAGATAGAATTGGAATAAAAAAAATATGTTTGGAAATTTTACAAAAAAGAAAAATAATGAACCCGATGAGGAATATCTTTATCAGGAAGGGTTGGCGACCGTAAAAGACTTGATTGCGCCGTCAGCGCTTAAGGTGGATTCAAACCATATTGAAATCGGAGGGGTGCACGTGAAAACATTATTTGTTTTCGCTTTTCCGAAGTTTTTGAGTACGAATTGGTTTTCCCCGATTATTAATGCCGATTTTTCAATGGATACGGCAATTTTTATTCATCCGATGGATACAGCAGATGTTTTGAAAAATCTGAGAAAAAAAGCGACACAGGTAATGTCTGAAATTTCAATTGAGGCCGGAAAGGGAAAAATCAGAGATCCGATTTTAGAATCAGCGCTGGATAATATTGAAAATTTGCGAAATAAATTGCAAGAAGGAACGGAAAAATTTTTCCGATTCAGTTTATATATGACTGTCTATGGCTCAAGCGTCGAAGAGGTGAATAAAATAAGTGAAAGTATTGAAGCTATTTTGGAGGCGCAATTGGTGTATATTAAGCCGGCTATTTTTCGTATGGAGCAAGGTATTTCCTCGACAATTCCGCTGGCCAATGATGAGCTGGATGTGGCTAATAATTTGAATACTTCTCCATTATCAACAAGTTTTCCTTTTGTTTCATCTGATCTAACTTCAAACAAGGGAATTCTTTATGGAATAAATCGGCATAATAATAGTTTGATACTTTTTGACCGTTTTGATATGGAAAATGCCAATATGACAGTATTTGCCAAATCTGGAGCAGGAAAAAGCTATACGATAAAATTGGAAATTTTGCGTTCATTGATGATGGATACGAATGTGATTGTGATTGATCCAGAAAATGAGTATAAGCATTTGTGTGAAACAGTAGGCGGTTCATTTGTTCCAATATCACTTAATTCGCAGTCGCATTTGAATCCATTTGATATACCAAAAATGGGAGAAGATGATGATCCGGAAGAAATAATGCGAAGTAACGTGGCAAATTTAATGGGATTGATGCATCTTATGATGCGTGATATAACTCCCGAGGAAGATTCAATCCTTGAAAGAGGAATTCGCGAAACATATGCGATTCGAGATATTACCTCGCAGAGTGATTTTAATAGTTTGATGCCTGGTGATTTTCCGGTATTGTCCGACCTGTATTCAGTTTTGCAGAATATGGAGGGATCAGAGTCTTTGGCTATGCGGATGGAGAAGTATACAGAAGGTATTTTTGCTGGATTTTTGAATAAGCCTACTAATATCAAAATTGATAATCAGTTGGTGGTTTTTAATATTAGAGATTTGGAAGAAGAGTTGCGACCGATTGCTATGTATATTGTTTTGCATTTTATTTGGAATGAGATGCGGAGTAATCTCAAAAAACGAATAGTAGTGGTGGATGAAGCTTGGATAATGATGAAAAATGAAGATGCGGCTTCTTTCCTTTTCGGAATTGCCAAAAGATGCCGAAAATATTATACCGGACTCACAACAATTACACAGGATATTAATGATTTTATTTCGTCGCAATATGGAAAACCGATAATCACCAATTCATCCATTCAACTTCTCTTGAAGCAATCCCCAGCTTCTATTGATGCTATCGCGGAAACGTTTTATTTGACGGAACAGGAAAAATTTTTGCTTTTAGAGAGTAATGTGGGAGAAGGGATATTTTTTGCCGGAAATAAGCATGTGGCGATTCGAGTGATTGCATCATACAGCGAAGATCAGATAATAACCTCTGATCCGCGACAGTTGCTGGAAATTGAAAATGCAAAAAGAGAGTTAGCAGAGGAATAAAGCGGTTTAATTTTGAAAAAATAGCGGGCATTAAGACGGACAAGAAAAAATATGAGCGGAAATAACGCGAATAAAAAATCCATGAGTTTTCCGGTCAATATGCTCATTTTAGCGATAATATTTGATGGTCTTGGGCTGATACCTTTTTTGAATATTGCCACAGAGGCAATGGCCGGATTTATTTTCGGAATTTGGCAGAGGTCTTATGCGCCAAAAACGAATCCTCTGGTGACTTTTGTTGTAGCAAAAACGATAGATGTGTTTTTTGTGGGATTGGTGCCTAGTAATTGTGGAATAGTTGTGTTCTCTTACATAAGAAGAAAGGCGGAAGCTAAGCTTTCTCGTGAGAAGTAAGTTTAAATTAAAATTAATAAAGGCAATGCTAAAGAAAAAAGAATTTTTAATAACAACCGTTGTCGCAATTATTTGCTTGGTTTTGATTGTGATTTTTCCTAGAGATAATGTTTTTCAGAATTTCATTGTGGGGATTTCATTTTTTTTGATTGTTCCTTGGTTATATATTAGAATAGTATTAAAGGAATCGATAGCGGATTATGGAATCCAAGTCGGAAGAGTTTCTAGCGGAGTTTGTTGGGCGATTTTTTCCTTTGTTATTTTTTCTTTAATCATACTGATCGCATCCAAGTATGCAAATTTTGTCAATGGGTACCGTCTGCCGCAAATGATTGATGGAAATTTTGGACTGTTTGTTGTTTATGAAGTTTTTCTGGTGGGATTCTTTCTTTTTTTGTATGAATTATTTTTTCATGGCTGGCTTTTGAATTTTTTAAAAAAATACGTAAACGGAAGTGCTGTTATTACTCAATTTGCAGTTTTTGTTATCTTTTTGGCATTAATAGATAATCTGAATTGGACCTTTTTCCCATATATGGTGATAAATTTATTTGGCGGTTGGGTTGTATATAGGAGTCATTCGATTTGGTATTCATTTATTTTTGGGTGGATTGCTATTATTTTGTTGGATACGTTACTGCTAAGGGTTGTGTGAATATGAAAAATGAACGTTTTAAAAAACAAGTTTATGCATCCGGATATTATATCTAATATTTAAAAAACGGGCGTAAAAATTAAAAATATGAATAGAGGTAAAAAAAACAAAGTGAGGTTGCTAGTGCTAGCGATTTTTGAAATTTTTCTTTTAAGTTCATCTCCGGCTTTGGCTCTTTTTGGCGGAGGGGATATTGATATTCCTTCTGCATCAGAAATGGCAGCCGAGCTTGAGCAACGATATCACATAGACCAAAGCGCGATTCAGAATTTAGGAGAAGGGATTAATGTTTCGGATGGAAAGGCGAGCGCTCCTGAGGTAGCGGTGGTCTTTTCTCCATCTAATCCGACTCCGGGAGAAAAAATAATCGCCAGGGCACTCCCTTCTTTTTTCGGTAATCAAAAAGAGTCGCTATATTACACATGGTATATCAAGCAT
>JALNYX010000047.1 GCA_023229615.1 Candidatus Moraniibacteriota bacterium
CTTTATTCCAAGTATGAAGGTCTTTTGTTAAAAGTTTTCTGCACTCGTCTAAATCTTCATACAGCTTTGCCCCGACGGAAACTTTTTGCAGTTTTTTGCCGATTTTGGTGGCATACTCATCTAATAAGTCCTTTTCAAAGGCCTCTTTGGATAATAAATAAAGCTGGTCAAATCTCTCAATAAATTCTTTGTAAGAAATATCAAAAAGCAGTTTGTCGTTTAAGTTTTTATCTATCACTTGAGCGCAAAAAACTTTTACATTTTCAAAGTCGGTCAAAACCGCCCATGTGACGCCTTTGTTCCAAGAGTATTTTATGCATTGTTCGGCAAATTTTTCATTCCACAGGTCAGCCGACAACTTTTTTGCTTCAAGATAAAATTTGGCCCGACCGTTTAAATAAAAGCCGTAATCGGCGCGGTCACCGGAAATCTGCTCTTCTAGGGAAATTTCGTTTTTATCCGTCATATCCCAGCCCAAAATTTTAAAAAGTGGCTCAATAAAACCATTTTTTGTTTCCTGCTCAGTATATCCCTTTATCTTGCCTAACCTCAAAGCTTCCTCGTATTTTTCAACAAGTTCCTGAATTTTTTGTTTGGCTGAATTTTTATCCATTGCGCTTAATTATCCTTCATTTTTAGTGTTTTTTCAATCTGTGCGCCACTCGGTGGCTAACATACTGGATACTGAATACCGACTGCTTTATACTGATAATATATGTCCGGGCATAGCAAGTGGTCTCAAATAAAAAGGCAGAAGGGAGTGACTGACGCGAAGCGTAGCCAGATTTTTGGAAAGTTGAGCAAAATTATTTCCCTTGCCGCGAGAAAAGGAGAAAAGCCGGATATGAATCCGGAGCTTCGCGTTGCCATAGAAAAAGCAAAGGCGGCAAACATGCCAGCAGATAATATTGAACGCGCCATTAAAAAGGGCGCCGGAAAATTAGAAGGAGCTCAATTGGAAAATATGCGCTATGAAGCGTATGGCCCGGGCGGGACGGCAATTATTATGGAAGGAATAACGGACAATAAAAATAGGACGACGCAGGAGATAAAGCACTTACTTTCAAAAAACGGAGCCAACTTGGCGCAAACCGGAGCAGTAACATGGGCTTTTGAACAAGCGAAGGACCGACCTTCGCTTGAAAGCGAAGGACCGACCTTCGCCCCCGCATGGCTACCAAAAAATAAATTAGGACTAAGCGAGCAAGACGCCGAAGCGCTCGATAAACTTTTAGAAGAATTGGACGATCACGACGACATTCAGGATATTTATACTAATGCGGAATAAAATTTTATGATTATTTTAGGTATTGATCCAGGTTTTGACAGAATGGGTTGCGCGGTTTTGGAAAAAACAAAAAACGGAGAAAAATTAGTTTATTCAACCTGCCTCACGTCGGATAGAAAGGCGCCTTATGAAAAACGGCTTTTGTCGCTCGGCGAAAAATTGGAAAAAATAATGAATAAATACAAACCGGACATCACCACTGTTGAAAAACTTTTCCTTTTTAAAAACCAAAAAACCATAATGGGCGTGGCGGAGGCAAGAGGCATGGTCTTATATCTGGCAGCCAAGAAAAACATCTGCATCAAAGAATTCACCCCTTTGGAAATAAAAATGGCACTCACCGGCTATGGCCGGGCGGAAAAATCACAAGTCCAAAGTATGGTTAAGGCAATATTAAAATTAGAAAAAAAGGTTAAATTTGACGACGAAATGGACGCTATTGCTTGTGCCATAACCTGTTCCAGCACAAGCTTGCCCCGAGCACATTGAGAGGTTATCCACAGAGATAACTTTTCCACTTGCCAAAAAAAAATTTTTTGATAAATAGAGAGTATGCAAGATTTATATTTATACGACTTGGAGGGAGAAGAGGATGAACTCGGCGCGGAAACCGATGTGCCGGCTGAAGTGGACGACGAAGAGGACTTCAGCGACTTCGCGGCGAACAGCGACGAAGAGTAATTAATTTAAAATAATTCTTATGAATTTTCTTTTGCCGATTTTTATAATCGCATTTTTTTCTATTTTATGGTGAACGTCAGTAATTGTTTTTTCATCAACATCTATAGCATTCTCCGCCAACAATCTTCTAAACTCACTTTTTGACGAGATAATTTTATTCTCAACAAGAATATCGCCGAGTGCTTCTTCTTTTTTTATTTTAATTTCCGGAATATCAGAAGGAATTTCTTTTTTTTGAAAAAGATTGATAAAATTTTCCTGCGCCTTTTTTGCCTCTTTCTCGCTGTGATAAGTTTTTACAATTTCAAAAGCCAAACGCATTTTCGCATCGCGCGGATTTTCTTTTCCGTCAAAATTTAAATTTATAAGAAGATTAAAATATCCCGGCAATAATTTATCAGGAATGGACATAATTTTTCCGTATTGCGTTTCTGGCTTTTCGGTAATGCCGACATAGTTTCCTAACGACTTGGACATTTTTTTCTCGCCGTCAGTGCCGATCAAAAGAGGGATGGTGATTACATATTGTTCAGCCATATTCATTCTTCGTTGGAGTGTACGGCCAGCTAGCATATTAAATTTCTGGTCCGTCCCGCCGATTTCAATATCCGCTTTTATTTTTACCGAGTCGTAGGCCTGCATAATCGGATATAAAATTTCCGCCGCGGAAATTTCCGCGCCAGATTCAATGCGCTTTTCAAAATCATCCCGTTCCAAAATCCTGTGCAGAGAAAATTTGCCGGTCAATTCCAAAACATCCTTCCATCCTTCTTTAGAAAACCATTCGCCGTTGTAATGAATTTCTGTTTTTTTGATGTCTAAAATTTTCCCGACTTGCTGAAAATATGTTTTGGCGTTGTTTTTAATTTCTTTATCAGAAAGAACCGGCCGAGTCGTTGTTCTGCCGGAAGGATCCCCAATTTTTGCGGTAAAATCTCCAATGATAAAAACTATTTTATGACCAAGCTCCTGAAATTCTTTAAGTTTCTTTAAAACCACCGAGTGCCCGAGATGTAAATCGGGGGCCGTTGGGTCGGCGCCATGCTTGATTCTCAATTTTTCTCCGGACTTAAGGCGTTTTTCTAAATTATCTTTTCCAATCAATTCCGCTACTCCCCTTTCCAGTAATTCTTTTATCTTTTGCTCGTCTTTCATATTTTAAATAATAGCATTAAAAACAGAGGGTAAACAAGGGCCTTTTTGTTTGCCAAAAGCTGTTTTTAGATTTAACATATTAGATAATGTTCTCAAGTAAAAGATTTCCTTTTCCTTATAGAGTAATTTTTCTCGCTGTGGTGCTGACAGGAATAGGCGCCAGTGTTTTTGCTTATTGGATGTCAACCTTAAAAATGCCGGACTTTGAAGCATTTGAAAGCCGGAAAGTTATCCAGTCCACAAAGATATACGACAGGACGGGAAAAATTCTTCTTTGGGATATTCATCAGGACATCAGGCGAACATCTGTGCCTTTGGATAAAATTTCCCGCCAACTGAAAAATGCCACCATTGCCATCGAAGATTCCACTTTCTATCAGCATCACGGAATTGATTTTATTGGAATAGCTAGGGCAGTGATCACTAATGTTAGTTCTGCCTCTTTAAGTCAAGGTGGTTCAACTATTTCCCAACAGCTTATAAAAAATTCTCTTCTCACTCGTGATAAAAGTTTTTTAAGAAAAATAAAAGAAGTAATTCTTACCCTCAAGCTTGAACGGTCAATGGATAAAGACCAAATTCTTGAATTGTATTTAAATGAAATCCCCTACGGCGGAAGCAATTACGGCATTGAGGCCGCCAGTCAGAATTTTTTCGGCAAATCGGCAAGCGACCTGACTTTGGCAGAATCTGCCTATCTTGCCGCCTTGCCTCAGGCGCCAACCCGTTATTCTCCTTATGGCAACCATAAAGAGGAGTTGGAAAGCAGAAAAAATCTTGTTTTAACTAGAATGAGAGAGCTTGGCTTTATTGATGAAAAAGAGGAACTTTTGGCAAAAAAAGAAAGGGTTAATTTTATTAATAAAGGCGACCAGTCGCTCAAGGCCGCACATTTTTCAATTTTTATCAGAACATATTTGGAAGAAAAATACGGAAAAGATGTTTTGGAGCAGGACGGGCTGAAAGTTCTGACGACTCTTGATTATAAACTGCAGACGAAGGCGGAAGAATTGGCGGCAAAATACGCCACGGAGAACAAAGAAAAATTCAACGCCTCCAACGCCGCGCTCGTGGCTATTGACCCGAAGACCGGCCAAATTTTGGCAATGGTCGGATCAAAAGATTATTTCAACGAGGAAGACGGCGGAAATTTCAATGTCACCATCGCCCATCGCCAGCCGGGTTCGTCCATCAAGCCGTTCGTCTACGCCACAGCTTTTAAAAAGGGCTATACGCCGGATACCGTTCTTTTTGACTTGGATACGGAATTTAACAGCTCATGCAACCCCGACCATACGCCGATGTCTGGAACAAATACAAAACCGGAAGAATGTTATTCGCCGGAAAATTACGACCATATCTTTCGAGGTCCCATCGTTTTGCGGAACGCCCTGGCGCAGTCGGTGAACATTCCTTCTGTGAAGACCTTGTATCTCGCCGGCATGAACGAATCATTGGAAACAATGCAAGACATGGGAATAAGCACTTTAGTTAACCCAAACAGATACGGCCTTACTCTCGTTCTCGGCGGCGGAGAGGTTTCCCTCTTGGAAATGACCGGGGCTTATTCCGTTTTTGCCAATAACGGCGCAAAAAATAAAAATACGGGGATTTTAAAAATTGAGGACAGCCAAGGCAATATTCTTGAAGAATATAAGCCATCTCCCGAGCAAGTTTTAGATAAAAATATCGCCCTTTCTATCACAGACATTCTATCAGACAACGTGGCGCGCGCTCCGGCCTTCGGACAGACATCCGCTCTCTATTTCCCCGACAGGCAAGTGGCGGTCAAAACAGGTACAACCAATGATTATCGTGACGCTTGGGTGATTGGCTACACGCCAAATTTGGCTGTGGGTGTTTGGTGCGGAAATAATAACAATACTTCTATGGAGAAAAAGGTGGCGGGTTTTATTGCCGCGCCTCTGTGGAACTCTTTTTTAACTGAAGCTTTTATTGATTTGCCGAAAGAAGAATTTGAGGCTCCGCAAAAAACAGAAGAG
>JALNYX010000006.1 GCA_023229615.1 Candidatus Moraniibacteriota bacterium
TAAGAGAAGATTTGGGGATAAGAATAAAGTTGGCGAGAAGAATGACATTCAAGTTATCGCCACGAATATTGACATCGCTTTTATCGTTGAGTCTGTTGGCAGGGATTATAATGTAAATCGATTTGAAAGATATTTAGCTATTGTCAAAGATACAAGCATAAAACCTGTTATAATAATCAACAAAATTGATTTGATTACCGCTTCCGAACTTGATTCTAAATTAGCAGAGATAAAAAACAGACTTGGGGATATTGATTTAATTTTTACTAGTGTTGTAAATAATGAAGGTTTAGATAGTTTGAAGACTTATATCCAAAAAGGGGGAACCTGTTGTTTTCTTGGTTCTTCTGGTGTGGGAAAATCATCGCTCATCAATAAGTTATTGGGAAAAGAAGATATCAAAACAGGGGATATTAGTTCGTATTCAGATAGAGGAAAACACGTTACAACAAATAGAGAGATGTATTTTTTGCCTGCCCGCCGAAGCTTGGGCGCAGGTGGGGAATCAGGTGGCATTTTGATAGATAACCCAGGAATCAGGGAGGTTGGCATAACAGATGCTAGCGCAGAAATAAATAGTGTATTTGATGAAATAGTAATTCTCGCCAAAAAATGTAAATATGTTGATTGCACACATACTCACGAACCAGACTGTGAGGTGCTGAAGGCGTTAAAAGACGAAACATTAGATGAAGATAAATATTCTAATTATATAAGCCTGAAGAAAGAAGCTGAATACCTTGAAATGAGTCAGTCAGAAAAAAGAGAAAAAAATCGCCAGTTCGGGAAATTTATCAAGAAGGCGAAGAAAGATTTTAGTAAATTCGGGCATAAAGATTTTTAACTTGCCGGAGTGGTACTATACCAAGGCACTAGAGATAGTGTCTTTTTTATAAAATATGCTTTATTAAGAGGGAAAATTGGGTTATACTGAAAATATGAAATTGTTGCTAACTTCAACAGGACTAATCAACGAGAATATAAAGAAATTTTTTGTTTCTCAATTTGACAGGCTTTCAAAGAAAAAAGAAAAGGCGAGCCAGTAATCGAATTAACCGATGACCAAGCCATTTTTGTGGAAGATGGCAAAATGGTCAGGATATAACAATGAGAAAATTATTATTATCATCCAATGGAAGTTTTGTTATAGAAAAAGGATTGAGTCTTTTGTTTGACGATATTTCAAATATAAAACTGGCTTATATCACAACGGCAGGAAAAGGAAGCAGTGACAAGACATATATAGAAACCCACAAGGAGATGCTAAAAAAAGAAGGCTATGATTTTGAAGAGTTGGACATTGAAGGTAAAACCGAAGATGAATTGCGAGAACTGCTGAAGGATAAGACTGCTGTGTATGTGGAGGGCGGAAATACCTTTTATTTGCTAAAAGCTGTCCGTGAAAGCGGTTTTGATAAAGTTATAAAAGAACTGATTGAAAAAGGCGTGTCGTATGTCGGCTCAAGCGCTGGAAGCTATATCGTTTGTCCTACTATTGAAATGGCAACTTGGAAGCCGAAGCAAAAAGAGAGATTTGGCGTGGAGGATTTTACAGCTCTCAATGTCGTTTCATTTTTGGTAACAGTTCATTATATTCCTGAAATGGAAAGCGTTCTGAAAGAGAAAATTTCAAATGCCAAATATCCAACAAGAATCCTTCAAGACGGACAGGGGATTTTGGTTGAAGGGGATAATTATAAATTTGTTGGCGAGGGTGAAGAAATAAAATTATGACAAAAGATATACTGATGAAGAAATCAAAAATAAGCGGAAAAGGCGTTTTTGCGTTACGAGATTTTAAGAAGGGCGAGGTGGTTCTGAAATGGAATCCAAAGCCAATTAAAAAATCAGAAATAAATTCGTTGACGTCTCGTAAAAAAACTTACATCGTCAATTTTGGTAAAAAATATTTTCTTATGCAAAGCCCTGAAAGATATGTTAATCTATATCTTGCTTATTTTGAGTCTCGTATCTATCAGGGAAGAGGATATTCCAGGCAATCCTGATTCAGGAAGTAATTTATTGACATTCGCACTGCCAATTATTGTTTTGACCATTCTTCTTATTATTATTGCTTATAAGAAAGGAGAAAAACCACGTTGGCAGTGGGGCAAACCAAAGGAATAATGGGAGATATAGTGTGCGGCAGTGCGGGGTAAATATTACAGGGGATAACTTTTGACTTGCTAATTACTGCACGTAAGCACCAAGTAGTAATGTTGCAATAGTTATGGCTTATTTTAGCCAATTTATAGTATATTCAGCTATTTTTATTGACTAAATGAAACATGAATGTTATATTTATAGCATAAAAATGTTGCAATTGTATGACTAAAGATAATAAAAAATTAAATCAAAGGCAAGAAAAAATTCTCTCCTTCATTGAAGAAAAGGGCAGTGTTTCTATCGGTCAAATAGTGGAATATGTTGGAAAAGTAACAAGAATGACAATTCTTCGAGATTTGGATAAAATGCTTAAGCTTGATTTTGTTGAGAGGGAAGGAGTCGCAGGACGAGCTGTCACATATAGAATTTCTTCTGAATACTCTATTCTAAAAAAGATTGATGTGGAAAAATATTTTGCGGTTGATTCTAGTGAAAGAAAAATAAATCCTATTTTTAACGAAAATATATTTGATTTTTTGAATGATGAAATTATCACAGAAGAAGAAATTTCTGATTTGGAAAAGATAAACGAAAAATATCTACATTCTAAGGATAAATTAGAAAAAGAGAGTCCTGCAATTTTACGCAGAGAATGGGAGCGATTGATTGTCGAATTTTCTTGGAAGTCTTCTCAAATTGAAGGTGACACTTACACTCTCCTGGAAACCGAAGCTCTGATCAAAGAGCATCGGTTGGCTGAAGGAAAAGACAAGGCGGAAGCGCAAATGATTCTAAATCATAAAAAAGCTTTGGATTTCATTTTAGAAAATCCCGATTTCTTTTTTCAGCTTGAGACGGAAAAAATCAAAAAAATACACGCTATTCTGGTCGAAGGGATGGATGTTAAGGAAGATTTTCGTTCACATGGAGTGGGCATTGGTGGCACACTCTATCGACCGCTAGCCAATAAAAAAGAATTATCTAGAATGACGGACAAGCTTTCTGAAACGGTTAGGAATATAAAAAGCCCTTTTGCTAAAGCTTTAGTTGCTCTTCTTATGATTTCCTACCTTCAGCCGTTTGAAGATGGTAACAAACGCACAGCTCGTATAGTAGCTAACGGAATTTTACATTCTCACCAAAAAGCTATGTTATCTTATCGAAATATAGATGTTTTGGAATACAAAAAAGCGATCCTGTTGTTTTACGAGCAAAATAACATCTCATACTTCAAGGAACTGTTTTTGAAGCAGTTTGAGTTTGCAGTGGAAAATTATTTCGGATAAAATTATGAACACTTGTATTTTTGGAGATAGTATAATCGAGGGATATTATGATGATGAGGAGAAAAATGGTTGGGTTAATCGCCTGAAATCTATTTTTAGCGATGATGAAATATACAACCTTGGAATTTCAGGAGATTCAACCGAAAATCTGCTCAATCGGTTTGACGGTCTGCACCCCAATGCGGTAGGTCACGAATGGATGGCAAATAAAATAGCTAGAGAATTAAAATAATAAAAATCATTTTTCGCAGTATGGGAAAATTGCTATTTATTCCGCTCAACTCAAGCTATTGCATTAGTTTCTTGAGTGCACTCTTTCTTCTTTTGCCTGAATTTGCAAAAAAAAGGTAAAATAAAAAAGTAGGTACTTTTGTATCTGTGTGCGTAATGTATGAATAAAAATTAAAAAAACAAAAATGGAATTTCTGAAAAATGTTAAAAACAGCATTTATAATCCGAAATATTATCAGGAACTTTTGAATCGTCCTTTTTCTTATTCGGTCAAGTATTTTTTCAAATTCTCACTGATTTTTTCGTTGCTTTTCGTTTTGATTTTCTCCACTTTTATTTTTCCGAAAATCAACAGGGAATTGAAAAACTTTATCGCTGAATCAGTAAATAATTATCCTGATGAGTTGGAAGTTTCCGTGAAAAACGGAAGCGTGAGTACAAATGTCGAGGAGCCATATTTTATCAAAACCCCTTCTTCATGGAAAGGAGAACAGCAGGAAGGAGTAAATAATTTTGAAAATTTGATCGTTATTGATACAAAAAGCGAGCCTGATGTGGGTAATTTGGAAAAATACAACACCGCGTCGTTGATTACTGAAAAATACATTGTTTACGAAGCAGAAGATGGAAAAATCACCATCCAACCGCTTGAAAAATTTCCGAATATGGTCATCAATGAAAAGAACGTCAATAGTTTTGTTGAAAGATATTCTCCTTATTTGAAGTTTATTTACATTCCCTTGGTTTTTGCATTTTTTATTTTCGCTGTGTTTTTTCTGATTTTCAGATTAATTTATCTTTTTTTTGCGGCGTTGTTTATTTGGTTAATAGTAAACATTAAGGGTGTTAAAATTGATTATTCAAAAGCATATCAAATGGGAATGCATTTGATGACTTTGCCATTGATTTTAATATCGCTGACCTCGATTAAATTTCCTTTTGCTTTTACCGTGGTCTTGCTGATTGCGGCCGCTGTTAATATTAAAAATATCAGCAAAGAAGATGCCGAACCTGTTGCGAATGAAGTTGAAATAGAACCAAAAAATGAATACGCTCAGGTTGTACCAGGAATACTTTCGGAAAAATAAAAAAATATATTTAGATAGGTTTCGTGGTGTATAATAAAAGTACATACTTAGGTACGTACTTGAGTATGTACTTTATTAAAATAAGATAAAAAAATATGGAAAAACATATTCGAAAATTAACAAAAACATCCAAGCACAGTTATTATGTGATAGTTCCAAAAGAATTGGTGAAAAAATACGGCTGGAATGAAAAACAAAAGCTTGTCCTGGAGGACAAAGGAAGAGGAAAGATTGAAATTCGGGATTGGAGAAAGAAATAGTAATTAATTTTTTTGATATATTAATTTTATGGAAAGTAATGAAACTTCAGGAATAGCTAAGGTAGAGCAAGCTGTTGATAATGGAAGTGAGGAAAGTGGAGTTGAAGGTGAAGCAAAAGAAGTTTCACATGAGGAAGCCATTGAAGATTTGACTGTTCAAATCGATGGCAAAAAAGAGTTAGCCGAATCTATTTCAGCTTCAGTTGAGGGAACAAATTCAAGGCTTGATGAATTGCGAGAAAAAATGGGTCTTCCGGTACAGGAAGATGATGCGACTAGTGTTTCAATAGATAAAGAGACGCTGGAAAAAGAAAAAGAAAAGAAGGGTCTTCTGGAAAAAGAAAAGGAAGAAAGAATTTTTCAACAAGAAAGGCAACGACTTGTTGAGGAGGAGAAAAAAAGGATTATAAAGGAAAAGATAGAAGGGCTTTTCGAAGAATTTAGTCGATTTAGTTCACAGGAAGTGCAGAGTCTCTCGCGTTCCGGTCGAATGTTGTCAGGTGGCTTTGTGGAGAGTGGATACCTGGGTAAATTAGCTGAAGAAGTTTCTAAAATTTTTGCCTCTTCGTTTGAGAAGGGGGCAAAAACGCTTTCGGATATTGAGGAAAATTTACCGGAATTGTTAGAACAATTTGATGAGCAGATTACCGCAGAGGCAGAAATGAATGTTGACGAGCGATTGGAAAATGAAAAAGTTAACAAGGATGAAGTTGTCGAAGATATATCCTCAGAGGCAGTCATGAAGGATGGCCAAAAGGAGGAAGTTAATGGAACAGAAAATTCTTCCCAAGAGGCTCAAGCAAGTCCAGAGAATAAATAAAAATATATCTGTGTATTTTAGAGAGTGGTAAAAAATAATTATGAGTAATGAGATAATAAGCGCGTTGGTTTTGGGGTTGATTGGTGGGGTAATTCCGGGTCCGGTTTTGACTGCTACTTTTACGGAAATTTTGCAGTCTGGATTTTTCAAGAGTTTGAGAATTATTTTCTGGGCAATGTTCGTGGAAACCGTCGTGGCGCTGATAAGTTTGTTAGTTCTTTCTTCGATGGGATTTTCAACAGCTGTCTTTAGTGGTATATCTTTTATCGGCGCAGGTATTCTCATTTGGATTGCTTCTTCGATATGGAAAGTAAAAAGAATTGATAGCGAGGAAAAGATTCACTTCAGTTTGGGAAAAATATCTGCTATGATTTTGGCCAATGGCGTATTGTGGACTTTTTGGATAACGGTTTGTGTGCCGAGAGCTATATCGTTAAGCGAAAAAATATATCTTGGTCAGTTCCTGTTTTTGATGCTTGTTGAAATAGGATGGTTGCTGTCTACTGTAGGCGTGGCGATAATATTTTCCCGTTTCAGAAAAATACTTTCAGACCCAAAAATAGTGCCGATTATATTCAAAATATTCGCTCTAACATTTTTGTATTTTGCCTTCGACATGGCATATAAGAGTATTAAATTTTTTATATTATAATATTGAGAAGACATATAATAATCCCAAGTCTCATTTTTGTGCCTATTTTGCCGCCTATGATCCCAAAGCCAAGCAGGTCTTTGTCGGACATCACAAGAAATCAGGGCTGTGGCTTTTTAATGGTGGACATATTGATGAAGGTGAAACGATGAGTGAAATATTGGTAAGGGAAATTGGCGAGGAATGGGGACTGGACGGCAATGACTTTGAGATTAAACCACCAGCTTTTCTAATAATAACTGAAATTGATAATCCAACCAAACAACCGTGCAATTTTCACTATGATTTGTGGTGTTTTGTCTCTGTGGATAAAAACAACTTTAATCCTGACAAATCCAAGTTGCTAGAAGAATTTCATGAAGCTGGTTGGAAAAGTCTGGATGAAGCGAGAAGCTTAATAAAAGAAAAAAACACATTGTTAGCAATTGAGTTTGTTGAAAGTAACTATTTTAAATAGACGATAGATTTTACCGATCTGATTTTGCTTGATAATGGAAAAATACTATTGTATAATAATAAGTATTAATTCGTAAAAACAAAAAAATGAAAAAAACAGCAACCGTTGCATTGCTTATGATGTTTGGATTTGTTTTTCAAACTCAGGCAGTCAGCACCAATTCTAATTCTACTGGCGGACAGGTAGCTCAGACAGGAACTGCCGTGGCAACCCAGGAGCAAAATCAAGTAATGAATCAAGGAGAGGACTCCCAGATTCAGACACAAGAGCAAAATGAAGTGTATGGAATGGTAGAAGATGAAACAGTAGAAGTTGCAGATGATAGCACTGACCAGGAGCAAGCTGGAAGCCAAACTGGAACTGCTACCGGAGATCAGGATAGAGCTAGAACTCAGACTCAGGATCGAATTCAAACTCAAGATCAAGAGCAGATTCAACAACAGGATAAAACCCAAGATAGAACACAAAGCAAGACCCAAGATAAAGTGCAGAACAAAACTCAAACTTCTTCCGCCAAGCAAGTAAAAAGCCAAGTAGCCAGCGCTGTTCAAACGATGCTCAATATTGCCGAAGGAGATAGTAAGATTGGACAACAAATAAAAACTATTGCTCAAAACCAAACTAAGAATCAAGAAAAGATTCAAAAAAACATTGAGAATATTCAAAGTCGAAGTGGTTTCGCAAAAATGCTTATCGGACCAAACTATGGAGAAATAAAGGATGCCAAGACTACTCTTGAGCAAAACAAATTACAAATTAAAGAATTGAACCAGATTAGGACTCAGCTTTCCAATGAAAGTGATCAACAAATGTTAACGGAGCAAATCAAAGTTCTTGAAGAGTCTAATCAAGAAATCGAAGCTATTCTTGATCAATCTCAGTCCGGTTTCAGTTTTTTCGGATGGTTTAATAATCTTGTTTCGTAGAGAAAAAGCACAAAATAACACAAAAGGCACCCACACTCGGGTGTTTTTGTGTTATTTTGTAATTTTAAAGGGTAGTGTATTTGAAATATTTTTATAAAATCAGGTGTAATAAAATCGTAGGTTGCTTTTTTGCAATTGGATTTGTTGTTTGTTTATTATTTATAAATTAATTAAAATAAAGGCTGTAAATTATGAAGAAGAAGTATATTGTTGTGATTGTGGGGATAGTTTTAATTGCAGGAGGTTATTTCTGGTATCGAAGTAGTCATAGTAAGTCGACAAGTCAGGTTCAATATCAAACTTCATCCGCAGAAAAAGGAACAATTTCGGTTTCAGTGAGTGGAACTGGGCAAGTGGAAGCGGTTAACCAGGTTGATTTAAAGCCGGTTATCGCCGGGGATGCTATCGATGTTATTTCTGTATATGTTAAAAATAATCAAGAAGTCGCGGAAGGGGAATTGATTGCTCTTCTGGATAGTGAAGATGCACAAAAATCAGTGCGCAATGCGGAACTTGATTTGGACAGTGCTCAAAATAAATATGACCAGGTAAAAAAGGATTATGACCATGATGTTGCAACGAAATATGACAAGGCGTCGCAAAAGATTGCTGTTGAGCAAAAAAAGAATGCGCTTGCCGATGCAAAAGAAAAATTAAATGATTATTATATTCGTGCGCCTTTTTCCGGGGTGGTAACCGGATTGAGTGTGAGCGCCGGTGATTCTATTTCGCGGACGGATATTTTAGCTTCAGTAATCACAACTGAATCACAAGCTATTATTTCATTAAATGAAGTTGACGCGGTCCTGGTGAAAGTTGGGGATAAGGCAATGCTTGCTTTTGATGCACTTCCAAATGTTTCCATTGCAGGGGAAGTGAGTAAGATTGATACAATTGGGCAATCAAGTCAGGGGGTTGTTTCTTATGGCGCGGAGATAACTTTTGATTCTCAAAACGAGCTTTTGAAGCCAGGGATGAGTATTTCTGCTTCTGTTATTACCGAGGTCAAGCAAGATGCGCTTTTGATTCCGGCAGGTGCAGTGAAAAATGATGATAGTAATGGATATTATGTGGAAATTCTTTCCGGAGGAGCCACGCAAAGAAAAAAGGTGGAAACAGGTGTGTCAAACGATACCGAAATGGAAATCGTAAGCGGACTTTCTTCCGGTGATAAGGTCGTTACGCAGACTATCGGTTCAAGTAATGCCACTTCCGCCACAAAAACCAGCACAAACTCAGCTAGAATACCGGGATTAGGAGGATTTGGAAGATAATTCTGAACTATTAAGTAGTATATTATTTTATGATTAAATGCGAGAATATAAAAAAAATATATAAAAATGGAGATGTGGAAACAATAGCTCTTAAGGGTGTTTCTTTCCATATTGAAGAAGGTGAATTTGTGGCAATTATCGGACCGTCCGGATCAGGAAAGTCAACCCTGATGCATATTTTGGGAGCATTGGATGTTCCAAGTGAAGGAGAATATATTTTGGATGGAAAAAAAGTTTCCAAGATGAACGATGATGAATTGTCGCAATTAAGAAAAAGTAAAATCGGATTTGTTTTTCAGTCATTCAATTTACTTCCAAGAACGACGGCATTGCGAAATGTGATGTTGCCTCTTTTGTATTCCGGAATACCGGCAAAAGAAAGGGAAATTAAGGCTCGAAAAGCTTTGAAATATGCCGGTATGGAGGAAAATAAATTCTTAAATCTTTCCAATCAATTGTCAGGCGGTCAAATGCAAAGAGTAGCAATTGCCAGATCGTTGATTAATGATCCAGCTATAATTTTAGCTGATGAGCCAACGGGAAATTTGGATACCAAAACCAGCCAGGTCGTAATGAAAACTTTTCAGGAGCTTAATGCAAAAGGGCATACTATTATTTTAATTACTCATGAAGAGGAGATTGCAGATTATGCCAATAGGGTAATTTCTATTCGCGATGGTGTGATTGAAAAAGATATAACGAAGAAAAAATAAGTAATAATCTTAAGATATAGAATTTATGATAACAGATTTATTGAAAGAAACTTTTTGGTCGCTTTCCGGGAACAAGGTTCGTTCCGGGTTGACGATTTTGGGTATTGTTATTGGTATTGCCTCGGTTATTACCATGGTTTCCATTGGTCAGGGAGCAAAAAATTCCATCGAAAGTAATATTGAATCAATCGGTTCAAATTTGATTATTGTGATGCCAGGTTCCAGTCATAGTAGTAATGTGAATCAGGGGCGTGGAAGTGCGCAGACACTCACGATTGAAGATGCAGATGCTATCAAGGCTTCTATTAAAAGTGTTAAAGCGGTGGCGCCAGAAGTTTCTAAACGTTATCAAATAACAACCAAGGGAAATAATACAAATACTCAAATTATTGGAACAGTGAGCGACTATTTGATTGCGCGGAATATCGCTATGGATAATGGAAGTTTTTTTTCCGATATGCAAATAAAAAGTTCAGCTAAGGTTGCCGTGCTTGGTTCAACTGCTCGAGATGATTTGTTTGGTGCGGGAGTGAATCCTATTGGGCAAACAATAAGAATTAATAAAATCGATTTCAAAGTAGTGGGAGTAACAAAGGCAAAAGGAGGATCTGGTTTTTCTAATCCAGATGACTCGGTTTATGTTCCGATTTCCAGTGCTATGCATTTTTTATCGGGCGATGATTATGTAAGTGATATCAGTGTTGCTGCAGTCGACCAAAGTTCAATGGCAGATGTCCAAGAGCAAATTAATCAGCTTCTTTTGAATCGCCATAAAATATCTGACGCTGGTTTGGCTGATTTTAATATTATGAATCAGAATGATATTATTTCTGCCGCTACGAGCGTAACGGGAACTTTCACAATTCTCTTGTCGTCTATTGCTGGAATCTCCCTTTTGGTAGGAGGAATCGGAATTATGAATATGATGCTAACAACTGTTACCGAAAGAACAAGAGAGATTGGATTGCGAAAGGCTGTGGGAGTCAAGAGGATTTATATTAATTTGCAATTTTTAGCGGAAGCAGTAGCGCTGACTTTTTTAGGTGGAGCATTCGGAGTTATTTTGGGATGGATTGCTTCACACGCCGTTTCGTATTTTGTGAGCAGTTTGTCAGCGGAAATTTCTTTGTCCGCCGTGTTGCTTGCTTTTGGTGTTTCAGCCTCAGTCGGAATAATTTTCGGTTTTTACCCGGCGCGCAAAGCGGCTGCTATGAGTCCGATTGAAGCGCTTCGGTATGAATAAGTACAGCCATTAGAAATGCCTTTACTGAAATTTTACAAAGGGCTATACTTAAGTATATGAAAAAACAAGAATTTTTGCACGAATCATTTTTGGTTACTTTAGCGATTAAGGCTATTGATGCAATTGTCGAGATTGCTATTGGGATAGTGTTTTTTTTCGTTAATCCGAATTATGTAAACAACTTTATTAATTCAATTATTCAAGTTGATGTTTCTGATGATCCAGTAACGCTTGCTTCTGGATATTTTTCGCAACTTTTGAGCCATTTAAATTTTTCCGCTAATCTGAAATTTTTTGTTGTTTTTTATCTGTTGTCCCATGGAATAGCAAAACTTTTGGTGGTTATTTTTCTTTGGATGAAAAAACTATGGGCTTATCCGGTTGGAATTGTTCTGTTTTTCTTTTTTATTGTTTATCAGATATACCGGTATTCGATCGGGCATTCTATGTGGATGATTGTGCTTACTATTTTTGATTTGATTATTATCTATCTTACTTGGGTTGAATATAATAGAATAAAATATTCAAGCAACTAAGTAAGTGTGATAGATTTTCGACAGGTTTCATCGCTCTATTGTGAATATGAGTATCGATGCAATGGATATGTTTTGTTTTGTGAAAAATGCTCAGATATTGTATAATGCTTGAATAAAAAGGTAGACATAATTTTTTACCCGTGGACAGATTGTTGATACATTTTTTGGATAATTATGAATTGCTAGTGTATCTGGTGATTTTTTTGGCGATGGTAATCGAGGGGGATGTAATTCTTTTCAGTTCTTTTTTTCTTGCTCATTATGGAAGACTTGATTTGACTGGCGTTATTCTTGCTTCTGCCGCAGGGGCGTTAATTGGAAATGCTCTTTGGTATCAATTTGGTAAATATTTGGAAAAAATAAACTTCGTGGAAAAACATGCGAAAAAGTTTTCAGGGTTAATCGATCGCCAGCTCAAAGGAAATCTATTTCGAATGATTTTACTCTCCAAATTTACTTATGGACTGCATCATCTGACAATAATGAGGGCGGGAGCCACAAAGGTTGATTTCGTGAGATATTTTAAAAGAGATTTTATTGCCACATTGATTTGGATCGGGGTTGTTGGCGGTATGGGGTATATTTTTTCTGTTTCAATTTTAATTTTAAGACATTATTTTAGATTCACTCAAGCAATAATCTTGCTTGGTTTACTAGGAATAGCAACCTCTTCTTATCTTTTTTCAAGAGCAGGAAAGAAGGCGATATCAAAGGAGTAAGAAGTGCAAATAATATGGGAAATAGAATGGAAAAAGCTCAGTATATTGCAATTATTATCCTGCGATTATTTATAGGGATATTAATTGTTTTGAGTGTAGCGAGAATGAATCTTTTTCTTTTAGTGATGTCTTTTTTTGTGTTGTTTTTAACTTTTCTTCCAGCAATAATTGGAAAAAGTTTCAGGATAAATTTGCCGATTGAAATTGATTTTGTTCTCACATTGGTTCTTTATCTGCATTATGCTTTAGGGGAATATAATGGATTTTATGTAAGATTTTCTTGGTGGGACATTTTTCTCCATACCGGGAATAGTGTTATTTTGGGATTTATCGGGATGACTTTTGTATACATCTTGCTCATAACAAGTAAGATCAAAGCTAAGCCGATTTTAGTGGCTACATTTTCTATTTTCTTTGCTGTATTTATCGGGGTTATTTGGGAGATTTTCGAATTTACAATAGATCAAATTTTCGGTTTTAATATGCAAAAGAGCGGACTAGTGGACACTATGACGGATTTAATGATGGATGTTGTCGGTGCTTCATTGATCGGGGTTGCTGGTTTCTTTTATATTAAAAATCCCAAACCAAACTTGTTGCATAGCTGGGCGTTGAAAATATTAAAGGGAATAAGGCGGGAATCAAAAGATTGAATAAAAAAACACCCATATTTTTTTGAAATTGGATGTTTTTTTAAAAATGTGGGCGATCCAAGAATCGAACTTGGGACCTCAGCATTATCAGTGCTGCGCTCTAACCATCTGAGCTAATCGCCCTTAAAAACGAAAATGCTGCGCCACGTGATGAGCGTAGCGAATTTTACGTGGTGGACCGGACAGGACTTGAACCCGCTACCTCCTCGGTGCAAACGAGGCGCTCTACCAGGTGAGCTACCGGCCCAGAATAATGAGATATTGGCTCAAAACTAAGCATAATAAAAACAGCATTTTATTACTTTATGTATTATACATTCAAAAAATAATTTGTCCAGTGCGGAATTGGATATATTGGTGAATTGGGTATAAATTTGACAAAACTTGAAATATGATATAAATTTGAAATACCAATAAAGCCCCAGAGGGGCTTTTAAAAAAGGGTATTTTTTTGTAAATTACGAAAATACGAATAAATTTAGGATGAATAAAATCATAAACTTTATCAAAGAAGCCAAGGCGGAATTAATGAAGGTAAATTGGCCGACAAAAAAACAAACTATTAATTATACCCTAGTAGTTGTTTTGTTAAGTTTGGCAGTAGCCATTTTTTTGGGAAGTTTGGATTATTTGTTCAGCAGTATTTTGAAGGCGTTTATTATATAATATTTATAAATTAGAAATTAAAAATTAGAAATTGATATAATATGGCAAAGCAAACACAACATCATGGAAGGGCTTGGTATGTACTCCATACTTATTCCGGATATGAGGACAATGTCTGTAGGAATCTTAAGCAAAGAATTGAGTCGATGGATATGCAAGACTTGATTTTTGATGTTATGGTTCCCACTGAAAAAAGAATTAAGATTAAGGCGGGAAAAAGAGCAGTGATAGAAGAAAAAATTTATCCTGGATATGTTTTGGTGGATATGGTAGTAACGGATGCATCATGGTATGTGGTTCGAAACACCCCAAATGTTACAGGATTCATTGGACTCGGAACAACTCCAACCCCGATTGATCCAGCAGAAATTCAAATGCTGAAAAAGAGGATGGGAGTAGCTGAACCGAAGTTCAAAATTGATGTCAAAGCTGGAGATTCCGTTAAGATCAATGAAGGACCATTCAAGGATTTTGATGGAAAGATCCAGGAAATTGACGAAGAAAAAGGAAAGGTTAAAGTTTTTGTTTCAATTTTCGGAAGAGAAACTCCGGTCGAATTGGACTTTTTGCAGATTAAAAAAATATAATATTTTTAAAATTATTGTAATATGGCAAAGGAAATAACGACAGTCATAAAATTGCAGGTTCAAGCAGGTAAGGCTAATCCAGCTCCTCCGATTGGTCCAGCTTTGGGACAGCATGGTCTCAATATTGCCGATTTTTGTGTTCGTTTTAATGAGGCTACCAAAGAAAGAATAGGGGATGTTATTCCGGTAGAAATTACTGTGTATACTGACCGATCTTTTGATTTTATCATGAAAACTTCTCCTGCAGCCGATCTTCTCAAGAAGGCCGCTAAGATTGAAAAAGGTGCCGGCAATCCGCTTAAGGATAAAGTTGGAAGTGTTACCAAGGATCAGGTTCGGGAAATCGCGCAGGCGAAGATGGAAGATTTGAACGCTGACGATATTGAAGCGGCGATGAAAATCATCGAAGGAACGGCGCGTTCAATGGGAATAACCGTGAAGTAGTTTAAATTTTTTAATTTTCAATTTTAAAACAATTTTTAATGATTTAATTTTGAAATTTAGAATAGATAGATTGTATAATTAATTCGTTTCATACTCCATATTATTATGTGTTGTGTGAAGATAATATTTGTGGGAGAATTATCGAAAATAATTCGTCTACCACGAAAAACAATATGAAAAGAGGAAAAAAGTATCAGGCTAGTGTTGAAAAAATCGACAAAAATAAAGTTTATTCTGTTAGTGAAGCGGTAAAATTGATAAAAGAAAACAAAGTTGCCAAATTTGATGAGTCAGTAGAGATTCATGTACGAATGGATATTGATCCGAAAAAAGGAGATCAGCAGGTTCGCGGAGCAACAGTCTTGCCAAATGGAACTGGAAAAAGTAAAAAAATTGCAGTGGCTACTTTGACGAAAGTAGATGAAGCCAAGAAATCCGGAGCGGATATTGTCGGAGGAGAAGATTTAATTGAAAAAATAAAAAGCGGAAAAATTGAATTTGATATTTTAGTGGCGACTCCCGAAATGATGCCCAAATTGGCTGTGATTGCGAAAATCCTTGGACCGAAGGGATTGATGCCGAGTCCAAAGACAGAAACTGTAACGGAGAAAATTAAAGAAGCTATAGAAATGCTCAAGAAGGGAAAAGTAAGTTTTAAAAATGACAACACTGGAAATTTGCATCAGGTGATCGGAAAGGTTTCTTTTGATGAAAAAAAGTTGGAAGAAAATTTTGTTTCTTTTATGGATGCTTTGAGAAAATCCAAGCCAACAGGAGTAAAGGGAAAATTTATTACCGGAATTACGATTTGCTCAACTATGGGACCAGGAGTAAAAGTTAATTTGTAGTTTGTAAATTTTTGGTATAGTAGGAAATAAGGAAGCCTCGTCAAAAGCGAGGCTTTTCTTTATGATGTTTCCATATTCCGTAGTTCTGTTGACATAAAAGGTTTTGTTGCGTAAAATAGTATACGTGCCTGGGAATGTCTTGTGAAAATTCTCAAAAGGCGCTAATTATTTTTTCATTTGAAACAATGACAAAAAAAAGAATTGTAATCGGGCTAGTTGGAGCGACTGGAAGCGGAAAGGATACCGTTGCTAAATATTTGAAAGAGAAGTATGACGTTCAATTGATGCGTTTTGCTGATCCATTGAAAGAAACTCTTTCGATTTATTTCGATGAATTTTCCAAGGAAGATCAGCAATGGCTGGCGGAAGAGTTTATCAATCGCTTTGGACCGGATATCTTGCCACGCGCTCTTCGCAAGAGAATTGATAACGGAGAAGGCGTGATTGTTGTTAATGGAGTGAGGCTCTGGGAAGATTTTCATTTTATCAAATCATATACTAATAGTTTTATTATTTATGTAAAATTGGATCAGAAAATTCGTTTTGAAAGAATTAAGGGTCGAGGAGAAAAGACTGATGACAATACTCTGACCTTTGAGCAATTCCAAAAATCGGAAAATGTTACCACTGAGAAAGACGTTCCGGCAATCGGAGAAAAAGCTGATTTTATAATTGATAATAGTAAAGATCTTGAATATCTTCTTTCTGAATCGGACAAGGTGATGGAAAAGATGTTGAAAGCGTAATTTTTATTTTATGCAAAAAATAATTTTTGGTCTTGCTGGGGAAGCGGCCAGTGGTAAGGGAACAGCCTCGAAATATTTGCAGGAAAAGTATGGCGCGCGGGCATATCGTTTTTCTGATTTTTTGCGCGCTACTTTGGATGTGTGGCATTTGGAAACGAATCGGGAAAATCTCGCCAAGCTTTCTTTGATAATGCGCCAAGGATTCGGTGAGGATGTTTTTTCCAGGGCGTTGGCTGAGGAAATTTCCAAAAGCGGAAGCGAGGTGTTTGTTTTTGACGGAATCAGGAGAGCTTCGGATATTGATTATCTTAAGGATATGGAAGGATTCAAGTTTGTTTATGTGGAAACGAGTTTGGAAAAAAGATATGAAAGAATAATCAAACGGGGAGAAAATTCTGATGACAAGACAAAAACTTTTGAGCAGTTCAAAAAAGACCATGAATTGGAAACTGAAAGAGAAATCACTTCTCTCAAGGAGATTGCGGATGTGGTAATCGAAAATAACAGCACTCTCGAAGAACTGCAAAAGAAAATTGACGAATTAGTGAAATAATGCGAAAATAAGCCAACCAAAAACGGTTGGTTTTTAGTTGTTTTGACAATATTAAAATATGGAAAAGGAGCAATAAGATGAACATATATGATGTTAGAATCAAAAATATACCGGCTTATTATGAAATTAGGATTACAAAAAGTGGCTTGTGCATATCGATACACAAGAAAGTAGTAGAATTTCTGGCTGGAATTTTGAGGAGCGATGCGCCTCTAGTGGAAGATATTAAAAACAGCAATAGATGGAATTTTTCATCTATTACGGAAGTAAATAGGTTCGGATTTGACGGCGTTCTTCGTAAAAAACAAGATAAGAAAAGAAAAAAATGGATTGATGTAACATTTGATCATTTTTCGAGAAATGATATGTACAAAATATCTAATTCTCTGGGAATATTGTTTTCAGCGATGTGTCTTTTTGAGGGAAATACCGGTTGCAATAAAAAGCAACTTATGTTGGTTGATAATTTTTTCATAATCCCTGGATTGGGCGGAGCTGGTTTCAGTGCTTTTTTTTCAGCGCATTTAATCAGGTGGCTGAAAGAAAAACTTGTTGAAAAAAATGGCGATACTAATTTGGGTGAAAAAATTTCCTTACCTATGAGAACTCGTTATTTCTGCATGGATCCTGGTTCAAAAAAATATTTTCATCGTGATGGATTTCGAACACTTTTCAGGTCTCCGGCATGGATAAGTTTAAATTGTCCTGGAGATGCTTGCGATTTGAGTCCTGAATGTTTTCATGATGGAAGTGATGGAGAAGGTTATGCAATGGTTCCGCATAACGTGGACAATGTATTTCAGCAATTTTCTCTTCTTTCTGGTTTGGCAAAAATACACATGCTTGCCAGGAAGGATGGATTTTAGGTTTTTATGGTCGTTTGTGGAGTATTACAAACGACCTCTTTTTATTTTATAAATCCCTCTTTTTTGTCAGTAGTTGATTGGATTTTTGGAGGATGGTATAATAAAAAAGTGGTTAATTAAGTAAAGTTATATAAATATATGATACTTTCTGATCAAGATATTGTGAAGGAAATAGAAAAAAAAGAGATAACACTTGTTCCGTTTGATAAAAAAAATATCCAACCGGCTAGTGTTGATTTGCACTTAGATAGGGAATTTTTAGTATTTAATACGAGTGAAAATTTTATTATTGATGTTAAAAAGCCAGTCGATAATTTGATGAAGAAGATTACAATCGATAAAGAAAAGTCTTTTATATTACATCCTGGAGAATTTGCATTGGGATTGGTCATAGAAGAGACCGGGGTTTCCAATAGATTGGTTGGTAGGCTTGAAGGAAAAAGTTCACTAGGAAGAATTGGGCTCATTATTCATACAACTGCGGGTTATCTTGATCCGGGTAATTGTTTGAAATTAACCTTAGAGCTTTTTAACGCAGGTAAGCTTCCAATTAAACTTTATTACAAGATGCCAATAGCACAAATAGCTTTTGAATATTTATCGTCTCCTTGTAAAAAGTCGTATGGATCAAAAGGATTAAATAGTAAATATTTTGGAGATAAGGATGTTCAATGTTCAAAGATGCATAAAAATTTTTAAATAAAAAAATGGATATTCTAGAAAAACATACAGTCAGGAGTCTTGACAATGAAGGATTTGTTTTGGTGCTTAATAATGAAGCAAAGATTGATGGGCAGGCGGAAGCAATGCTTCAAGCACTTCATTCCCGTTCAACAGGGGGAATAAAAAAACATTTACAAGTGCTTGAGGAGAAAGGGGCGGATAATTTTATGGAGAGATTTTATGTCGGATACGGACACAAATCTATTGGAGATTGCGGCAGCGCAACGGTTTTTGTGGAAGGCGTTTCTATGCTGGCCGCCAAAGCAATCCAGGACTGGAGATTGTATTCCGGGCAAGAAGCATCAACCAGATATGTGGATTTTTCCAATCAAAAATTTCTAAATCCAAAAAAAACCAAAAAAGGAGAAGAAATTTTGGAAAATTGGAGAAAATTTTATCTTAAAGCGCAAAAGCCGGTGCAAGAACATTTGGAAAAACAATTTCCGCGCCAGAATGGTGAGGATGAAAAAATATATGAAAAAGCAATCATTGCCAGAGCATTTGATATTACGCGTTCTTTTTTGCCGGCTGGTGCAACCACTAATGTTGCATGGAGAATGAATTTTCGCCAGTTTGCCGATGAATTGATGCTTCTTCGTCATCATCCGCTGAAAGAGGTTCGAGATATTGCGGAAAAAACCGAACAAGCGCTACTTGAGATGTATCCAAGTTCTTTTGGTCATGAAAGATTTAAAAATACCGAAGAATATAATAAAAAATGGATGCAGGGAAAATATTATTATGAAAATAAAAAAACCAAGGATTTTGAATTGGTTTATGATAATGTGGATAGAAAATTATTAAAAAATTATAAAGATATTTTGAAAAGTCGCCCAATGAAAACAGAGTTGCCAACCGCAATCGGTGAATGTGGTGTGGTGGCTTATGAATTTCTTTTAGACTTCGGTTCATATCGGGACTTGCAAAGGCATCGAGCTGTTGTTCAGAGGATGCCTCTTTTGGTTCGAAAGCATGGATTTAATCAATGGTATTTGAACGCGCTTCCGAATGATTTAAAAAAGGAAACCAAGGAGTTTATCAAGAAACAAGAGAAAGAAATCCAAAAAATGAAGGCTAGCGAAGAAGAGAAACAATATTATACCGCTATGGGTTATCGGGTTCCTTGTCGATTTTCCGGAGATTTGAAAGCTTTAGTTTATTTGGTTGAATTGCGCTCTACCAGGTTTGTTCATCCGACATTAGTTGAACAAATGTTGAAAGTTATAAACAGTATGAAAAAATTATTCGGAAAAGACGGACTGGTTTTGCATTTGGACAATGAGCCGAACAGATTTGATATTCGCAGGGGCGAGCAAGATATTGTTGAAAAATAATAATTAATTCGAAGGGAATAACAGCTGTATGAAAAAGGGTAAATTTATTGTGCTGGATGGAACCGACGGCAGTGGAAAAGCTACGCAGACAAATATTTTAGTGAAAAAATTAAAGAAAGAGGGAAAAAAAGTGAAAACCATAGATTTTCCTCAATATAAGGATAATTTTTTTGGAAAAATGATCGGAGAATGTTTAGTTGGGGATTATGGAGATTTTATTGCAGTTGATCCTCATATCGCTTCAGCACTATATGCTGCGGATAGATGGGAATCGAGTGAGATGATAAATAAATGGATAAGTAACGGATATATTGTAATAGCTGATAGATACACCAGTTCAAATCAGATTCATCAAGGAGGGAAAATAAAAGATTCAAAAAAGAGAAGAGAATTTCTAAAATGGTTGGAAAAAATGGAATTTGAAGTTCTTAGGATTCCAAAACCGGATGCGATTGTCTATTTAGATGTTCCCTATGAAATTACAAAAAAATTATTACAAGAAAAAAATGCTATAAATAAGAAAAAATATTCTATTGGAAAAAAAGATTTGGCTGAAAATAACAAAAAACATCTCAGTGATTCAAGGAAAAGTGCAATAAAATTAGTCGGGGAATGTAATAATTGGATTAAAATAGATTGTGTTAAAAAAGGAGAAATGATGAGTATTGAAGAAATAAACGAGATTATTTGGAGTAAAGTTAGACAAATTATAAAATGAAAATTCAAGTAAAGAAAATAGAAAACAGCGCAATAGTTCCACGACAAATGCAAGAAGGCGATGCCGGTATGGATATTTTTTCCAACGAAGATGTTATTTTGCATCCAGGAGAGAGAATTTCTTGTAGATCTGGAATTGCTATAAAAATTCCAGCAGGATACGTTGGACTTATTTGGGACAAAAGCAGTGTTTCTCAAAAAAGCGGAATAAAAACATTGGGCGGTGTTATAGATAGTAATTATACGGGAGAATGGTTTATTGGACTTGTGAATTTAAGCCAGGAAGATTATGCTATTAAAAAAGGTCAGAAAATTGCCCAGGTGATTTTTCAAAAAATTGATGTTCCGGAGATTGAATTAGTTGATGAATTGCCGGAAACAAATCGTGGCGATGGAGCATTTGGAAGTACGGATAAAAAATAATAAATCGAGATATTTTTATGACAAAATACAAATCGACAATTGGGATGGAGATTCATGTGGAGCTCAAGACGGCTTCTAAGATGTTTTGTGGGTGCAAAAACGGTTTGGGACTTGAAAAAAAGCCGAATGTGCACATTTGTCCGGTTTGCACAGCGCAACCCGGAACATTGCCGGTTCCCAATCAAAAAGCGATTGAATTTGTGCAGTTGGCGGGATTGGCTTTGAATTGCAAATTGCGAGAACAATCCAAATTTGACCGCAAAAACTATTTTTATCCCGATATCCCAAAAGGATACCAGATTTCCCAATACGATCAGCCACTTTGTGAAAATGGAAAATTGGAAATCGAAGGGACGGAAGACAAAGGAAAAGGAATGAAGAAGGTGATTGGAATCACTCGGATTCACATTGAGGAGGACACAGGAAAGCTCACACACCCAAAGGGAGCGGATTATACTCTGGTGGATTTCAATCGCGCAGGAGTGCCTTTGATGGAGCTGGTGACTGAACCGGATTTTGACGGCGGAGATGAAGCGAGAATTTTTTGTCAAAAACTTCAACAAGTTTGCCGATATTTGAATATTTCCGATGCGGATATGGAAAAAGGAAATATGCGTTGTGAAGCAAATATTTCACTGTATAAAGATGGAGAAGACAAGCTGTCAGGAACAAAAGTAGAAGTAAAAAACATCAACTCTTTTAAATTCGTGGAAAAAGCGATTAATTTTGAAATCAAACGGCAGACCGAAGAATTGGAAGCGGGAAAGAAAATTGTGCAGGAAACGCGAGGATGGGATGCTAACCGAAATGCGACAATTTCCCAACGCAAGAAAGAATCCGCTCATGATTATCGATATTTTCCCGAGCCGGATATTCCTCCAATGGAATTTACCGAGCAAAATTTTTCCGAATTGAAATTACGACTTCCAGAAATGCCGGCGGAAAAATCCAAGAGATTTTCCGAGCAGTATAATCTTGCATCCGACGCTGTGGAGCTTTTGACTGGCGATCGGAATTTGGCGGATTATTTTGAGAAAACTGCCAGCGAACTTGAAGAAAAAGTTTGCGCTAAGGAAATTTCCTGTGAAAATAAAAAAGCGGTGAAATTGGCAGCTAATTATATTAATACTGAATTGAGAAAGCATTTGACGGAAGGCGGGCATTCAATTCGTGATATTCAAATTACTCCGGAAAATTATGCCGAGTTTATTGGAATTGTGGCGGAAGGAAAAATCAATTCCAGTGCGGCGCAGACAGTCCTCAAAGAAATGTATCGAACCGGGGGCGACCCATCGCAAATTATCGAAGAAAAAAACTTGATGCAGATGGAGGATGACACTGAGTTGGAAACAGTCATCCAGGATATTTTGGCAAAAAATCAACAATCCGTGGATGATTTCAAAGCTGGAAAAGACCGCGCGTTGCAATTTTTAGTCGGACAAGTAATGTCGGAAACAAAAGGAAAGGCTAATCCAAAAACTGCAATAGAGTTAATCAAGAAGATTATTTCTTAACGTATGGATTTTGTTGTATTTTATGATATTACCATATTTCGTAATATGGTAATATTTATTTTCCAATAAAGCGGGAAACTTCTTTTTCAATATTTGCGTATTTGTTCTTTTCTTTTTGCTCGATTGGAATCCAGATAATTCTTTTGTCTTTTGCAAACCATGTTCGTTGGCGCTTGGCGTAGTTTTTTTCCGCCAGGTATATTTTTTCCTTAAGCTCTTTTTTGGATTGGATGTTGCCTTTCAAATATTCCGGAATCAGATTATAGCCAAGTCCAAAGCTCTGGATTTTTTTCCAGCTCAATTTGTGTTTTTTGTGCAGATTTTCAACTTCTTCAATCATTCCCATTTCAAATCTTTTGCCGACATTTTTTTTGATTCGTTCGTCTAATTCTTCTTTGTCCCTTTTAATGCCTATTTGTAAAAAATCATAATTCCCGGTTCCTGATTCCTGATTCTCAATTGGAGGAACTTTTCCGATCGCTTTGCAGATTTCAATGGCACGGATGAGGCGGACTTTGTTTTTGGCGTCGATGTTTTGCGCCCTTTCTGGGTCAAGTTCTTTTAATTTATTAAAAAGTGTTTCTGCGCTTAATTCTTGCAGTTTGATTCGCAATTCTTTGTCGGGTTTCACTTCCGGAAAATCCACGTTATCGACGATCGCTTTTATCCAAAATCCGGTGCCACCGCAAATGATCGGAACTTTTCCACGCTTCAAAATATCTTTGATTATTTTCTCGGCTTTCTTTTTGAATTTGGCGACATTATATTCCGTCCTTGGCGAGGCAATATCAAGCATATAGTGCGGAGCCATTTTTTGTTCCGCTACGGTTATTTTTCCTGATCCGATGTCCATTCCGCGATAAATTTGTCGCGAGTCAGCGGAAATAATTTCGCCACCAAATTTGCGCGCAAGCCAAATCGCCACATCCGATTTTCCGGAAGCAGTAGGACCGAGGATGACGATTATTTTATTATCGCTTCTAAATTCCATATGTTTGCCTTGGTGATTTTTACTTTGATTATTTTTCCGATGAGGTTTTTTGACTCCGACGTTTTGTCGGAGTGAAAATTGGGTACAATTTTCACATTTTTCATTGTGCGGGTTTTGCCGAAATAGTTTTCGTCTTTTTTGTTTTCAATCAAGACTTCTAAAGTTTTTCCGACATATTTTTTGTTATTTTCAAAACACGTTTTCTTGAGAATTTCATTGAGATAATTTGCTCTTCTTTCTTTTTCCATTTTACTGACGTTGTCTTTCATTTTCCAGGCAGCTGTTTCTGGGCGGGGAGAAAATTTTCCGAAAAATACCATATCGAATTTCGCCTTGCGCATCACTTCGGCGCTATCTTCAAATTGTTTTTTGGTTTCTCCCGGAAAGCCAACAATGATGTCGGAAGTAATTGAAAATGGAACAGCGGGCTTATGTTTTTTAAATGCTGATTTTATTTTCCGCATAATTTTCAGATATTCTTTGGCGGTGTATTTGCGATTCATATTGCGGAGAACTGCATCATTTCCGGCTTGAATCGGAAGATGGAAATTTTCGCAAACCTTTTTGCACTTGGCGACAACTTCAATCATTTCATCCGTCACATCTTTGGGATGGTTGCTTACGAAACTGATCCAAAACTTTCCCGGGATGGCATTTATTTTTTTCAGGAGTTGGGGGAAATTAGTATGTTTATCCTCCTCTTCGGCGGATGAATTCTTATCACTTCCGCGATAAGAATTCACATTTTGCCCGAGCAGGATGATGTGCCTTGTTCCGTTTTTTACCAATTCTTTTATTTCGGAAATTATGTCTTCTGTTGGTCTAGAAACTTCTCGTCCGCGAGCATTTGGTACGACGCAGTAGGCGCAGAAGTTGTTGCACCCAGTCATTATGGGGACGCCGGCTTGAAATTTATCGGAGTATTTTGGGGTAATCGAAAAATAGGAAGTATTATTTTTGCGGGTTGTTAATTCAGGATACGCCGGAATTTTCAATTTACAATTTACAATTTTCAATAAATTTTCAAATTTTTCAATGACAAACTTTTCAAACTTTTCAAATTCATTGATTGGGAAAAATAGGTCTACTTTATTTTTCAATCTTTTTTGCACATCCGGTCTATTTGCCAAACATCCTGTCAGTATGATTTTAATTCTTGATTCCTGATTCTTGATTCCTGATTTTTGGTTCCTGATTCTCAGATTGTGTATCTGTCCGTAAATCCGGTCTTCTGCCATTTGGCGGACTCCGCAGGTATTGAAAATTACCAAATCCGCTTCGTTGATGTTTTCGGTTTCTTTAAATTTTTGAGACGACAAGAATCCAGCGATTCTTTCACTATCGCTATGATTCATTTGACACCCGAACGTTTTTATGTAATACTTTGGCATTGAAGTTGTTTAAAAATTGAACAAACAGTTTTTCAAACATATCAGAAATCAATCCCAAAATCAAGGAGGGGAGGTATGGTGGAGATGTCAGTTGAAAGTCTCATCAAATTAGATGCTCGTCTGCGCGAAGAGCAGACGCAAGCGGATAAAAGAAGGGAAGAAATATTGTGGAGCAATTTTCGTTATTTGGAAGACGGAGGTATCATAAAATATTTATTAATATCCAAATACGGAAAAAAAGATGTCGCCACTATTATTGCGGATGGATATCTATATGAAGAGAATGGCGAGCTTTTTTTAACAGAAAAAGGAGAAGAATATATTGTTGATATGCATCTGAAAAATAAGTAGTTTTTTATTTTCAGATGCAAAAAACCGAGGGTTCGCAGTGACGAATTCCCTCGGTTTTTTATTTTTTATTTTTTCCCTTCGATTTCTTTTTTAATTTTCTCTGCAAATTCTTCAAGGGGCAGGACTTCCTGTTTTTTTTCTCCGCGTTTTCGGATGGCGACGGTTTTGGCTTCGCATTCTTTTTCTCCGACGACAAGCATATAGGGAATTTTTTGTTTTTCCGCTTCGGCGATTCTTTTTCCGAGAGATTCAGATTCAAAACTCATTTCTACGCGAATATTGTTTTCTAAAAGTTTTTGCTCGACTTCCTTGGCGTAATCTTCGAATTTTTCACTGATTGGAATAATCTTGACCTGAACGGGGGAGAGCCAAAGTGGAAAAGCGCCGGCGAAATGCTCGATTAATAGAACTAAAAATCTTTCATACGATCCTAATATTGCTCGATGAACCATTACCGGAGGAATTTTTTCGCCTTTCTCGTTTGTATATTCCAGATTAAATCTTTTTGGAGTGGCAAAATCAATTTGAACGGTTGGGATTTGAATTTCTTTTCCAAGCGCATCTTTGAACATAAAGTCCAATTTCGGACCATAAAGCGCCGCCTCACCTTCACAGCGTTTGGCTCCAAGTTTCATTTCATCGGAAATTTCTTCAAGTATTTTTTCACATTGATTCCAATCTTTTTCATCCCCGATATATTTTTCCGGATGAGCGTAATCTCTGACGGAAAGTGAAACCCAATGGTTTCCCCAAAGACCGAGAGCTCCGTAGAAGTCTTTAATAATGTTAATCATATTCTTGATTTCATCTTTCACTTGATTGGCTGTGCAAAAAGAATGTCCATCTTCGACTGTTATCGCATAAACTCTGGACAATCCGCCAACCTCTCCTGTTTTTTCAGCGCGGTATTGTTTGTCTGATTCCATATATCTTATCGGTAAATCTCTGTATGATCTTGTTTTTGAAGCGTAGATTTGTGTGTGATGTGGACATTGAACCGGTTTTAAGACAAAATCATGTTCTTTTTTTGATGTTACGTGAAACAATTCATCGCCAAACTTTTTGGCGTGTCCGGATATTTCAAATAATTCGACTTTCGCCAGTGATGGAGCGGATACTTTTTGAAATCCATATTTGCGACAAACTTCTTCAATGTGTTTTTGTAATTCATCTTTGATGATTGTTCCTTTTGGAGTGAAAAGCGGAAGTCCCGGTCCGATCAAATCAGAAAAACAAAACAAATCCAGCTCTTTTCCCAATTTTCGGTGATCTCTTTCCTTGGCTTTTTCTTGATTTTCCAAATATTCTTCTAATTCTTTTTTGTTTTCAAAAACCACGCCATATATTCTTTGCATCTGTTTGTTTTTTTCATTTGCCCGCCAATAGGCTCCGGAGATTTTGGTAAGTTTGAAAGATTGCGAGTTTATTTCTCCGGTTGAATCGATGTGGGGTCCGGAGCAAAGATCGACAAAGTTTCCGGTTTTGTATATCGTGACATTCTTATTTCCTTCGTTTTGCAAGTCTTTGATGATTTCAAGTTTGTAAGTTTGATTGGCTTTTTCAAAATGTTTGGTTGCATTTTCAGTGGAAATTTCTTCTTTCTCAAAAGAATGATCAGCCTTGATAACTGCGCGCATTTTTTCTTCCAAAAGCGGAAGGTCTTCGGGAATGAGAGTTCGTGGCAGGTCGAAGTCGTAATAAAATCCTTCTTCAGTAGCCGGTCCGGTTCCAAATTTGGCTTCCGGAAACATTTCTAAAACCGCCGTCGCTAAAATATGAGCAGTTGAATGTTTGATAATTTCTTGTTTTTTATTATTCATATGGTTATCTTATTAAATTTAAGGGAAAAATGCAAATGGTATTATGATAATTCAATTTTTGCTCCGGTGGTTCTTTCTATTTCTTCGATGGTTTTTTTATCAATGGCGACACTGTAGGAAGTTTCCATTTTTGAACCGTTTAGTGAGAGATAAATTCTGGTTTTTCCAAATTTGCATTTTCCAAGTGTGTCAGAAATATTTTTGAGCGTCATCTGACTGGATCCGGTCGGAAGGCTGATGGTCATTTTTTCTTTTTCAATGGGTGTGTCTTTTTTTTCAAAATGACCGTTGCTTTTTTGTGTGTGCAAAACTCTTTTGAAACTTTCCAATTCCTGCTGGTTTATTTCTTTGACATCTTCTGCGAGAATTTTGAAAGCGCCATCTTTGTCGGAGAGTTTTCCTGTTACCAAAACGATGCGGTCTTCTTGCCAAAGCGATCCGGTGCGTTCCAGGGTTTTTGGGAAAATAAGCAGTTCAACTTTCCCTTTTTGATCTTCGAGCGTTACAAACATCATTTCTTGATGGCGTTTGGTGATTATTTTTTTAACACTGCTGATTACCCCGCCAACTTTGATAACTTGTCCGACTAGGGCAGAATTTAATGATTTGATGGGAACTGCCATTTGATCTAAATATTCCTGATAATCGGAAACCGGATGTCCACTTACATACAATCCGAGCAATTCTTTTTCCCACTGCAGTTTTTCTTTTTTTTCTGCCGGAGGGAATTCTTCCAGTTGAATTTCAGCCTTGGATAGTACTTCTTCTCCAAACAAACTGGTTTGATTGGAATTTTTGTTTTTTTGGACATTCTTGGAAAAAGCCAGGATAGTTTCAATATTCGCCAAAACATTATTTCTTTCTGTTAATTGATCCAGGGCTCCCACCTTGGCAAGCGCTTCCAGTGATTTTTTGTTCAGATCTCGAATAGTAATTCTTTCAATCATATCTCCCAGGCTTGCATATTTTCCGCCTCTTTTTCGTTCAGCGACTATTTCATGAGCTACGGGTTTACCGACATTTTTGATGGCATTGAGTCCGAAGCGAATTCGTTCTTTTCCATCGTCTCCCTGAATAACTGCAAATTCTTGAAAACTTTCATTGACATCAGGCGGAAGAACATCCATTCCCATTTGCTTGGATTCATCCACTTCAATGGCGATACGCTCGGTATTGTCTTGGTCAGAAGTCATCAGCGCCGCCATAAACTCGGCCGGATAATGCGCCTTGAGGTAAGCAGTTTGATAACCGATAAGTCCATAACAGGCGGCGTGTGAGCGGTTGAATCCATAGCCGGCGAAAGGTTCAATAAAAACAAAAATATCCCCGGCGGTTTTTTTGTCGATTCCGTTTTTAACGCATCCATCGATAAATTTTATTTTCTGCTCTTGAATCAGATCCATAATCTTTTTTCCCATCGCTTTGCGAAGAACGTCTGCTTCTCCCAGGGTGAATCCGGCTAATTGCTGAGCCATTTGCATCACTTGCTCTTGATAAACAGCCACACCATAAGTTTTTTTCAAAATTGGTTCTAGTTTGGGATGTAGGTATTTTATTTTTTTCAGTCCGTGTTTGCGCGCAATGAAATCGGGAATCCAATCCATCGGTCCCGGACGATAAAGAGCCACCATAGCAATCACATCTTCCAAATTATTAGGACTCAATTGTTTGAGATATCTTTTCATTCCACTGCTTTCCAATTGAAAAACTCCGGTCGTGTTGGCATTTTGCAAAAGTTCGTAGGCCTTCTTGTCGTCCAGTGGAATATTTTCAATATCAATTTCAAGTCCTTTGGTTTTGCGAAGAATATTGAGAGTGTTTTGAATGATGGTAAGATTTTTCAGTCCCAAAAAGTCCATCTTGAGAAGTCCAATTTTTTCCACATAGCTGGATTTTGTTGAAGAGGAATATTGTGTAACCAAGCCGTCACCTCCCTTGGCAAGCGTTTGAAGTGGGGAATAGGCAGTGACTGGTTCTTTGGTGATTACTACTCCGCACGCATGCATTGAAGCGTGGCGAGCTACTCCTTCCAATTTCTTGGCGCTGTCGATCAATTTTTTTCCATGCGGATCAATGTCATAGAGTTGCTTGAATTCTTTTGAATCTTCAAGCGCTCCTTCAATGGTGGAAAACATTGGAATCATTTTGGCAGCTTTGTCGCAGAAACTGTATTCAAGTCCCAAAGCGCGTCCAGCATCGCGAATAGCGGCGCGAGCAGCCATTGTTCCAAAGGTAATAATTTGTGCCACGTGATCGTGACCATATTTTTTTCGCACATAATCCAAAACTTCATCGCGGCGATTATCGGCAAAATCCATATCAACGTCGGGCATTGAGATTCTTTCCGGATTGAGAAACCGTTCGAAAAGCAAATCATATTTGATCGGGTCAATATTAGTGATTCCAATTAAATATGAAACAAAACTTCCTGCGGCGCTCCCGCGTCCCGGGCCAACGACGATTCCTTGCTGTTTTGCCCAATTGACGAAATCCTGAACGATTAAAAAGTAAGAAGGGAATCCGGTTTTTTCAATAATTCCCAATTCGTACTCCATTCGGTCGCGATGCTCCTTGGTGATATTTTCTCCGTATTTTTTTTGCAGCCCTTTTTCAGTCAGATGGCGAAGATAGGTAACATCGGAAAATCCTTCAGGAACTTCAAAGTAGGGAAGTTGGGTTTCTCCGAGCTTGATGTGAAAATTGCATTTGTCAACAATCTCTTGAGTATTGGAAATTGCCTCGGGAGTATCTTTGAAAGCGCGTCGCATATCTTCCGGAGATTTCATCGACAGATCAAAATCCATCAGACTCATTCGGTTTTTTTCTTGAACTTTGCGGTTGGTTTGAATGCAAAGAAGAATATCTTGAATTTCAGCATCCTCTTTGTTTACGTAATGAATATCTCCAGTGGCAACAACAGGAATTCCAGTTTCTTCGGAAATTTTAAGCATTCCCTTGTTAGCATTTTTTTGTTCATTGTTGTCGGGATGATGTTGAAGTTCCATGAAAAAATTTCCTTTGCCAAAAATTTGTTCATATTCATTGGCGACATCCCGCGCTTTTTCATAATTTCCATTGTTGATTTCATTGGGAATTTCTCCCGCCAAGCATCCGCTCATCGCAATCAGTCCGGTGGAATATTTTCTCAAAGTTTTTTTGTCAATTCTGGGCTTGTAATAGAATCCTTCCAAATGGGCGATGGAAACCAAATGCATTAGATTTTTGTATCCATCCTCATCTTTGACTAAAAGAGTGAGATGGTGCATTTTTCGATCAAGAGCTGTATTATTTTTACTGGTTAAATTATGAGAAACATACATCTCGCATCCGATAATTGGTTTGATGCCTTTTTCTTTGGCCTTGATGGAGAATTCTACCGCGCCATACATCACTCCGTGATCTGTGAGTGCCAAGGATTCCATTCCCAATTCTTTGGCGCGATTAAGAAGCTCATCAATTTTTGCCAAACCGTCCAGGAGTGAATAATGGCTGTGGACATGCAAGTGTGTGAATTTTTTATTTGAATTTTCTGGCATATATTTTGTTTGAAATTATCAATTTTCAATTTTCAATTTCGAAACAATTTTCAATGATTCAATCTTAAAATTTTAAAATTAAGACATTGTTTGAAAATTGTAAATTAAAAATTGATAATTAAAAAGCCTCGCTATGAAATAGCAGGCGTGGCAAAACGTAAAAGCATAAATTTAAACGCGATATTTTATTCATATTTTTATTTTCCCCATAGCCCAGGTTTCCCAACGGGTTTTGCAGGAAAAGTTGTTATCTTGTTTGAAAGTATAGCATATTTTGGGAAAATAAAAAAGATTTTGAATTAAAAATCCTCTATGTAAGCCAAAAAACAGCACCGATATTTGACAAAAAGTCCAAAATATGCATATAATGTAATGATACGCATGGGGCGTATTGAA
>JALNYX010000048.1 GCA_023229615.1 Candidatus Moraniibacteriota bacterium
TAATAGTATTATTAAGTTGTTCGGAAAAAACAATGAAAATATTTTTTATTGTTTTTCCTTAAAATTAGAGTTGTTTTTTATTTGTATATTTGTAATTAAATTTGTAATTCGTAGAAAAACATATGAAAAATCTTAAAAAACAAGATCCGAAAGTGTATAAAGCAATTCAAGGAGAAATCAAAAGACAACAAGAGGGAATGGAATTGATTGCCAGTGAAAATTATGTTTCTGAAGCGGTGTTGGAGGCACTGGGAACAGTTTTTACTAACAAATATAGCGAAGGTTATCCGAAAAAAAGATATTATGGCGGACAAGAGTTTACTGATGTTGTGGAAAGCTTGGCAATTGAACGGGCGAAAAAACTTTTCGGCGCTGAGCATATCAATGTGCAACCGCTTTCCGGCGCGCCGGCTAATATGATTGCATACAGCGCAGTGCTTGAACCCGGAGATAAAATTCTGGGAATGGATCTTTCTCACGGAGGACATTTGACGCACGGTCATCCTGTTACTCTTTCCGCCAAGGTATATAATTTTGTCGGATATAAAACCGGAGCGGATGGAAAAATTGATTATGACGCGTTGGAAAAAATGGCGATGGCGGAAAAGCCAAAAATGATTTTGGCGGGATTTTCTGCCTATACTCGACAACTTAATTACCGAAAATTTCAACAGATTGCCAAAAAAGTTGGGGCGATTACAATGATTGACATTGCGCATATTGCAGGACTAATTGCCGGAGGAGCGATTCCCAATCCGGTTCCATATTTTGACATTGTTACAACTACGACGCACAAAACGCTTCGCGGTCCGCGCGGAGGAATGATTATGTGCAAAGAAAAATTTGCCAAAGCAATTGACAAAGCAACTTTTCCTGGATTTCAGGGCGGTCCACATATGAATAATATTGCCGCCAAGGCGGTGGCATTCGGCGAAGCGCTCAAGCCGTCATTTGCAAAATATGCCGCCCAGGTAATTAAAAATGCCAAGGTTTTGGAAAAAGAACTGAAAAAATATGGCTTCAAATTGATGTTTGGGGGAACGGATAACCATATGGTTTTGGTGGATGTTTTCGGATCGAAGGGCGTGAGTGGAAAAGAAGCGGAAGTAGCATTGGACAAAATCGGAATCACGCTCAATAAAAATATGATTCCTGATGATCCGCGCAGTCCGATGGATCCAAGCGGAGTGAGAATTGGTGTGCCGGCAGTGACTTCGCGCGGGATGAAAGAGAAAGAAATTGAAAAAATCGCCAAATGGATTAATGATGCAATCGAAAATCACAAAGACGAAAAGAGATTAAAAGAAATCCACAAAGAGGTAAAAGTGCTTTGCAAGAAGTTTCCATTGTATAAGAATATGAAATAATCAAGGGACTTGTTTTCCGGAAAAACATTTTTTCTCCGGCCCTTTCGAGGGACACGGGCAGCTACGAAAAAACATTTTTCCGGAAAACAAGTATAATATGGTCGTAATTCACAATAGCGAAAGATATTACCATATTACGTAATATGGTAATTGAAAAAATATGCGAAAGAAAAAAATTAAGGGAATAATTTTAGCGGGTGGATCAAACACACGGCTTTTTCCTTTGACGGCAACCACTTCCAAGCAATTACTTCCGATTTATGACCGGCAAATGATTTTCTATCCGATCAATGTTTTAGTTAAGGCGGGAATAAAAGATATTTTGATAATCGTGGCGCCGGAACACAGCGGACAATTCTTGAATTTATTGGGATCTATTTTTGAAAAATACAATATTCATATTGAATTCAAAGTGCAGAAAATACCCCGCGGTTTGGCGGACGCTTTCATTATGGGGGAGGATTTCATTGATGAGGGAAATGTGGCGATGATTCTGGGAGACAATATTTTCGAGGATGATTTGGGAAAAGCTATTGGAAAATTTGAAAAAGGAGGAATGATTTTCGCCAAAGAGGTAAGCGATGATCCAAGAAGGTATGGAATTATTGAGTTTGATAAAGACGGCAATGCGGTTTCGATTGAAGAGAAGCCGGAAAATCCCAAGAGCAATTTTTGTGTTGCGGGAGCGTATGTTTTTGATAATCGAGTAATTGACATTGCCAAAAAATTGAAACCTTCAAAAAGAGGAGAGATTGAAATTACTGATGTTAATAGAAAATATCTGGAAATGGGAGAACTTCACGTTGAAAAACTTTCCGGAGAGTGGATGGATGCGGGAACTTTTGATTCTCTTTTGGAAACAGGAAGAATTGTTAAAGAAAAAGAAATATACAAAAAATTTGATCCCATTATTGATATGGCAATTTTCGAATTTAATAAAGAATTAAAAGAATTAGCCAAAAAAAGACTAAGATAAAAAACTTCATTATGATGGAAAGTGATAAAATAAAAGCTACCATTTTGGTTCTTAACTATCAAAAGGCCAAGCGTACGGTGGAAAATATTAAATCAATTATTTCTCAAGAAACTGATTTTCGTTTCAAGATTTTTGTTATTGAAAATACCGCTCACAAAAAAGAAGAAGGAGAATTGTTAAAAAGAGAACTGGGAGGATTTGAGAATGTCGAAATTATTATCAACGAAAAAAATATCGGTTATTCAAAGGGAAACAATGTTGCCAGAGGTTATGAGGAAGGGGATTATGTTTTTGTGGTTAATCCGGATATTATTTTTAAGGAAAAAGATGCGATGCGAAAGATTATTACCTATATGGATGCTAATCCGGATATTGCTATTTTGGGACCGCAACAGGTGAATGATGGCGGGGGTATTGCGATGAGCGTAAGGGCTTTTCCGAAATTTTATTTGCAAGTGGCGCGACGGACTTTCTTGCGAAATTTTCTATTTTTCAAGGAAAAAGTTGCTTATGATGAAATGCGCCATCTGGATTATTCGAAAATTCAGGATGTTGACTGGTTGCAATCTTCTTGCTTCGTTGTACGGCGGGATTTTTGGGAGAAAGTCGGCGGTCTTAATGAAAGTTATTTTCTTTTTATGACGGATACTCAGATGTGTTTCGATGCATGGAAGATGGGATATCGGGTTGTCTATTATCCAGAAGTGAAAGTTTATGCTGATGGAAAAAGAGTTAGCGAAGGGGGATTTTTGAAATTTTTCAAGAGTTGGGCCTTACGCTGGCACGTTTTAGATGCATTGAGATATCAGCGTAGAAATTTTTGGTTAGAAAATCCAAGAAAAAGATATTATCAAAACAAAAAAAACAAATGAAATCTCTCGTTGTAAAAATTCAAAAAGCTTGGCGGATGTGGAGAAGAAGTGGATTTTTAGGAGGAATAAAAATCGGTTTTGGGTATGTCGCCACTTTTTTTAGGGCTTTTTTTGTCGGCAGCGGAGATGTGCTTTTTATTTCCAGCGGAGTGGGTGATGCCGCATATTATCGCACGCATAATGTTGCTGAAGAGTTAGGGCTTCACGGATTCAGAGCTTCTACTACTATTTCGGATAATCCTTTTTTGCCGAAATTGGTTGATAAATTTCAAATATTTGTTTTTCAGCGGGTCGTGGTGAATAAAAATGTAAAAGAAGCAATCAGGAGAATAAAACAGCAAAAGAAAGAAATCATTTTTGAAACCGATGATTTGGTCTATGACCCCAAATATTTGAAATATATGGATTATTTTCAAAGAATAAGTCCGGCAGAACAGGAGGAATACAAAAATGGGATTGGAGCGGAGATCGTTGATGATCCATACGTGAAAGTTTGCACGACCACCGTTGCGTATTTGGCCGAAAAGCTGAGAGAAAAAGGAAAGAGAGTAATCATTGTTCCGAATAAATTTTCTGAATACGAATTGGAATTGGCGGATAAAATAATTAAAAAGCAAAAAATTAGCGATGGATTTGTGAAAATAATTTATAGCAGTGGAACGCTTTCGCATAATAAAGATTTTGCCACTATTAAAAATGTCTTAGCTGATATTTTGAAAAAACACAAGAATGCAAAATTATTACTTATGGGACCATTGGATATTCCCAATGATATTTCTTTACCCAAGGGACAAGTGGAAATTATTCCGCGTGTTTCACGGGATGAATTATATACTCAGCTTTATCGAGCTGATATAAATCTTGTTCCGTTGGAAATCGGCAATCCATTTTGCGAATCCAAATCAGCGATAAAATTTACTGAAGCTGCTGTTGTCGGTGTTCCTTCGGTGGTGGTGCGCAATCAAACTTTTTCTGAAGCCGTCAAGGATGGTGTGGATGGATTTTTGGCGGATAATCCGGAAGAGTGGAAAGATAAAATTGAAAGATTGATTGAAAATGAAAAATTAAGAAAAGAAATAGGAAAAAATGCCAGAGAAAAAGTAATAAAAATGTATTCCAACCGAAACAGTCGTAATGATGAGTATTATGAATATCTAAAAAACAAAATGAAATCATAATGGAAAATTTGAAAAAATTATCAGTTGTCATTACCTCATACAACAATCAAAAACATTTAAAAAAAAATATTGACTCGATTTATCAAAAATTTGCGGGTTTTTCCGATTGGGAAATCATTATTATTAATAATGATAGCAGGCAAGATATTCGCAAATTTCCTTTGGATTTTTCCAAGGTTAAAATAGTTGATCATCGAGAAAACGTTGGATTTGGATCGGGAATAAATTTGGGGGCGAAAGAAGCTATGGGTGAATTTTTGTTAATATTGAATCCAGATACGGAAATAATCTCAGGTAATGCATTTGACGTTTTGAATGAATTTTCCAAAGATGAAAGTATTGGAATAATCGGCGGGGGAATTGTGAATGAGGGAGAAAAAAGACAACCCTGGAGCGCTGGAAAAGAAGTTTCAATTTAT
>JALNYX010000007.1 GCA_023229615.1 Candidatus Moraniibacteriota bacterium
TTGTCCTCCCGGCAAAAAAATTGCCAACTTGTCAATGCTCTCTGGCGGAGAGAGGACGCTCACTTCGATAGCTCTTTTATTTGCCATTATTTCCTATAATCCGCCTCCGTTTACAGTTTTGGATGAAATTGAAGCGGCACTGGATGAGGCGAATGCAAGAAGATTTAGTCGAATTTTGCAAGAACTTTCCGGCGGAACTCAATTTATTGCTATCACCCATAATCGAGAAACTATGCGCCAAGCCTCTTTGCTTTATGGGGTAACTATGGGAGAAGATGGAATTTCAAAAATCTTGTCAGTCAAATTGGAACAAGTAGGAAAGGGCGGAAAAATCAATCAATAGTCAAGAAATATAAATAAAAAAATAAAAAAATGAAAAAAAATAAAAAGATAAAATTTTTCTTGGTTGGATTTTTTTCGATCTTAAGTGTGTTGGTTATTGGCGGAGTTTTCGGATATTTTTTTCAAAATAAAACATTTGGCGCGGTTCAAAAACCGGAAATTTTTATATCCGGAAAAGATTACTTTGGCAAAGGAGGATTAATTTCACTTGCTTTGACGGATGATCCATCGATCATAATTGGTGGTTATAACATAAGCGGAGATGCTACGGTGAATATTTATCGCGTAAACACAGAGGATATTTTAAAAGGATTGTTGCATAATGAAGAAAATAATCAGATAAGTAGTAAAATAAATTTTGATAAATTAGAAAAAATATCCACTTTTTCGCAATATATAGAATCCGGATATGACAATAAATCACAAGTAAATCTTCCGCTTGATGGATCGGGCGAATGGTTAGTGGATGTTTCATTGCAAGGAATGCATGCAAATGCTTATATTATTCGATCGGATATTGGTGCATTGGTTAAAGAAGGTGACGGAGAGATGATTTTTTGGGTGCAAAGTTTTTCAAATAAAAGAAGTCTTTCTGGCGCTGATGTGATTGTATATAACCTTAAAGATGAAATAAAAAAGAGATATGAGGTTCAGTCCGATAGCGAGGGTATTGCAAAAACTCCAATTTCCGAAAATGATGACGTTGCGATTATTAGAAAAGACGGAGATATCTCACTTATTCCGATAAATTTGAGATATATAAATGTTGGCTATAGTTATAAAAATTTTGTCGAAAAAAATGTCGGCACAAAAGCATTTATATTTACAGATCGTCCATTATATGCGCCTTCAAATAAGGTATATTTTAAGTCAATAATGCGAGAAGATGATGATGCGAGGTATAGCATTACCAGTGGCGATGTTTTTGTTGAGATATATACAGGATGGGGAAAAAATAAAGAAGTTGTATATGGCAGTAAATATCCTATTTCTCCCGAGGGAACTGTATCTGGAGAATTTGATTTGCCTGAAGATGTAAAAACAGGAACGTATGTTTTGGAAATAAGGGAAAATGAGTCGGTGTCATCTGAAGATAATTATTATTCTAGTTATATATCTCAGGCACGTTTCGATGTGCAATATTATCAAAAACCTGAATATGGAATAGATCTTTCAATTGAAAAAGATGAATTGATTTCCGGTGATAAGCTTAATTTTTTTGTAGATGGGAATTATTTTTCCGGACAACCGCTTTCTGGAAGAGAGGTTAACTACAAAATTTATTCTTCTGATTTTTACGATTATTCTTATTATAAGAGTACTGCGAGTTATAACTTGAGTGATGACTATCGGTACGGGTATCATTCTTCGGATGAAATTATGAAGGGGAGTGCTATTCTTGATGCAAATGGACGCGCTTCAATAAATGTCGATGCTGTTATTCCAGATGGAAAAAATAGAAAAAGTAAGATATTTTCGATTGAGGCGCAGATTAAAGATGATTCTGGTAATGAATCGTTTGAGAGAAAAAATGTTTTGGTGCACTCGGGGGAATTTAGTATTTATCGAGATAGAGGTGTTTATGGAGCTAAATCAAATCAAGAAATTTCTTTTGAGGTTGTCACAATGCCAAGTGTTACCAATAATAAGCTGGAAGGAGAGATAACTAGAGTATGGTGGGAAAAATATAAAAAAGATGATCAAAAATATTATTCATATAATAAAAAAGAGGAAAGCATGGGAACAGTCCAGGCAATAACGGGCGAAAATGGCAGGGCTGAAATAAAATTTACTCCGACAAAAGAAGGTTCTTATAATGTTTCAGTCATGGGAATAGATAATAGAGGAAATAAAATCTATAAAACTTTTAATTTTTGGGTATCTGATTCGAGTGGATATTATTCAGGAGAAAGAGATAGTTCCGGATTGACCGTGAAAGCAAGCAAAGAAGAATATGATCCATCTGAAAAAATACAATTAAATATTCATTCTGAAATTCCAGATAGAGATATTTTTCTTTCTTTGGAAAGAGGTAGGATGAATCGATATCAAGTGATCCATTTAGATGGAAATAATAGTAAAGTTGATATTCCTATTGAAAATACCGATATTCCAAATATATTTGCATATGTTGGAAGTTTTTCTGATTCCAAATTGGAAAGTTTTCAGGAGAATGTGAAAATTTCTTCAGAGAGCAAGAAGATGAATGTTTCTATAATTCCAGATAAGGCGAAATATGCGCCAGGCGAGACAGCTTCATTTGATATTAAAACAACTGATTATAAGGGTAGTCCGATTTCAGCGGAATTGGCAGTGTGGACTGTGGATAAGGCATTGTTTGAACTTTTGAATAACTCAACAGGAGATATTTTTAAAACTTTTTGGAGCGAGCGATACAATGATACTCAAGAGTCTAATTCTTTGGTAGGAATATCTATTTATTCAGCGGAAAAAGGTGGTGGCGGGGGCGAACAGCGGGCAATTTTCAAAGATACGGCATATTGGAATCCAAAAGTTCATACTAATAGTAATGGGTATGCCAAAATATCATTTCAAATTCCGGATAATTTAACAACCTGGGTTTTGTCCGCTGTTGGAGCTACTGAAGATACAATAGTTGGGCAAATTACAAATGAAATTGTGGCCACAAAGGATGTGATAATCCGTCCGGTTATGCCCAATATTTTAAGAAATGATGATGAAATTGTTATTTCTGCCTTGGCTCAAAATTTCACTGACAGTAATCAGTTATTCACAGCTAGTTTGGAATTTGATTCTGGGGAAGTGGATGAGGCTATTCAAAATATATCAATAGATTCAAATTCTAGTAGGAAAATTTCATGGAAAATTCATCCAAGTGATGAAGAGAAGGATGAAGCTCATTTGAAATTTTCTGTAATAGGAAATGGAGATAAATTTTCAGATGTTGTTATGAGGGCAATTCCTCTCCGAAAGTTTGGTTTTTGGGAAACAAAAGCTCAATTTGATATTGATAATCCTGGTTATGAAATTGATCTTTCTGATGATGTCGATCTGAAAAAAACAGAAATCAATCTTGCGCTTTCTTCTACATTATTAGGATCGCTTCCAAGTGCAATGAATTATTTGATTAGTTATCCATATGGATGTGTTGAGCAAACAACAAGTCATTTTATTCCAGCTATTATTGCTAGGGAAAATCAGGAATTATTCAAAGAATCAATTGCTGATAAAGATATTAAGGATATTATAGCAACAGGGATTGAAAGATTGAGGGATATGCAGGGATTTGATGGCGGCTGGAGTTGGTGGGGAGGAAATTCTGATTATTTTGTATCTGCTTATGTTGCTGAATATCTCATGAGAGCGAAAAATGTTGGAGCTGATGTTGATGTGGCTATGCTTGATCGGGCGAAAAAATATTTTGAGAATGAGCCAAATATGAGCTATATCGGAGATGAAAGATATAAAGCCGATATAATTAGAAGCTACGCGTTGTCATTTTTTGGAGAAAAAAAACTGGTCGAGAATTTTAATGATAATACGTCCCCGGATATTTTAGCGATGGCGGTTATGGCAAACATCAGAAATGGATTTTATGATCCATCTAAAAATGGCAGAGATAAATTGGTTTCTATTGCCAAATCTGAGGGCGAAGATATGTTATTCTGGGAAAAAGGAAATGTCGACCGATTTGGATCAATCGAAGCCTCTACGGGAATGGCATTAAGAGCTTTATTATCAGCTGGAATAGACAAGGAAACTGCCTCAAAAATAACTCATTTTTTGGTAGATAGGAGAAAAACAAGATATTGGGTAAATACATTTGCTACTGCCCAAGTTATTCAATCCTTGGTTGATTTTTCAAAAACAGAAGAAATATTTTTTCCTCAATATTCTTACGAAGTACAATTAGACGGGATAAAAATAGCCAGTGGAATGTTTGATAAAAATAAGTGGCAAGATGAAATCAGCATTCCTGCTGAAAAAATTAATTCAAATTCTTCTGTATTAGCAATAGTCAAAAATGGAGAAGGACAATTATATTCACAATTTTTTACAAAAGAATTTCATTTAAATTCCAGTGCTGAGCCTGTAGACAGGGGGATTAAAATTTCAAGAACATATGTAAATGAAAAAGGAAATGATTATCCGATCGGAGTGGGAGATGTTGTGGATGTTAATCTTTCAATCGGTGGAGATTTTTTGGATAATGATTTTGTGGTTATCGAGGATCAGCTTCCGACCGGATTGGTTCCTATTAATATGAGTTTTAAAAATTCACAATACTATAGGGAGAGTGAAAAATATAATGAAAATGTTAAAAGCATAACGGAGAATGGAATTATTTTTGCAACAAAGTACGCCAATTCATCTACTAGAAATTATAGTTATAAGGCTCGAGCAGTTAGTGAAGGTAGTTTCTTGACGCCTCCTGCTGCAGTATCTTTGATGTATTCTCCTGATATGTATGGACATTCGGGAGTTCAAAAAGTTAATGTAGTTGAATCTTCTGAGAAGAAATCGGAAGCGCTTGGCAGTATGGGAGGAATTTTTACGGGGGAATATGCATTATATCAAAAGATTCTTGTAATTATATTGGCTATTATTTCCTTGGGTACGGCAATATTTTTCTATTATAGATCAAAATTGAAGAAATAATGCATTATGTTTGAAAGAAAGGTAAATTTTGCGATTGTTTTAATATCTTCATTTATTGTCTTGTTTATATTGGCAATTGAATATAATGCATATTTTGGAAAAGAGATTGTAGCAGAAAGAAAAATACAGCCAAAAGAAGATATTCAGGTAAATGAAAAATATCATACTGTCGAATTGGCAGATGAAGAATTATTTTTTAAGGCAGTGAGCGATTCTTTAAAGGGGAATATTTCAGATCAGGCGTTATCAATAAGAGGCGGGGTTGTTCCGCATCATCTTTTACCAAGCTATATAATAGCAGATTTTTTTAATCATTTATCGCAGAAAAACATCAAAACTGTGATTTTAATAGGTCCAAATCATTATGAAAGAGGTGATTTTAATGTTCTGACGAGTGAATATAAATGGAAAACACCCTTTGGAAGTATCAATCCAAATAAGGATATTATTAGTAGTTTAGAAAAAGAGGGTGTAGCGATGAGTAATGAGGATGTTCTTGGCGCAGAACATTCAATCGCGGGAATATTGCCGTTTGTTAAATATTATCTTCCAGAGGTAGAAATCGTTCCCTTGATATTGAGCAAAAAAATGACAGAAAAGGATGTAGACACACTATCTGCGAAGTTGAAAAATTTTTCTGAAGTTGACGATGTTGTTTTCGTGGCTTCGGTGGATTTTTCCCACAATCTCACTAATTTTGAAGCCAAAGAAATGGATAATGAATCACTTGAAACTATTCAAGACAGAAATTATGTTAAATTATTCAGTTTTGGAAATGAACATATGGATTCTCCTGCTTCGATTGCGTTGCTGTTGAAAATATTAAATAATAGTCAAGAAGAAAATTTGAATGTTTTAAATAATACTAATTCTGGTGAGTTGCTGGATGATAATTTTTTGCCGGTAACGAGTTATTTCAGCTTGATTTTTTCCGATGAAAATTAACAAAAGAAAAAAAAGAATATTATTTACAATCGCTTGTCTTTTCTTGGCCGGATTTTTTTTGCTTGCGCTGGTGAATTTGGAAAAACAGGATAAGCGTGGATTATTGCCGGGAAAAAAGGGAAATGATATTGAAAAAGAAAAGAAAGGTATTATTGCTTCAGGAGATGAAGTGAAAATTTTATTTGGCGGAGATGTGATGTTTGATAGATATATCAGGCAAATTATGCAGAAAAGAGGGGATGATTTTGTTTTGAGTGATATTAAAAAATTTCTTTTTGAGAATGATGTTGTCATTGCAAATCTTGAAGGACCGATTACTGGCAATGAATCATTGAGTGCAGGCAGTATTATCGGAGAAAGAAATAATTATGTATTTACTTTCGATCCGGAAGTGGCGGATGTTTTGGCGGATAATAATATAAAGGTTGTAAATATTGGAAATAATCACATTTTGAATTTTGGGGCCGATGGAGCAAAGGAAACAAAAAAATATCTTACGGATTCAGGGGTTAAGTTTTTTGGAAATTTTAATGGAAATGATTCACCTTCCGAATATGTTTTGGATGTGCAAGGCGTGAAAGTCGGTTTGGTAAATTGCAATCAATTTTCTGTCGATTTTAAAAATGAAACGTTGGAAGGAATAAAAAAGATGAAATTTGAGGCGGACAAGATTGTGGTTTACGCGCATTGGGGGAAGGAATATGAAACGGGAGATATTGAAGAATGGGAAAAAAACTTGGCACATGAGTTTATTGATGAAGGCGCAGATTTGATTATTGGATCTCACCCTCACGTTGTTCAAAAAAAGGAGAGTTATAAGGGAAAAATGATTTATTATTCACTGGGAAATTTTGTTTTTGACCAATATTTTGACGTGAATACGCAGAAAGGCCTGCTTGTTCAATTGATTATTGATGAACAAAAAAATATAAAATTTCAGGAGCATGAAATATCGCTGCAAAAAAACGGAAAAACGATATTAAAGTAGCATATTCTTTTGTCAGTTTTAAATATTCGTGTTAAAATAAAAACAAATAAATAATTAATTAATAAACACGAAAAAATATTATGAAGAAGTATTATTCCTTGATTCTTTTTGCGGTATTCGTTTTGTTGGCAGGTGCAATCTTGTTGACTAGGGGCGGGAAGGAAAATGCTATGGAGGAGAATGGACAATCTCCATCTTTTGCGGACGATACTTTTATTAATGACGGTGAAAGTGATTTTGCTGATACGCAGAGTGATATGGATGATGTTAATGCTGGCGCTGATGTTGAAAATGTGGATTTGGAAAATATTGAAGTTGATTTCGAGCAGGATGTAAATGAAACTGAGGATGTCTTGAACGATTATTCTGATTTCGATGAAGATATCAATGTTGATTCTATCGACGAAGGTTTGCTTTAAGTTTTAAGTAATTAATAATTTTTTCAAAAAGAAATGAGAACTATTTTTAGAGACAATAAAAAAATATCAATTTTACTAATAAGTGCTTTTTTGGTTGCAGCCGGATCGGCAAGTGCAGCTATTGATGCTAGCTCCAGTGTTGGAAGTAAGAAGGATCAAATGCAACAAATAAAAGAAGATCGAAAAGCAGACATTCAAGACCGTATTTGCGACCGAATGGGGGAGTTAGGCAGTAAAATTCAAGAAAGACTGCGAATGCAGAATGAAAATCGACAACAAAATCGAAGTAATAACGAAATTCGTCTTCAGACAAGAACACAAGAACAAGTGAATAATCTTGAGCAGAGGAGGCAACTTCGAGATCAAAAAAGAGCGGAGTCTTATACGAACCTACAAGCAATGGTTCAAACAGAACAACAGACCGTGGCAATACTTGAATTCAAAGCTTCCATTGAAGAGGCAGTCAAAACAAGAAGATTGGATACCGATGAAGCAATAGATGCGTTTCATAAGGGAGTGCAACAAGCGATTGATGACAGAAATTCTTCAGTTGATGGATTGATTTCTGAATATCAAAAAAACAGAGAACAAATAACAGTGGAGGTCAAAAATATTTGTAGTACTGACGGGGATGTTGTTGGAACTAAACAATCACTTCAGACGAAATTGCAACAAGCGAAGGATGATTTCAACGCAAGTAAAAAGGATATTCCTAATGTTTCTGAAAAAGTCAGAGAATTGGCACAGATAAGAAAAGAAGCGGTCAATGATGCGTCAGAAATTTTTATGGAAAAAGTTAAAACAGCTCAAGAAAAATTGAGAGCTGAATTCCAAAATAAGGTTGAAAGCGTGGATTTGGGGGATGAATAATTTTTTTCACAGAGATGATTTTTCAAAGGATGAAATATCTAAAAAAATATTGGCACTGATTTTTTTCGGTGCCATATTTTTTTGCTTTGCAGGTGAAGCGAGTGCGGCAACTTATTATCTTAGGGAAGATGGTGCGGCAATAAATAAATCTGGTGCTATATCATGCAATGCAACTTCGACATCTATGTCCGTTGCGGTTCATAATAACGAAGCTTTTGTTCCGGGGGATGTTATTGTGATTTGTCCGGATGGCGGATCAATAACTTCAGTGATCATTCCACCATCAAGCGGATCTTCTATTGACGGATATATTACATATGATGGGGATGCTGATAGTGATGGTGTCAAAGTCGAGGTGCAGGGGGCAATAGGAAAATATTCCAAAGTTGATTATTTGAAATTTCAGAATATTCACTTTACAACTTCGTCAAAAGCTATCTATTTAGTGGAAGGATCCAGTAATATTTGGGTAACGGAATGTTTTTTTGACACCCTTGGACAGCAAGGAATATTTTCTTCTGGTATTAATAATACTGCATATTCTCAAGATTGGTTAATAGAAAATTCTACGTTTACTAATATCGGAAATTATAGCGATTCAGCCGCTGCTGATATTAATGCGGGAGGTTATTCGCGCAGATGGACAATTAGAAATACTGTGCATACAGGAAATGGAATTGCAGGAGTCGACGGAATTAATTTTTCAAATATTAATGTTTCCGGCGGTGATGGAGCGGGGCATCTTATTGAAAATAATTCTTTCACTAATTATTATGAAAATGGCATAGATTTGAAAGGCACAAGAGAATCTTCGGCAGGAGAAGGGGGCACGGTAATAAGGGGGTGTACTTTCATTGGCGGTTCCGGTTCAGAAGGTCAGATACATATCCAATTTAATGCAAAGGGTGTACTTATTGACAGATGCAGTTTTTCTGACACAAACAACAATGCAATAAGCTTAGTATCTCATTCAACGGGCTTGGATGCCGTAGGTTATGTTACGGTGAAAAATAGCGTATTTGATAATGTGAGAAATGTAATTTTTACTGATAGAGGTTTGGTGAACGAAGAGGCATTGGGGCACAATGTTTTGTATAATAATACTATGTTAGATAGCGGTCAAAGTTCATCTGGGTATTCTATAGACATCGGATCCGATAATTATATTGTAAGAAATAATGTTTTTTACAATATATCTCAAAACTCATTTTGGGATTTGCCAATAAGATTTGAACTATCGGATTATTATTACAGTGCGCAACTTGATTATAATATATATCATAAGCTTGATGAATCAAATGCAAAATTATTTAATATCAATGGTGTAATTTATGATATTGCGCAAATGAGAACGGACGGTGGGCAGGAGATTAATGGAATGAATATTGACCCAGTGCTTCAATCAGATGGCAAGCCGGAACAAAATTCTCCTGCCATAGATGCTGGATTAACCATAGCAGATATTTCTGATGATTTTTTGGGAGTTTCTCGTCCTCAAGGCGCAGCTTATGATATCGGTGCCTTTGAGTATGTAAACGCTGAAGATCTGACTGAAACATGTTCTGATAATATCCAAAACCAAGATGAAACCGGAGTTGATTGTGGCGGAGTTTGTGATATTTGTGATAGTCGGTATTCTATCTCGAATTTTATCTCTCTTCTCGCTAACTGGCTTCAAATCGGAAATGAAACTTCCGATGTCAATTTTGATGGAATTGTGAATACGAGGGATTTGGGAATAATGATGTCAAATTGGGAGGAACGGTGAACGTGGAGTTGACATATTAGCGAGTATGGTATAAGATGAATTAGTAAAAAATAAGTTTAAAAGTAAGCATTTTTAAGTATGCTTATTTGTATTTAATCAAAAGAATTATGTTGGTAATAAGATTTTCAAGAGTAGGAAAAAGGAATAAGGCGCAATATCGAATCGTCGTTCAGGAACATACTGCAAATCCAAGAGGCAAGCATACCGACATTGTTGGTAGTTATGATCCGCATTCCAAAAAAAGCGTTCTTAAAAAGGATAAGATAGCACAATGGATCAAGAATGGCGTTCAACTTTCTGATTCTGTCCATAATCTTTTTGTAAAAGAAAAAATTATCAAGGGAGAAAAAAGAGCAGTAAAGATGCCAAAGAAAGAAGTTGAAGTTGTAGCTGAACCGGTTGCAGAAAGTGGAGTAAAGACAGAAGAAAAGAAAGAGGAGGTTAAGATTGAGGAAAAGAAGGAAGAAGTAAAAAAAGAAGATGTAAAAGCAGAAGAAAAGAAATAGTATCTGGCGTTGACAGATTAGCAGTGAATATACATACTAGGAAAAATTAAAAATTGAAGTTTTCCGCAGACAGCAGGCATCATATCGCAAAAAATGACTTTGTCATTAGAAGCAATATAATAAGTCCTGCCGAGGAAAGATTTTTAACGAAAGTTAATTTTCTTTATACCTTACTGCGGATTGTCCGCAGTTTTTATTTTTTCTACAAAGTACGAATTTTTTAAATTTAAATAATCATATGTTGACAAGAGAAAAAAAGGAACAAATTGTAAAAGATTTGACCGAAGGGATAAAATCCGCAAAATCTGTCGTTTTTGCCGATTTCAAGGGAGTTAAGGTTAATGAGTCAATAAAGTTAAAGAAAGAGTTGAAAAAAGAAGGTTCTAATTTTTGCGTGTATAAGAAGAGCTTAATTGATATTGCTCTCAAGAATGCTGAGGTTGATATGAAAACGAAAGGGATGGAAGGGCAGGTTGCTGTTTCTATTGCTACTCAGGATGAAATAAGTTCAGCGAGAATTATTGAGAAGTTTTCTAAGACTAATGAAGGTTTGAAAATTTTGGGAGGAATTTTGGGAATCAAAGCTATGAGTGCGCAGGAAGTGATTGCTCTAGCTAAATTGCCAAGTAAGGAGGAATTGCTATCAAGATTGGTCGGAAGCTTGAGTTCACCTATCCGCGGATTGATGAATGTTTTCCAAGGAAATCAGCGTTCGTTGGTTCAAGTTTTGAAAGCTATTAGCGAAAGTAAACAATAATTTAAATAATAATAATTAATAGGTCGTATAAGGCAAATAAGACTTATAAGACGTATATAAAAGTATGACTGAAGAAAAAAAAGTTGAAGCCACCGAGGCTAAAGAAGAGAAGAAAGAAGTTGAGGTTCCTGAAAAATTCAAGAAGCTTGTTGAGGAAATTGAAAAGATGAGCGTTTTGGATCTTTCAGAATTGGTGAAAGTTTTGGAAGAAAAATTCGGAGTTAGTGCCGCCGCTCCAATGATGATGGGTGCAATGCCTGCTGGAGGTGGAGAAGCTGCTGCTGAGGAGAAAACTGATTTCGATGTTGAATTGGTTGCCGCTGGAGAACAAAAAATCAACGTGATCAAAGCTGTTCGTGAAATTACCGGATTGGGACTTAAGGAAGCCAAAGATATGGTTGATGCTGCTCCAAAAGTAATCAAAGAAAAAGCTGCGAAAGCAGAAGCGGAAGAAATCAAAAAGAAATTGGAAGACGCTGGAGCTACTGTTAACTTGAAATAATTTAAGAATTATTTTTCTAGACAAGCGACAGATATAACTAAAAATCCCCGATGTGATGTCGGGGATTTTTTGTATACAATAAGAAAGATGTCCAGTTTTCCAAAGATATGTAAGCGAATCTTCTGCTGTTATACCTTTGGAAAACCGGTTGTTTTTTGCAAAAATAATCCCGCTAGCACCTCGTCAATATGACTTTATCATACTAATTCCGCGCTCGCGGTTTCTTTTTTGCCCTCTTTTCCCTAATCCTAGAAAAGAAGATTCATTTCTCCGTTTTTAGCGAAGAGGATTAGATTTGGTAGCACTTACTATTACCGTTTTTGATAATAATATATTTCATTGCAAATAAAAAATCCCGCAGCGGCAAGTAATATTGCCGTGCGGGGTAACCGTTCCTCTTTAATATTCGGAGATGTAAGGATCTCTAGTAAACACAGGACTCCACGTCCCGTGTGAAAAAACTAGAATTATTTCCTCTGTGTAATAGTATCCTCCAGGGATATTATCATACCCAAGATAGAGTCTCGCCGGAGATTTTTCCGATTTTTCCATAGTAATAGAGAATATATACTCTCTGTTATTTTCAAAAATCGCTATGTTATCATCAGAAAAAATATCTTGATTTTTTTCATCTTTTTTTCGGAAAAAACCGATGGGTTTTTTCTTTCCATTTTTTCCGTCAAATTTCACGAGGAAATTTATGACGTTTGATTCATCACCCGCATCCGCTTGGATTTGTGTGATGGTCAATTCATCCTCTTCGACTTCAATAATTGCCGGGTCAAATGTTAACTTGCTACTGTTTAGCGAGGCCTCGCTAATATAAGCAGCAGAAACGTTTGCATAAAAAAAGGATGTTATTGAGAAAAAAAAGAAAACAATCAAGGAATGTTTTTTCATCGGAGTGCCTCTTGTTTTGAGTTAAAGTACTTTTTAAAAATGCCGGCCAATCCAGCAATAGATGCTATACTATCAGTGTTTTTATAATAAATCAATAGGTAGCGCAAGATGAGGAAAAATTCAAATATCACTTTTGTGAAAAATAAAAACCCCGAAGTGGCAAAATGCGCCACGCGGGGTTTTAATGTCGGGATACAAAATTATTGTACGCCCGACAATGAGGACAGTATTATGGTTGCCATTCCACCTCCGTATTCTTCTTCGGCAGGTAAAATACTTCATCTGTCATTGCCGGAACCCATTGGACAGGATTTCGTAGGGAGAATACTATTATTTCTTTGGTACTGAAATATTCTCCAGTATCGCACCCAATCTGTAAGCCGAAAGATATTCCGATTCCAATAGTCTCTTGTATTTTTTTAAGATCTACGACAATAATATACCTATTGCCATACCCATCAATGGAAATCCCTTTGGTGAAAAATTTTCCAGGCCGGGATTCTATTCCCCAGAATGCAATAGGGATTGCTGGATCATCAAAGGTCAGCTTGATTCTAATAACAGCGGCCTCCGCAGAGGGGACAATTGTGAGTGTCCCCGTGATGTTTTTTTCCTCTGCATTTGTGTTGTCAATGCCAATGTTTGCACTGGCGTTGATTGCTATCAACAACAATGATCCTAAAAGACAAACAGCAATGATTAGTTGTTTCATTTTTTATTCCTCAAATGTATATTGTTAAAAAACTGTAAAAAATACCAGACAATCCGGTATTTTTTGATTGATTAATTCTCCCTAGTATATGCCAAAACTTCAATCACATCAAATTACTGATGTAATTATCCATGATAGCATATTTTTGGCAAAAAGTCAAGGTTTTTGCATGGATGGTGGTAGTTTATTTTTTTGATGTATAAAAAAGAACCGCACCCTTGTTTTTTTCTCGGTTGAGAATTGGGGAGCGGTTGGTCTTGTGAGTGGGATTTGGAATAATGCAATGATTATTCAATTCCTGCGTATCCGTGAAATAACTCGCGAATATCGGGCGGGAGTTCAGAGATGTAAGGCAAGCATTTTTCTTGAAAAACATTGTATCCGGCAGAAGAAGAATGCGCGACGTAAGATCCATCTTTATTATAAGGTAATGTCCACATACATATGGCGGTTTTGTTTGATGTTGGAGCGGTATGATTCCTATGATTCTATTCAATGTTGGGGCTATGGGACGAAGTTGGAACTCATTTAATTTATTGATACTGCTAATCCTTCTCCACTGAGCATGACCCAAAACAGCGAAAGCAAGACAGTTATTGCCAAGTTTTTTAGGACGTTCAGAAATGCGGCTGCCGAAGGATTTAGACAGTCGTCGGGTTATTTCGGGCAATGTCTCGATTACGTAGAATATGAAACAGATCTTCCGGATGATCCTAATACCGAGGATATATGCACATATTCTGCCGTTAATTGTCTTGGTCAGGCAAGTATGAAGGGGTATGCCACAGGGAATACGCCGAGAGTTGGCGCGATTGTAATCTACAAGCAGGGCGATGATGCCATGAATAATGGTCATGCTGGGATAGTTGCCAGTATCAATCAAGGATCAGGCACAATGATTATCCATGATTCAAATTGGAGCGATCCGCCAGACGGTATTGTTCGTGATTGCACGGTCAATATAAGTGACGCTGGCATTATGGGATACATCTATCCCACGCCATAGAGCAAAAAATTCTCAACTTATGCATCAAAAACAAAGGGAAGGGCTCATCGAGTTCTTCCCTATTTTTAATTTTTAAGATAATTTATTTTTACTTACATTTAACAATTACCTCTGGAAAATTATAGGGATCAGTAAGACTGCAGGAAGGACTGTCTTGACCACTATAAACAACAATCCATTTATCGGACTGCTTGATTGCATAAAATCCGATATTCTCCCCACCATTGCCAAAAAATGTTCCACGCAAATAATTATTAATACTTTTATCTAACCGCACATATGAGTATAGATTGTACTTGTCACACTTAGATCCCTTGCAACCGAATCCCTCGGGTAGATTTTTTTTACCATATTCTATATAAGCCTGAATTAATTCTTGTTTATCTTTTTTAGTGAAATTTTTTGGATAAAATCTACCTTGGTTTAAAGTATCAATCAAAATTTTTTTCTCTGTATCCCAGCAATCAGGAATCATATCTGAAGGAAATTTATACTTTTTAAAATCTTGGCACGACCCCCAATATCCCGTGTAGCTGGTTGTTACAAGAGTCCAGGCGTTATCGGATTTTGCTGCAAACCAAATTCCATCTGCTGTGTTATGATATTTACCATCTCTGGTGATATTATAACCATCATAAATAAATCTTCCGATAGCGTGATCTTTTTCATTTGTCTCGACAGTTGTTGTGACGCTGTAATTTTTTACTTTCCAGTTCGGAAATTTCTTGAATATAGCCTGCCGTATTATTTCTTCCAAACTTACGCCAGGCTCTATCGCGATAGTTGGATATTCTATTGCCTCGGGAATTTCTTGATTCTTGTTTAATTCTTCTTGATTATTCTCTATTTGTGGTACTATATTTTGCTGATTATTCTGCGATGAAATTTTATACCTGATATCTTCATACTTCCACACAAAAACACTAGCAGTTATTAAAAACACAACAATGATTATAGCTGCTAATTTAGTATTTATTTGTTTTTTGTTCATTTTTTTTATTATAAGATTATAGGGATATATTTAGTAATTAATTTGAATGAAATTAGAATGAACTACTGAGTTATTGTTGCGGTGTTGAGTTTTTGTTTAATTACATCTTTTCTATTTCCCTAACCACGTCGTCAAAACTCGAAACTATTTTAAATGGATTCCCTTTTTCAAGTCTATCTCTTTTATGAAAACCAAAATCTACTGCAATTGTTTTAATTCCAGCTTTATTACCCTCTAGAATATCTCCCAACGTATCTGTCACAAAAACACAATCATTCACATTAAGCTTATATTTTTCAAATAAATATTTAAATTTTTCAATTTTGGATTGATGTGTTTCTGCTCCCATTATTTCTTTGAAAATGTGGGTGAACTTATTATTTTGAAAATAAGTATTCAATGCCTCTTCTTGATTAGATGAAATTATGAACAAAGCATATTTTTCGTGCAGTTTTTCCAAATTATTCTTGATATTCTCATCTATTTTTAAATACTTAAATGCCTCATTTTGTAACTTAAAAAAATCATCATTATCTTTTTTCTTAAGATCCTTGTTTTCAAAAATATTCCCATTAAAAAAATCTCGGTATTTCTCTTCAGTTAGTTCCTCACCAAAAAGCCCAACGTTTATCTTATAAGCTAAATCAAAGGTATCATGAATTACACCATCAAAATCAAAGATAATTGCTTTCATAAGTTTTATAATTATTATAGTATTATCTACTCATTATACTATTAAATCCGGTCTATTCAAAGTTGCTCAATGACAATTCTGTTTTGAAAAAAATAAAGGGCTTGCAGTATACTACCACAAGCCCTTGTTGCGCGCGTTATGCGTGCTACCAACGTTTTGGTCGTCGTCTAGTTTCTACTGGTCGTGGATCTTTCGTGTCCATCCAGCCACTTTCTGTTTCGATCTCAAACCAGACTTGATGGCTGAAGTCGCCACAGGAAAACGTCGGATAGAGATCATCCATTCGATGATCGCTCGTCCGCGGGTATTTTGCGCAGAGCAACCTAATATCCGATCCCTCCCAGAGCACTTCTGGTTTTCCGGGCGCATTACCACAAACCGTTGTTTGCTTCATGACTCTGAAGACATCAGGCGCCGAACGGGAGTCAATCTCCATTGTGGCTCGATCGTAATCTTGAGCGAAACCCCAAGGGGACGCTTTCGGACCCTTAGAGCCAGGAGTGCGAATAAAAACAATTGCATCACCTTTTTTTGGTTCAGTCCTGAGTTTGCCTTCGGAAAAGACAGCATCTTCTTTGCCGGCTATGATATTTTCACCATCATTAAAGTGGAAAAATATTTCTTTTCCATTTTCATCAATGATGAATCCGAAACGCTTATTGTCCCTGCTATCAAAGAACTTCACGATACCTTCTTCCATTTCACTTACTCCTTCACTCACTCATATTATCATCTGGAATATTCCTTTGAACTTAGCAATATTGCAAAGTACCGATGATGCGCATATTTTACACTAACCTCATATCATACAGTTAAAATACATTTTTGTCAACCGCACAATCAAAAAACAGCTCATTTTAGCTGTTTTTTCTTTTCAATGTTGGGGCGGTAGGATTCGAACCTACGCGTGGGGGCTTCAAAGGCCCCTGCCTTACCGCTTGGCTACGCCCCAAATATGTTTTAAATTTATTGCTCTTCCACAATCGTCCCTCCAAACATTTCAGTGGCATCTTGGAGTAAGGAAGCGGTTTCGCTGGGTTTTGATTCCGCGGAGCCTTTCGCTTGATTATTTTTCCTGACAATCTTCACTCCTGCTTCTTCTTCAGTGGCAATATCAATTCGACAGTCAACCTCTAGGATTTTATCGAAAACTTGCTTAATTGTCAACCTGTTTTGCGGTTCACTGAATTTTTCTTTGTAAAAAGGAAAGGCTGTGGCGATTACAATTGTATTGCCGTCAATTCTAACCGGTTCGCAATTGGAAAGAAAAGCCGAAAGAGAATGGTTAAACTTCTTCATTTCAACAAGAAATTGACCCCAGGCGGTTTTTACCTCGGCTAAATTGATAGACTTGCAATTTGGATTTGCGTCAGAGTCTGAATTTTTCGGAAGGGGAGAGATGGTTTTTTCTTTCGTTGGAAGCGGAGCGGTCTGCGAATCCTGGGAAGTTTTCGGTATCTCGGCGGGTTTTTCTGTGGCGTAATTTGAGGGAGATGTTCTTGTTGTTTGGGGAGTTTCAATTTTTTCTTTCGGCTCATCTTCAGATGGCAGGTTAGGGATGGGCGAATTTTCATCGCTTCCGGATATTTTTATAAACGCAATTTCCAATGGAAGTTGCGGAATGAAAGAAGTACGTATTTTGTTTTTGGCATCGGAAAGAATTTCAATAGCCGAAACAATTCTTGCTAGCTCTGTTTTTTGTGCCAGAGCGGTTATTGCTTCTGATTGTTCTTGGGTAAAGTTTTTGAGAATCTCCGGCATTTTGCAATTAATGGAAAGAATCATCGTTTGGCGGAGATAATTGATGAGAGATTTTCCGAAAAATTCCAAATCAAGACCATTTTTTGCCAATTCATTGAGAATTAAAAGAGCATTTGCTGTTTGGTGATCAAATAAGAGTTCACTTATTTTCGCCACTTCTTTGTGTGAAGTTGTTCCAAGGATTTCTTCAACTTCTTTGGTGGTGATATTTTGGTCTTCCAGAGAAATAATTTGCGCCAAAAGGGATTCGGCATCCCGCATTCCTCCTTCAGCGGCCAGGGCAATCATCTCCACTGCTTCTTTTTCAATTTTTATTTTTTCATTCTTGGCAATGAAAGAAAGTTTGGAAATGATATCTTCCAATGAAAGGCGAGTGAAATCAAAGCGCTGGCAACGGGAAAGAATAGTTTCCGGAACTTTGTGAATTTCAGTTGTCGCTAAAATGAAAACAGCGTGAGCTGGTGGTTCTTCTAGTGTCTTGAGTAAAGCATTGAATGCGCCGGACGAAAGCATATGAACTTCGTCAATTATGTAGACTTTGTATTTTCCGACGGATGGGGGAAGTTTGACTGTTTCGCGTAGCTCTCTGATATTCTCCACTCCGGTATTGGAAGCGGCATCAATTTCGATAATATCCATTGATGTACCTTTGGAGATAAGTTGACAGGACTGGCAATTTTCGCAAGGTTCAAAATTTTTGCGATCGGCGCAACTGATGGCTTTGGCAAAGATTCTTGCTAGGGTAGTTTTTCCGGTTCCACGCGGTCCGGTGAAAAGATAGGCATGACCAATATGCTCATTGGCAATAGCTCCTGAGAGAGTCTTGACGATGTGCTGTTGTCCGATAATATCGGAAAATTTCTGTGGCCGGTATTTTCGGTATAATGTCTTTGAAATCATAAAAGTTTCATAAAACTTACAAATCTTACTGCTAAGCTATTTTATCACATTTTCAGATAATGAGAAATCATCCAAGCAAAAACAGACAATCCTTGTCTGTTTTTGGTATTTGAATAAATTTATGTTGATTTATACGCTATGCCATTATTTCTTGAAAACCCAAAATTTGTATCCGATGAAGTTCCAAATTAATCCGACAGCGGTTCCGGCGAGTCCTCCGAGGCTTACCCAGATTTGGTCGGTCAAGAAATTGAAATTAAGGAAATCGTTGATTGGCGCTTTGAGATAGGTTACAGTTACGGTTGCGACTGTGACATTGATAATCATTCCAATCACGCTTACAGACAGAAATTGAGAGAATTTTTTGCCCTCATTCTTTCTGGAAGCATCTTCGAACGTCCAATGCTTATTGAGAAAGTAACTGAAAGTTACTGCAACCAGAAAGGATAATCCCTTTTGAATTCCGTAACCAGTCCCTTCTTTTATTCCAGTGGAAATAGTTTCGATATTTAAGATTATCAAATCCACTCCCGTATTCATTGCTCCGATCACGGCAAAACGCAAAAATTGTCCGAATGATTTCTTAACAGCTTGGTTGTCCATTTTTTTTAGAATTTATTTTTTTTAATCTTATTGTATTTGTTAAACTTTTTCAGTTCCGACTTTTTCTTTTTCAATTTCTTTTTTTATTTCTTCAATGTCTAGCGCCCATTCGTCCATAGAAGAATCGTCGCTTGTTTCATTTGTTGTGTATTCTTCTTTTTCTTTGATAATTTTTTCTATTTCTCCTGTTGGTTCTTCTTCTTTTTTTTCTATCTCAGGAATGTCATTGACAGGTTTGTGGAAAATTGGATTTCCTGCGGATCCTTTTTGAAGAACGTTTTCAATAGCAGCCCATTCGCTGTTAATGCTACGAGGAACAACAATAACAACCTCATCTCCCGGTTCGATTTTGAAGTAGGTAATAGAAGCCAAGAGGATGTGGTATGGTTTTCCTTCGGCAATAACAAAATAATTTTCATTTTCATCTTGACCAACAACGCCGATAATGTTTTTTCTTTCAGCCGGACCAATTTGTTTGTATATGAAAGAGCCGTCTGAAGAGATTGTGAGCTTGAGCATATCTCCTTCAACGAGTTTTGATTTGGATGCATAATTTGCCGGGACGGGATATTGTTTGCCGTCCGTTCCAACCATTATTTGTCCATCGAATGTTCCTTGAATGATATTAGCCTCTGCATACTCTTCGTCGACTTTTCTTCTGCGTCCTGTTTTCTTTTTCCCTTCCAAATTCAAAAGCATCGCTTTGGCGCTTTGGATGGTTTTTTCGGCACTGTTGATGGTGTCGCGCAGGGCTTCGATTTGGCGGATTTTATCATCCTCGGTTAAATCAGCCGCGGTTTTCATTTTTTTATTTTCATTTTTCATTTTTGTTTTTTTAAACTAGCAGAATTCAAAAGAGAAGATTCCCCCTGAAATTTACTGTTTTTGTCTTTAATAAAATTATATAATATTTTGCAAAATCAGGCAAACGCAGTTTTGATTTTTGTGCTATAATAAACTTGTTATGCCATTTACTACGCTACTTTTACTTGGTCAATTTCATCTGTTGTGTAAATTATGGAAGCATAATAGTGGTTCGACTAGATGAATATTGCAAAATAAAAATTAAACAGGATAATGAATTATGAATTTCAAATTGGGAAAAAGATATTTTGATGGAAATGTTAGAAGTGGATTCGTTGCTTTGTATAGCAGTAAATCAATAATTAGAATTGCCGGAGGACTGTTTGGAATTTTTTTGCCAATTTTTTTATATGAAATTTTTGGGAATGATTTTTCCAAGGTAGCTTGGTATTATATTGCCAGCGATTTTTTTTATATCGCGCTTATTCCGCTCGGAGCAATTCTGCTTAATCATTTTGGATTTCGACGGGCGCTTCGAGCCAGTGTTTTTCTGGGAGCTTTTTTCTATGGAAGTTTTTATTTTACCACTGAAAATAATGTTTTATTGATAGTGGTCCTTTCCTTGATATTTCTTGTTTTATGGAGAATTATGCATTGGATTCCGTATCATGTTGATTTCGCCAAATTTACGGATAAGAAAAATCGAGGAAGAGAAGTTGGACTGCTGGAAGCGACCACTAATGTTATCGGAGTGATAACTCCTTTTGTGGCAGGATTGGTGATTTCCCGGGCTGGTTTTGATACGCTTTTTTTAATCGCTGTTGCGATATATTTAGCTTCATATATTCCTCTTTTGACAATTCCAAAAACTAGGGAGAATTTCAGTTGGGGATATTTTCAAACTTGGGGACAATTGTTTTGTCGGCAGAGGCGAGCGAATGTTCTGGCTTATGTGGCGGATGGCGCTGAAAATGTGGTAGGAGTGATTGTGTGGCCGATTTTCATTTTTGAGTTGCTTAAGGGGAATTATGTGGAAGTTGGCTTTATTTCAGCGTTGATAACCGGAACGACCATAATATTGCAGATTTTGATGGGAAAGTATGTTGACGGGAAATTTTCCAAAAAGAAATTTATTCATTTTGGAAGTACGCTGTATTCAATCGGTTGGATTTTGAAAATTTTTGTCGTGACATCTTTTCAAATTTTCATTATTGATGCTTATCACAAATTAATGAAAATTTTTCTGCGCATTCCGTTTGACGCTCTTTCATATGAAATTGCAGCTGATGAGGGTCATTTTGTGGATGAATATACAGTGATTCACGAAATGGCTCTTAGCTCCGGAAAGGTAATTGCGATGCTTTTGATTATTCCAATCTCGCTTCTGACAAGTTTGAGTTCAACCTTTTTAATCGCTGCGCTGGCTTCAATTATTCTTAATTTTTTGCGTGCCAAAGAAGTGGCGATTTCCAATTGACTAATTGAAATGCCTGTGAGGATATGTGGATAACTTCAAATAATCGCCGTGGGTGGCGGTTTTTTTGTTGGCGAAAATGTGTTGACGGCTGGATGGTGGTGGAGTAAAATAGAGATAAGTGTTGCCAGGTGGAACAAAGTGGGTAATTTCTAACTTCTAGAATATGTTTATTGGAGAATATCAACATTCAATAGATCCGAAGAAAAGGTTGGCAGTGCCATCCAAGTTTCGTGGAGAGTTGGGAAATAAAGTGGTGGTGACGCGTGGGTTGGATAAATGTTTGTTTGTGTATCCGATGAAAGTTTGGGAAGAGATTGCCGGAAAATTGGGAAATCTGCCAATGGGAGAATCTGGAACGCGAAGTTTTGTCCGTTTGATGCTGGCTGGAGCGATTGATGTGGAAATAGACAAACAAGGAAGGGTTTTGGTGCCAGACTATTTGAAGGAGTATGCGGGATTGGGAAAAAATGTGGTGATTGCGGGACTTTTCAACCGTTTGGAAGTGTGGGCGGAAAAAAACTGGAGCCAATATAAAACCAAGGCGGAAAAAAATACCGATGAAATTGCCGAGCAGTTGGGGAAGCTGGGAATCTATTAGGATTAATTATCAATTTTAAATTTTCAAACAATTTTCAATAACTCAATGAATTAATTTTAAAATTAAAAAATTGGGTATTGTTTGAAAATTTAAAATTAGAAATTAAAAATTTAATGCAAAGTATTCACAAATCTGTATTATTGAACGAATCGATCGAAGCTCTTGATTTGAAACCGGGGAGTGTGGTTGTAGATGCGACTTTGGGCGGGGGCGGACATTCCCGCAAAATTATAGATAAAATTGGAGAAGCAGGAATTTTTGTAGGTTTTGATAGGGACATTAGTGCGTTGGAAAAGTTTGCGGAATTTCCAATTTCCAATTTCCAATTTCCAAACGATTTACAAATTCCGATTTTTAAGAAAGATAATATTTATTTAGTTGGTTGCAATTTTTCAGAGATAAAGAAGGTTTTAGAAATTTTGAAAATAAAAAAAGTAAATGCGATTTTGGCGGACTTCGGACTTTCTTCCGATCAATTGGATGATGCTGAGAGGGGATTCAGTTTTCAATCCGATGGACCGTTGAATATGCGGATGGGGAAGTCGCCGCGAATGTTGAGTAATGAGGAGCTTACGGCGGAATACGTAGTCAATGATTATCCTGAAACAAGTCTGGAAAGAATATTCCGTGATTTCGGAGAAGAACATTTTGCAAAAAGAATTGCCAGAAAAATTGTTGAAAAAAGAAATGAAGGAAGAATAAAAACAACAACGGAATTGGTAAAAGTTATTTCCAGCGCTGTCCCGGAAAAATTCAAACATCAGAAGGTTCATTTTGCCACCAGAACATTTCAGGCGTTGCGTATTGAAGTAAACAAAGAACTGGAAAGCATTGAAAAATTTTTGTCAGATTCAATAGATATATTAGAAAAAGAGGGAAGATTGGCAGTAATTTCTTTTCACTCAGGAGAAGACCGGATTGCGAAAAATACCTTTCGGGAAAATGCAAGGGGATGCATTTGTCCGAAGGAATTTCCAGTGTGCCGGTGTGAGAACAAGCCTCGAGTGAAAATACTCACTCGAAAGCCGATCACTCCCTCGGAGGAAGAAATAAATGATAATGCGCGTTCCCGCAGCGCTAAAATGCGGGTAGTGGAAAAAATATAAAAGATATTCTTTGGGGGGATACAAGGAATATGGGAAACAAAAATAAAAAAATTATCAATCGAGATGGACGTTGCTATCGCAGACAGCCAGTGTTTTCACGCACCTCGAATATTGTTTCTTCAAAAAAGGTAAGGGTTAATTTTGGATTTGTTAATATTAAAGTTGTCCTAGTCCTTTTGTTGATGGTAACCGGTTGCGCTTATCTTTTTCTTGTTAATGGAAGTGCAGTTAAAGGCTATCAAATCAAATCAATCGAAAGAGAGATCAGTGATTTGCAAAAAGAAAATGAAAAGCTGAAAATCAGTGAAGCTGAGTTGAATTCTTTGCAACATATCGAAGAAGAGAGTAAAAATTTTATCAATATGTCTGAATCAAGCCAGCAATTGGTGTATATTGAAGAACTTGGTCCAGTTGCTTTGAAATAAATATTCTTTTATTTTTTTACCGTTGAAGATATCAAGAAGAAATTAGGCGTATGAACTTATGAATGGACGAGTAGCAAGAAAACCGGTAAGCCAGTCTCACTCTTCAGGCATGGGAAGAATTTCTATGTTGGCTGTTTTGATATTTTTGATTTCTATTGTGGTTATCGTGCGTTTATATTGTTTGCAGGTTTTGGCCTATGAAACTTATTCAGGAATTGCTCAAGATCAACATCAAGTATTCAAAAAACTGATGCCAGACAGAGGAGAAATTTTTCTCAAAGATAAAGATGAAAAGAGATATCCATTGGCGATTAATCGAGATTATCCGATGGTATATGCTGTTCCGCGAGAAATAACTGATTGCGAAAAAGTTGTTTATGCTTTGTCTTCTATTCTTGGTATTGACACAGAAGAATTGCGAAAAAAAATTTCAGATCCGAATGATGTTTTTGAGATCATAAAACATCGGCTTTCTGATGAAGAGGCTTCGAAAGTGAAAGAACTTAATGCTGATGGGATTAAGCTCATTGATGAAAGTTTTCGCTATTATTTGGGAGGCGCGCTGGCTTCGCAAGTAGTAGGATTTGTTGGAAATGATGGCGAGAATTACAAAGGGAGATATGGCGTAGAAGCTTCTTGGGAGGAACAGCTGAAGGGTATTCCAGGTTCACTTAATCAGGAAAGAGATGCTGCTGGAAGATGGATTTCGATTGTGGACCGGGATTTGAAGCCGGCCAAGCACGGAGTTGATCTGGTTCTTACAATTGATTATACCGTGCAATATGAAGTGGAGAAGGTTTTGCGAGAGACGATGGAAAAACATGGAGCGGATGACGGAGCGATATTGGTAATGGAGCCGAAAACGGGAAAAATTTTAGCGATGGCTGGTTGGCCGACTTTTAATGCAAATGAATATTCAAGCGTGGAGGATATGTCTATGTTTCTTAATTCAGCTATTAGTACGCCGTATGAACCAGGGTCTATTTTTAAGCCGATAACTATGGCAATTGGCATTGATGATGGAAAGATTGAGCCGGAAACTGAATATGTGGACACGGGAAGCGTTCAAGAGGCTGGATATGTAATTAAAAATTCCGAAGAAAAAGTATATGGAAAAAGTACGATGACCAAGGTATTGGAAGAGTCGATTAATACGGGTGTGATTTTTGTGGAGAAGGCGGTGGGGAATAAAAATTTTTCTCAATATGTGAGTCGTTTTGGATTCGGGGAATTGAGTGGGGTAGATTTGCCGGGCGAAGCTGCGGGAAATTTGACCAATCTCAAGGCGGTTAATCGTGATTTGCAATTTTTTACTGCATCATTTGGACAAGGAATTACCACCACGCCGTTGCAAATGGTAAATGCTTTTTCGGTTATTGCTAACGGAGGAGTGTTGATGAAACCTCAAATTGTAGATCGGATAATTTATGCAGATGGAAAAGAAGAGGAAGTGAGGTCGCAAGAAATTCGAAGGGTTATCGGAGAGGATGCGGCAAAAAAAGTTTCCGGGATGTTGCGTAGTGTGGTGACAAATGGGCACGGAAAAAAAGCTGATGTGCCTGGATATCTCGTGGGAGGAAAAACCGGAACGGCTCAAGTGGCGAAAAAAGGTTCGCAGGGATATGAAGATTCGATTACAATTGGATCTTTTGCCGGGTTCGCTCCTCTGGATGATCCGATGTTTACAGTTTTAGTAAAAATATCCAATCCAAAAGATGTGTTGTGGGCGGAGTCTAGTGCGGCTCCGGCATTTGGCGAAATAATGAAATTTCTGTTAGAGTACTATAACGTTAAGCCGACAGAGATTATCGATGAAAGTTAAACTTTATTGCAGACAGAATAAGAATGTCCAAAATATAGCGCAGAAAAAATAAGTATTCAAAAAATATGAAGGAAAAAACGAGAAAAATTCAAATATTGGAAAAAATTCTGCGTTTTTTAGCGCGAGCGGTTGTTGATAAGTATAATCCGAAAATTATTGGAATTACCGGTTCTGTTGGTAAAAGTTCTGCCAAGGAGGCAATAGCTTTGGTTTTGGCTTCAAAATTTCGGGTGCGAAAAAGTGAGAAAAATTATAACAACGAAATTGGCATACCGCTAACTATTCTTGGTAGTGAAAGCGGAGAAAGTTCCCTATTTGGATGGATAAAGGTTTTTGCGAAAGGAATTTTTTTGCTTATTTTCCCTTGGGAATATCCGGAAATATTGGTTTTAGAAATGGCAGTAGACCAACCGGGAGATATGGATTATTTGCTTTCTTTTGTTTCTCCAGATGTTGGTGTGATTACGAATATTTCAGCCAGTCATATGGAGTTTTTCGGCAGTGTGGAAAATATCGCCAAGGAAAAGTGGAAATTAATCAAGGGAATAAAAAACAATGGAATAGCGATTATTAATGGCGATGACGGCGAGATAATCAAGATTAAAAAAGATATTTCTGCAAAATGTGTTGAGTTTGGTTTTCAAGAAGGACTGGAAGTGCAGGCGACTGATGCTAATTTTAATTATGTGGATGGAAAAATATCCGGAATTAGTTTCAAGCTCAACTATCAGGGAAAGATAGTTCCTTTTCGTTTGCCACATATTCTTGCTTTCCACCAAGTCTATTCTATTTTGGCGGCGGTTTCTATTGGAATGCAATTAAAGATTCATTTAGTGGATATGGCTCAATCTTTGGAAAACTATTTTCCTCCATGCGGGAGAATGAATTTGATTGCTGGAAAAAATGGAAGTAATGTGATTGATGACACATATAATTCTTCGCCAACTTCAGTTATAGCGGCACTCAAAACCGTAGCAGGAACTTCGGCTGGCAGGAAGATTGCAGTTTTGGGGGATATGTTGGAATTGGGAAGTGATTCCAATTCTGGTCATTTTCGAGTAGTGGCAGAAGTTTTTTCTTCTGAAATTGATTTGTTTTTTGCGGTGGGAAAAAGAATGAAAATGGCCGTTTCGGATTATTTGGAATCAGAAAATAAAATGGAAAATGATGAGAAGAAAGTTTTCTGTTTTGATAGTCCTTCTGCGACTGCAATTGAATTGGAAAAAATAGTTAAAGAAGGAGATTTGATTTTAGTGAAAGGTTCTCAGTCAATGCGAATGGAAAAAGTTGTCAAAGAGATTATGGAAAAGCAATTCGATGCGCAAGATTTGCTTTGCCGTCAATCAAAAGAATGGATAAAAAAACCATTCATTGAGCCATAAAAAGCCTGTGGATAACTTTCATAATGGATTATTGACAGAAAGTCAATTCGGGTGTGAAATATGAATATAGGGAAAAAGAGAGTAGGGAAAATAAAAAATAAATTGAATAGCTCGGCAAGCAAAGACGATGTACTTTGTAAACAAAAGACAGTTCCTGAGGGGGTTGTCTTTTGTTCGTTTTGAGGAGCTGCTTTATTAAAAGCGGTGAAACGAGGAAAATGAAAAAGGGGAGGAAAATAATGGGGAATCAATATTTAGTGTTTTCACACGAGCACATTGAAAAAATGAGGATGAGGATGGGACTTTCTCTTGACGGAACTGTTCGGGAATATGGAGAGAAGTTTCAGAAGCCGATAATGGAGGAAGCTCATCGGAGACTTCAGAAAACCCGTGAGAGATTGAATTTGGGAGGTACTCAATGAATATTGACGCAACTCCCGCGCACCCCGGAAATTTCTTTTGTAAGTTTGAATTCAAACTTACTTGTATAACAATACAACAAAAAAAGAAATTTCTCCGGGGCTTTTTATTTTACCTTGATTTTTTTTATTTTTATTGGTAACATAAATTTTAGTGAAATATTTCGGCGCTATCGTCTAGTGGCTAGGACGCCAGGTTCTCATCCTGGTAACAGGGGTTCAATTCCCCTTAGCGCTACAATCCAACAAAAAACCAACCATTCTATGGTTGGTTTTTTGTTGGAGGAAATTCTCCTTGACAAATAACGTTTTTTTTGCTAGTCTGTTTAATCAATTTATAATAGTTTAATTTTCGTTTTTCGAGTGTTTTTCAAGAGGAAAATGCCCGGGAAGAAGCCAAAAGAATGAATATCATATCAATAAGGAAAAGAGAGGTTGTCGTTAGTGCAATTTTATTGGCGGTTTTGATTCTGCCGTTTTTCTCTTTTGCGGGAACGTCAAAAATTTATGTGAATGATGGTGCGTCAGGAACACAAAATGGAAGTATCAATCATCCATACAAAACTATTACCAAAGCTCTTGAAAAAGCCAATGACGATGATGAGATTCATATTGCATCAGGAACATATAAGGAA
>JALNYX010000049.1 GCA_023229615.1 Candidatus Moraniibacteriota bacterium
ATATTTGAAAATTTCTAATTTTTAATTTCTAATTTCTAAACAAATCTCAATTTCTAAATTCAAAATTAAATCATTGAAAATTCATTGAAAATTGAAAATTGAAAATTAATTCCATATGGGTGGGCGAAAGAGGACTCGAACCTCCAATCCCTTGCGAGAACTACCACCTCAAGGTAGCGCGTATACCAGTTCCGCCATCCGCCCTCTTCTGTGCCCTGTACCAAACTAATTACTGAATTACTCCCATCCCGACGTCTTCATATCGGGACGCCGTATACCAGTTCTGCCATCCGCCCTAAGTATAACACACCGCTTGCAGTACAACAAAATACAAAAAAGGCTAACTTAATAGCCTTTGGTGAGCTATTTATTTTCTTTCTGATCTTCTTTTTCTTTCTTTTCAGAAACTTCTTCTTTTTTATTTTCCTTCTTCTCTTCCTTCTTTGGAGTTTCTTTTATTTCTTCAGTCTTTACTTCCTCTTCTGTTTTTTCTTCTTTTTCTTCTTTCACGGCCTCAATTTCTTTTTCTTCCACTTTTTCTTCTTTTATCTTATTCGCTTTCTTGTCAGCCTTTGCTTCAATCGCAGAAGCGTCTTCATATTTGAAACGCAAGGACTTAGCTGTCTTATCTCTAACATAATAAAGTTTTGCTCTTCTTACTTTCGCTCTTTTTACCAATTCGATTTTTTCAATCATTGGAGAATTAGCAGGAATAATAAGCTCTACTCCTACTCCGCTGGAAACTTTTCGCACCGTGATTATCGGAGAAGAACTTTGTCCGCCTTTAACAGCAATAATCATTCCTTCAAAAACCTGGGTTCTTTCTTTTTCTCCTTCTTTAATCTTTCGAAAGACGCGAACAACATCGCCTGATTGCAAAGCAAGAACTTTACCGCTTCTCTGCGCCATATTAAATTCAATCAATTTCTTTTCCATATTTTTGTCAGACCGAAAACAAATAAAAAAACCTGCTATTCGGCTTAAGTAATAAAAACCTTTTAAAATTAAATCTACTCCATACTATACTCAAATCAAGATTTAGTCAATATCTGGTTAATAATTTTATATTTAGTAACTAGCATTTTATAATAAGCTTTCAAAATCCTCTGGAATTGGAGCGGTAAAAATATAATCCTTTCCAAAAAGTTCCAGCTTTATCTCTTCGGCGTGAAGCATTTGACGCAATGCCGAAGGAAACTCCGATGTAGCAAATAATTTTTTTCGATACAGTCTATCCCCAATCAAAGGATGGCCAATAGAGAAAAGATGAATCCGAATCTGGTGCATTCGCCCGGTTTTCGGTCGCGCTTCCACCAAAGAATAATTTTCAAACTCTTGCACAACCTCATAATCAGTTATTGCTGTCCTTATTTTTGTTTTCGTTTTTTTGCTGGCAATAACTTGTCTTCTGTAAGTTGATGACCTGGCAATATCCGCATCGATTGTTCCTTTCTTTTTTTCCAATTTGCCAAAAACCAAAGCCAGATATTTTTTTTCAATTTCATGCTTGGAAAATTTCTCTTTCAATACTTCAAAAGCTTTTTGATTGCGAGCAACTATTATTACTCCGGATGTATCCTTGTCCAAGCGATGAACAATGCCAGGACGCAAGAAGGAATCCACTGCCCCATCTCCAATATCTGTCAGCTCAGGATATTTTGCTAAAAGCCCCCCAACCAAAGTATCATTCTCATCTTCCCCGCTATCTGGATGAATTTTGATTCCAGCTCGCTTGTTCACGGCGATAATATTCTCATCCTCAAAAATAATCTCCAATTTGATATTCGGAGTGGCTTTTGTCTTTTTATTTTTCTGAGCAACATCCACAGACACCACATCTCCTTCTTTCAAAACATATCCGGATTTCACAATTGCCCCATTTACTTTCACATCACCCTTTTTGATTGCACGCGAAAAATCCGCCCGGGAAAATTCCGGATCAATTTTCAAATTAACAAGCGCTTTGTCAATCCTCTTTCCTGATTGCTCTCTTTCAATTTCAAATTCTTTCTTCATAAGCTCATCCTACGCTACCCACACAGCAAATGCAACTAATCCAACAAATACTTGACAAATTCCATTTTTACCTATACTCTTATTTATAGAAATAATTATTAAGAAAATTGAATATCGGGATGACTTAATCCCGTTGGTTTTCTTGATAATTTCCCTTATTTTTAATGGGAAATTTTTGTTTTATGCGCTTTTAATAATTTAACGGCAAGCATTGCGCGATTGCCAAAATATTCAATAAAATGGCTAAGAAAAATATTCTGGACAAATTGGCGGAGGAAGTGGACAAAATTAAAACCACTATCAAACCAAAAGCAGTTAAGGCGGAGAAAAAAACCGTAACCAATAAAGAAGAAAAGGCGGAGAAAAAAACAACTGTTAAAAAAACTGCCACAACCGAACAAGAAGAAGATTCATCTCCGATGGGAAAACTCCTTTCTGAAAATCCAATCGAAATTCCGGAAGTAGGAAGTATTATGGAGGGAACAGTAATCGAAGCTTCTTCCAGTCTGGTACTTTTGGATTTGGGTGCTATCGGAACTGGAATCGTTCTCGGAAAAGAATCTCGTGATGGAATGGGACTTTCCAAAAAACTCAAACCTGGAGACAAAATCAGCGCCACTTTGATGGACCTGGAAAATGAAGATGGCTATGTGGAACTTTCCATCAGAGAAGCTTCCCATGAAAAATCTTGGGATGATCTTGAATCCAAAAGCGATACTGAAGAGGTTGTCAAAACCAAAATCCTGGATGCTAACAAAGGAGGGCTTATGGTGGAACTCAATGGAGTCAAGGGATTTTTGCCAGTTTCACAGCTTTCCAGTGAACATTATCCTCGCGTTGAAGATGGAAACAAGAATCGCATCCTTGAACTTCTCAAGGCCTATGTTGGTCAAGAATTTTCCGTCAAAATAATCGACACCAATCGTGAAGATGAAAAATTGATTGTCAGTGAAAAGGCCGCAATGAGTGAAAAAGAACGGGAAGTTATTTCCGAACTCAAAATTGATGATATCGTCGAAGGAGAAATCAGCGGAGTTGTTGATTTTGGAGCTTTTATTAAATTCCTCCCAGCCAGCAAGAAAAGTAGCAAAAACGACAGCGACAAATTGGAGGGTCTAGTTCATATTTCCGAATTAGCTTGGCAACTTATTAATGATCCGAGAGAGGTAGTTAAGGTTGGAGATAAAATAAAGGCCAAAATCATCGGTATTGATGACACTAGAATTTCTCTTTCTATTCGAGCGCTTGAAAGAGATCCTTGGGAAGAAGCGGCTACAAAATACAAAATCGGAGAAATTCATGAAGGAAAAGTTGATAAAATCAATCACTTCGGAGCTTTTGTTTATTTGGATGCTAATATCCACGGACTGGCTCACATCAGTGAATTTCAAGAAACTCACCCAGGAAAGAAAATGGAAGATGCTATCAAAGTCGGAGAAAAATACAAATGGAACATCCTCTCTATTGAACCGAAAAATCATCGTATGGGACTAATCCTGATGGATGGAAAAGAAGGTGAAAGTAAGAAGGAAGTAAAAAAAGAAGAAAGCGTTGAATAAAGATGGGAAACGCAATAAAAGCAGGTCAAGGCCTGCTTTTATTACTATAAATACATTTACAAGAAACTTCCCTCCTTGTTTATTTGAAAATTTTACTGAGTAATTCTGTCTCCTATTTTTGCGGATATCATTTCAATGAGTTTCCTGTCATATCCGGATTCAGCTAATTTTTTAATCGCCTCTTCGTTAAGCCCAACAAACTCTCCTCCGTTACTGTTTATTATTTTTCTTATTTCTTCCGCTAACTCATGTCTTGATTCAATCATTTCATCCGCTCTTTCTTGCATTCTCTCCGCTTGAACCTTCTTGTGCTCGCTGTCATTTTCTCTTCCTTGCGCCCCATACTCTGGACCAGGAACGATGTTCATATTTACTGGCATACTTTTTTTGTTATAATTAGTTTATTATACTTTTATTATACAATATACATCACATTTAAGTAAATTAAAATAAATCTATGATCATTACAATCACCGGAGAACCCGGATCGGGAAAAAGTACAATTGGCAAAAAATTGGCTGAAAAATTGAATTATGAAAGATTTTATATCGGTCAAATCCGACGAGATGCTGCCAAAAAAATGGGAATGACCCTGGCGGAATACAACAAATACGGAGAAACTCATCCGGAAACTGACACCGAAGTGGATGATTATCAAAAAAATCTTGGAGAAAAGAGGAATAATTTCATTATCGAAGGACGCACCAGCTGGTTTCTCATTCCCCATTCAATCAAGCTTTATATCACGGTAGATCCTCTTGTCGGCGCGCAAAGGGTACACAAAGAATTGCAAAACGAAAATTCCAGAAATGAAGACAATAACTTGAGTACCGTTGAGGATTTGGTAAGAAGCCATGAAAAAAGAATGGAAAGCGATAAGTTGAGATATGAAAAATACTACCACAAGGACTGCTACGACAAAAATAATTTTGACTTTGTCATCGATACTTCCAATTTAACTCCGGATGAAGTTTTTCAAAAAACCTGGACCTATATCGAAAGTAAATTACAATAGAAAAATTATATTT
>JALNYX010000008.1:0-15015 GCA_023229615.1 Candidatus Moraniibacteriota bacterium
GTGGAGATGGAGGAACATATGACATCGGACTGCAGGCGCTTTCTGGAATGCTTGAGCGCGGTCATCAGGTTTTATATGTGGCGTATGATAACCAGGGGTATATGAATACCGGCGGGCAAAGATCAGGAGCAACTCCAATGGGGGCGAATATGGAAACCACTCCAAGCGGAAAAGAATCTTTTGGAAATCAAACAGATCGCAAAGATATTATGCAAATTGTGGCGGCGCATCATGTGAAATATTTGGCACAATCCAATGTAGCGTATATTGAAGATCTTGCCAAAAAAGCTAAAAAAGCTTTCGAAACAGAAGGTCCTTCATTTTTGCTCGTATTGCAACCTTGTACTAATGTTTGGAAATATCCAACCTCGCAATATGTGCGTATTGGAAAATTGGCAACCGAAACAAATTTCTGGCCGCTTTTTGAAATCGAAAATGGAAAATATAAAGTTAATCTGGAAGTGAAAAACAGAAAACCGATTGAAGAATTTTTGCAAACTCAAAAAAGATTCAAACATTTGTTTGCTCCTGATAATGAAAAAATTGTGAAATTAATTCAAGAAGGAGTGGATCGAAAGTGGGAAGAACTCAGGAAAGTATCTGGTATTTAGTATTTCATATTATCACAATAAATATGACAATGGATTACGGAGAAATTTATAGTGAGCCACCTCGGAGAATCGAACTCCGGACCTATGCGTTACGAGTGCATTGCTCTACCAACTGAGCTAAGGTGGCTAGTGGTTTTCCAATAAACAATATAACAATTCAACAATAAAATCAAATGAAAACTTTTATCTGTGAAATTTGCGGAGATGCTTATCTTGGAACGGAAGCTCCATCAAAATGTCCCTTTTGTGGGGCGGATAGAAATTATATAAAGCCGGGAAGCGAGGCTAGTCCTCTGTTTAAAAGAGCTGGAAATATTTCCGATCAATCCAGAGAAAACTTAATGGAAACTTTGGATTTGGAAATAAAAGCCAATGCGATTTATTTGTGTATGGCAGGCAAGTCTGATTCCTATGAAATTGAGAAAATGTATAAACGTCTGGCAAAAGTGGAATTGGAACATGCTGTGATCGTGACAAAATTTTTGGAAATTCAGATGCCCCAAACATTATCCGAGCAGTGTAACGATGATGAAGTTGAGAATTTCAAAAAAACAGTTGAGTTGGAAAATCATGCAACGGGATTGTATTCCAAATTTGCCAAAGAAGCTGACACACAAAAAATAAAAATATTTTTTACTGCACTGGCAAAAGTGGAAAGTGAGCATATTGAATTGATAAAAAATTATCTGCAGTAAACTATGATTTGGATTTATGTTTTGATTTCAGTGTTTATTGTCAGTCTACTATCTCTTGTTGGTGTTTTTACCTTGTCTTTGGATCAGGATAAATTGTATAGTTGGCTTTTGTTTCTGGTGAGTTTTTCCGCTGGAACGCTCTTGGGGGATGCTTTTATTCATTTGATTCCGGAGGCATATGGAAATTCTTCCAGTCATATTGCAGTTTCGATGTATATTTTATCTGGAATTTTGTTGTTCTTTGTTTTGGAAAAAATTGTCCATTGGAGACATTGTCATAAAAGAGCCTGTGAAAAACATCCTCATCCTTTTGCGTATAATATTTTGGTCGGTGATTCCCTGCATAATTTTATTGACGGAATGGTCATTGCTGCTAGTTTTTTGGTAAGCGTTCCGATTGGAGTTGCCACAACCATTGCGGTTATTTTTCACGAAATTCCACAGGAAATTGGTGATTTTGGTTCATTGGTATATGGCGGATTTTCCCGGATGAAGGCTCTGATTTTTAATTTTTTGACTGCTCTTACGGCGATTTTGGGTGCTATTGCTGTTTTGATTATCGGCAAAGGTTCAACAGAAATAATTTCTTTTTTAATTCCGCTTACTGCCGGAGGGTTCATATATATCGCTGCTTCTGATTTGATTCCGCAATTACATAAAGAAGAGGATGTAAAAAAATCATTCGGGCATTTGATATTTCTAGTTGCGGGTGTTATGCTGATGCTTAGTTTGTTGAATCTGGAAATATAAAGTTATGGAGGATATTAGAAAAAAATTAGAAGAGTTGCAAAATAAAATCCCGCAGTTGCGGGAATATCTTTGACTTGCCTGAAAAAAAACAAAAAATATTGGAATTGGAAGATCGGTCATCTCAAGGGGGGTTCTGGGATGATGCGCGCGTCGCGGGAGAGATTATGAAAGAGTTGGAAAATCTGAAAAAGGAAGTGGATGATTTTGAGAAAATTGATCAGTGGGTGAATTATTTGGAGGAATTTTCTTTGACTATACACACAAAAGAAGAGGAAGAAGAAATTGAAAAAGAATTGGAAAAATTAGAAAAAGAACTTGCAAAATTGGAATTTCAAATTTTGCTTTCCGGAGAATATGACCGCAATAATGTTATTTTGGCACTTCATTCCGGGGCAGGCGGAGTGGATGCTCAGGATTGGACTGAGATGTTGCTTCGAATGTATTTGCGGTTTGCGGAAAAGAATAACTTCAAAGCAAAAATAATTGACCAGTCGCGTGGCGCTGAAGCGGGAATTAAAAGCGCAACAGTAGAAATTGATGGAGCGTGGGTATATGGAAAGCTCAAAGGAGAAGCTGGAACACATCGGTTAGTGCGGCTTTCTCCGTTTAATGCGGATAATTTGCGCCAAACTTCTTTTGCTCTGGTGGAAGTTTTGCCGGTGATCGAGGAGATAAAAGAGGTTCAAATTAAAGATTCTGATATTCGAGTGGATGTGTATCGTTCTTCCGGGGCGGGTGGACAGAGCGTGAATACGACTGACAGTGCAGTAAGAATTACACATATTCCTTCTGGAATTGTGGTGACTTGTCAGAATGAACGGTCGCAGTTGCAGAATAAGGAAAAAGCGATGAAAATTTTGCGGGCGAAATTGCATCAGAAATATTTGGAGGAAAAAGAAATTGAAAAGCAAAAGCTGAGAGGAGAATATCGCAGCGCCGAGTGGGGAAGTCAGATTCGATCTTATGTCCTTCATCCATATAAGATGGTCAAGGATCATCGAACGAAATTTGAAACTGTTGAGCCGGAAAGGGTTTTGGACGGCGAGTTGGAAGAATTTATTGAAAGTTATTTGCAATTTTCAGCAGTTGCCGGAAAATAAAAAAATGGTATAATTAAAATATAAAAATATGATTAGATATGAAAATGTTGGAAAAATTTTCCCTGGAGATTTCGTGGCATTGGAGGATGTCAGTCTTGTGATTGAAAAAGGGGAATTTGTTTCAGTGATTGGACCTAGCGGGGCGGGAAAATCCACCTTGCTCAAACTTTTGTATGCTGAAGAGCAACCAACTTCCGGTCAAGTGCTTTTTGACGGTCGTGATTTGGCGACAATTAAAAAAAGACATTTGCCATATTATCGCCGGAATATTGGAACGGTTTTTCAAGATTTCAAATTACTCAGTGAAAAAACTGTTTTCAAAAATGTTTCCTATGCGTTGGAAGTGGCCGGAAAAACGACGCAAGAAATCAATGAAGAGGTTCCGGAGATTTTAGATATTGTGGGCTTGGCTGATAAGATGGAAAAATATCCCAATCAGCTTTCTGGAGGAGAGCGCCAGAAGGTTTCATTGGCGCGCGCGTTGATTCACCGACCGGTAATTATTGTAGCTGATGAACCGACGGGAAATTTGGACCCAAATTCCAGTTGGGATATTATCAAATTATTGATGAAAATAAATGATCTTGGAACGACGGTAATTTTGGCGACTCATGATAGGGAAGTGGTGGACAAATTGAACAAGCGGGTGGTGGCATTGGAAAAAGGAAAGATTGTGAGTGATTGCAAAAAAGGGAAATATGTGTGTTAAAAAAATGCAAGGATATGAAATATATAGTGTAAGTTATAAAATTAAAAAAAAATGCTTAAAGAAAAATTTCTAAAATTGGGAAGGACTTTCAAGGAAGGATTGAATAATTTTTTTCACAATTTCTGGCTCAGTTTTGCTACGGTGAGTATTCTGGCGTTGTCATTGTATGTTGTAAGCGCGACGGCTCTTTTGGGAATTACAGGAAATTCAATTGTTAATAATATAAAAAATAATATTAATATTAGTATTTATTTAAATCCGGATGTTTCTGAAGAGGATATGACCTTGATTCGGCAGGAAGTTGCAAGTATTCCGGATGTGGTTTCGGTGGAGTTTATTTCCAATGACCAAGCTCTGGATAATTTTATTAACAATACCGGAGATGATCCTGTGATTTTGGATGCGATTGATGAGATTGGTGATAATCCACTTTTTTCTTCTCTGGTTGTAACTGCAAATAACACAAATAAGTATGATGGAATTGTTTCTCGCGTGGAAAATTCTTCTTTTACGGATAAGATAAATTCAATCAATTATGCCAGAAACAAAGAAGATATTGAAAAAATCAACGTGGCAGTGGAAGATGCGGGTAAGGCAGGAATGATTTTGGGAGGAATTTTTATTTTGATTTCAATTTTGATTACTTTTAATACGATTCGTCTTACGATGTATTCGCGCAAAAGGGAGTTTGAAATTATGCGTTTGGTGGGCGCTTCGAATATGTATATTCAGATGCCGATGATTTTTGAAGGAATTTTATATGGTATTTTTGCCTCCTTGGTTGCAGTGGGTCTTTTGCCACTCACGACAAAGTTTGTTTCTTCTTTGGCAGGAAGAATGATTTCTCAGGAGAGTTTACATGCTTTTTATTTTCAATATTTGTGGATAATCTTTGCCGCGGTCTTGGCTTTCGGAATCTTGCTGGGAGTGATTAGCAGTTTTATTGCAATTAGAAGATATTTGAAGATTTAAAAAAATGTCGGAAAGTAAAAAAGCACGAAAAAAAATTGCGAAAAAAGTGAAACCTTTGGATATTTCTACCGAGGGCAAGTTTTTGGCTGTTTTGGAAGAGATGAGGGATGAAATAAAAATAGTAGCCGAAGGTCATTCTGTTTTAGCGAGAGGAATTGATGAATTGAAAGATAAGATGGGCAGTATAGAAAAACGAATGGACGGAATGGAAATTAAGATGGGCAGTATGGAAAAACGAATGGATGGAATGGAAATTAAGATGGGCAGTATGGAAAAACGAATGGATGGAATGGAAATCAAAATGGGCAGTATAGAAAAACGAATGGATGGAATGGAAATCAAAATGAGTGGTATGGAAAATAGGATGGATAATTTTGAAAGTGAGTTGAAAGGATTGAGAAAAGAAATGAATCAAGGATTTAAAATGGTTTTTGGTTATGCGGAAAGAATTGAAGATGAAATCAAGGATGTGAAAAAGGAAATCGAAATTCTGCGCAAGGAATTGAAAAGTAAAGCAGATGTTCAAAGATTGGAAATTTTGGAAAAACGCGTCCAAAGAATAGAGCGGGATTACGCCATTATAATGGACAAAAGCGATAAAAAATATAAACCGCAATAATCTTGTCTTGATATTGACAGATTTTTTTAAAGTGATTATTATTAAGTTGCAAGTCGAAGTACCTCGTTTTGTTTGCGCTCTGGGAGTAAATGCCCGGAGCCGGACCCTTAACCGCCGTTACCGGCAAAGGAGAATGTGATATGATGCATCTCGTTCCTCCCCCCCGGTCGTCCTGTCGCGGACGACCCGAAAAAATGGTTGTTGTTCATCAAAGACCAGTACCCTATCTGATCACTTGCTCATGTTGTGCGACCTCACCACTTCGCCTGGTCAAGACCAACTGCTGACAATGTCTGATGAAGAAAGCGGAAAATTTTCCGCGGGGAGGTTAAATGACTAAGGTCGGATGCTAGGAGCCCCATAGAAGTTTTATGGGTAAAAACCAATATCGATATTGGGCTTAGATATTGGTGCTCCCGAAAAACTGCCCCCTCTTGTTGTCGGTGCTTATCTGGGTTGGGTCCCTTGCTGATCGATTAGAAAAGTAAGGGACCCAGGTCTCTTTGTCTATTTTTTCAAAAAGGAAAAAAGGAAAGAAATAGGTTCAAATGAATCTTATTCCTGTTTTTCTCTCGAAAAACAAATCCTGAAAATATAGGCAAAGAATTTGTTCTTTTTCATAAAGAAGGCAATTCGTCTTCTTATCGCGCAAGCGAGCAAATGCTATTGGAAAATCCCGTAGCATTTTTTATTTGTCTTTTTTCTTGATTTTTGAAAAAGTTTGGTATAGTATTTATTAAGTGTTGAAAATTGAATATTGGGGATTAGCCAAGCGGTAAGGCACAAGGTTCTGGTCCTTGCATCGGGGGTTCGAATCCCTCATCCCCAACATTAAATAAAAAACCAATTTATTTCGTTGGATATTTTTTCTTGCAGAAATGGTTATTTAGTGTAGTATCTATATATATGGATAAAAATAACAATGCAGAAAAAAGCGAGTATCCGATGAGGATAAACAAATATTTGGCGCAAAAAGGAATCTGTTCCCGGCGGGAGGCAGACGTCTTGGTGGCGCGCTCGTTGGTAAAAATCAATGGCAGAAACGCTAAGGTTGGAGACAAGATTTCCGAAGGCGATCAGGTGGATGTGAGTAAGAAAGTTAAAAATTTCAAGAAATTGCAATATTTTGTCTTTAACAAGCCTATAGGGATTGTAACAGTGAGTCCTGCTGAAGGAGAAAAAAGCGTGGCAGATATTGCGGATTTTCCAGAAGGAGTTTTCACGGTTGGGCGACTCGACAAGGATTCACACGGACTCATTGTGGCGACTAATGACGGGAGGATTACAGATAAGTTGCTTAATCCGAAATATGATCACGAAAAAGAATATCGAGTGCGTGTGGACAAAAAACTGAAGGACCGTTTTTTCCGTATTGTTTGTGGGGGAATGGATTTGGAGGGCGGAGAAATTACCAAACCGTGTAAGGCTCGGAAAATAGATGATTATACTTTTAGTATTGTTCTTTCTGAGGGAAAACGCCATCAGATCAGGAGAATGTGCAGTGCGCTGGATTATCGCGTGTTGGATTTGAAAAGAGTGCGAGTGATGAGTATTAAATTGGGCGCTTTGCACGCAGGAGAAAAGAGGGAGCTTGTTGGAGAAGAATTGGCGGAATTTTTACAGAAATTGAAGTTTGTAAAATAGATATAAATAATTTATTCAAAACAAAAATATGGAACAAGATATTTTGGAAAAATTCAAACAGCAAGATGAGAAGTTGGAGCAGATTTTTATTTCCGTGGAAAAAACACGTAAGTATTTTCTTTGGACGATGATAATTTCTATTGGAGCGGTAGTTTTGCCTTTGATTGGATTAGTTGCGATTATCCCGTGGTTTTTGAGCACGATGAGTTCAGCATATTCCGGGTTGGGGTTGTAAGACAGACGTAAGACGTAAGACATAAGACGCAAGACTAGGGTATAATTATTATTCGTAAATTTGTATATTAGTAATTAGTAATATGAAAATTGCGATTCAGGCGGCGGATTTGGATAATAAACGGATAGACGGGACAAGGGTTTATCTTTTGAATTTGCTTAAATATTTTGGGAAATTGGGGTTTGGCGATGATTTTGATATTTATCATCGTCGGGAGTTTAATCCGGAATTGGTTCCGGAAAATTTTTCCAATTACAAGATAAAAAAGGTTTTCTCTCCTTGTCTTTGGACACAAACCGGATTCGCTGGATCTCTTTGGCGGGATAATCCGGATGTTTTGTGGATGCCGATGCATAATATTCCCTTGGTTCGAAAATCTGGACTGAAAACGGTAGTAACAATTCATGATTTGGCTTTCAAGATTTTTCCGGAAAGTTTCCCAAAAAAGGATTTGAGGCAGATTAATTTTTTGACGGATATGGCAGTTGGAAATGCTGATAAATTAATTGCGATTTCTCATTCAACAAAAAGGGATATTTTGAAATTTTATCCTCATTTTAATGAGAAAAAAATAAAAGTGGTTCATCATGGTTTTGACGGAAAATTATTTCAAAACGAAATTTCTGAAAATAAAAAAAAGGAAATATTGAAAACTCACAATTTACAATCCAAAGATTATTTATTGTATGTCGGTGCTATTCAGCCTCGTAAGAATTTGGAGACTTTGATTTGCGCATTTGAAAAATATAAAAATAAAACGAATAGCAGTATTAAGTTGGTTTTGGCAGGAAGCAAGGCGTGGATGTGGGAGGGTGTGATTGAGAAAGTGGAGAAAAGCCCTTTCCGAGAGGATATTGTTTTGACCGGGAGAGTTGATTTTTCCAGCTTGGCGGTGCTGTTTCGCAATGCCGGCATTTTTGTTTTTCCTTCTTTGTATGAAGGATTTGGAATTCCCATTTTGGAAGCGATGGCCTCGAAAGTTCCCGTGATTACTGCGGATAATTCCAGTTTGCGTGAGGCAGGAGGGGACGCGGCGGAATATTTCAATGCTTTAAATTGCGATGAATTGACGGCTAAAATCGAAAAAGTTCTTGGCGATGGCGATTTGCGAAAGATTATGATTGAAAAAGGATTGAAGCAAGCGGGAAATTTTTCTTGGGAAAAATGCGCGAAGGAAACTTTGGATTGGTTGAAATGTTGAATTTGTTAGCGCCACAACTTGCGTATCCAGATAATTTTCGTATGGTTTTCCGAAAAAAACATTTTTCCAGAAAACCGGGAGTCTTGTCATTTAATTATGCAGGTTTTTATATATCTTGGGTAAACTCTTTTTTGGCATAGAAAATGATGGTCAGAGAAATTACTGTCGTGAGTGCGATTTCCCAAATGGAAAATCCAAAAAGAGAAAGGATGATTATTGTTGTCGCAAAAACCAGAAGCATCCAAAAATGAGCGCTTTTTTTTGCGGTAATATTTTTTTCGGCAGGCATATCAATTTTAGATTTTTTTGCCAAATGCGCGGATAATACCAGTGTGCCGGACAGTATCAATGTGAGAGTGATCATACTCAATCGATTTGAAACGATTCCTGGCAAAATTGCTTCTGCCAGTAAAATTGCTCCATAGGCAAGCATAAAAAGAACCAGAAAATCCCCGGAAAGTTTTGACAGTAATACGATTAAATTTTTATCAGAAAATATTTTCATTATTTTTTAGAATATTTGAGGATTATTCTGCTTTTGATTAATGACAGAGAGGAGCGGATGTTTTTCCAAGTAATGTCCCTTTCGAATTCTATTTGAATGTCGTTTATATATTGGACTTGGGATGATTTTGTTTCGGCAGAAAATTCATAATTTTTTCCCGGATATTCCATCAAGGAAGAGGCATTAATTGGGCAACTATAGGAAATGAAGAAGAAGCCGGTTTTTTTAAGAGAACATATTTGATAATCGGATAGTGATTTTTCAGAAACAGAAATAATTGATTTGTCTTTTGTGTAGGATGCGATTAATTCTTGTGATCCTTTTATTTCTCTTTTTTCTCCATTGGAAATATAAAAATATTTATTCGTATCTATGGTGCGAAAAATCGTTCCATCGGGATGCGGAGAGCGGATATTGAGCAGTTTTCCTTTTTCATATTGAGACAGTGTTTCTTCATCAAGCGGAAAAACTTTATTCCAGTCGTATCCCAGCGATTCAAATGTAATCGGATTGTCAAGCGGAAATTTTTGATTTCCCGCCAGGACATACACCGCTTCCGGAGATGAGATTAATTTTCCATCTTCCGTATTAAATCCTGATTGCTCCAGTGGAACGGTAATGTCCTCCCCTTGAGGATAAAAGAACGCCTGATATGATTTGCGTACGGAAATTTTTCCCGACGGATCAAAATTCGCGTCGTTATTTTTAAGAAAAATTCTGGAGGAAATTCTGGAAAAATCATCAATTGTCGTGGCGTATAGTAGTGGAAGATTGTTTTTTTGTGGCGTAGCAGAAAGATTATTTTGAATGCTTGCGGGGTTTGAATAAAGGTAAAGGAATTTATTGGAAGGCAGGAGGATGCGGTATGACAAATACATTCCGGCAAGTAAAAAAGCAACCGCCAGAATTACTCTGGAAATCCAATATGCTTTTTGCCAATTTTTCGGTAATTCTTGCATATAGACTTATAGTTAGAATAAAAAATTATATTTTATTCTGATTATTATAAAAATTGTTTAATATTATTTCTCAATCTCAAATATTGCGCCGGAAACAGTTTTATATTTTTTACTTGCAAATTTCAATTCCAAATTCTTAGCATCTTCATTATTTTCCAATCTTTGCGTTTGCAGGGAATAATTTTTCCAAAAATGCATTCTTGGGTACAAAACGCTTTGCTTCCAAAAATCAATGCTTTTTTCCGGGACTATTAAATATATTCTATCAAATTTTTCCAAATTAAGCTTGTCGAAGTCTTGCGGATTGAAAAAGTAGACGGAATTTTTTCCGGAAATAAAATTCATTGGTCCGCTGAGCATCGCCCAACCATCTCCGCTTGCCAGGCGGTCAACCAGAATCAAATCATTAGAAGAAAAGTTTTGGCTGATTGTTTCGGTTTCCCCAAGCAAATTTTTGTTTTCAGAAAAATCAAGGTGCAGCGCGAAAGCGGGAATATTTCCGCAAAGGAGAACGAATGCAATTATTAGTGCAAGACTGCGGATGCCTTTTTTGGAATTTGCGCGGAGCTGGCCGAGAAAAATAACTGTGTAAAAAATGAAAGTTGGCAAAATGGAAAAAACAAAACGGCGGAGCATCCAAGGGTGGTCGGCGGAAATATTGGAATCAATAAGATAAATAAAAGAAGGAAAGACAACTAGCAGAGGAATGAGAATTGAATATTTTTTTTGTTTGATGAAATAAATAATTCCTGCAATTCCTGCGGTAAAAAATCCCAACAGTCCATAGAGCAGATATATTTTCAGTATATAAAGGGCGGGATAGATATATTTTTCCCAGGTACTTACGGATGTGTTGATGTCGATGATTCCATTTCCTGCCGAATTAAAAAGAGCTTTTCCAATTTCTTTGTAAAATCCCAGGCTGATGCCAAAGTTTATGACAAAAATAATAAATAAGAAAAAAACAGGCAAGATGAATAATTTGAAAATATTTTTTTTGAGATATTCGCGAGTTGGAAGAGAAAGAAGAATGGCTAAAAAAGAAAAAGCGAAAAAGATTATTCCCTCGATGCGAACGAAAATCAGAAGAGCGGAAGAAAGGAAAAATGACCAATAAGCCAATTTTTCATTTTTTTGCAGAAAAGAAATCAAGCTTAGAATTGAAAACCAGAGAAGTGCCAATGCCATATTTTCAGTAAGAGTGAATTTTGCGATCCAAGAGAAGGAAAAACTTGTCAAAAGAAGGAGTGTTCCGATGGCGGCGCATCGGCGCGGAACAAATATTCTCCAGAGTAAATAGAATGAAGTTAAAAAAAGAATAAAAAGAAGCGCATTGGCAATTGTCAATCCTGCCAGTCCGAATAGGGAAAAGAAAACTGCCAGCCAGCTGATGTAAGCCAGGGGAAATTGAGTGATGAGATTTCCTGAATCGGTGTAATAGAATCCGGGAAAATTGAGCGCCTTGCCTTGCCCGTAGATTTTGAAAAATTCTTGGCTGGCGGGGGTGGAAAATTCCAGCTGGTGGTTTTGCGCTAGGCGGATGGCAGCTTCACTAATTGATCCTTGATCACGTCCGGAAAAGATTGTGGGGACAGATGGAACGGTAAAAAGCATTGAGGCAAGCAGGGATATTGCAATAATCGCAATCATTTCCCGCGAAAGGCGAAAGCGTTTTTTGAGGAGCAATCGCAAAAGAAAAGAGATGCCGAAAATGAGGTAAGCCTCAAAGAAATATTCATAAAAAAATCCGAATAGCGCCAAAAAAAATGCCATCCATCCCAATCCAAGCCAGAACAGAAAAAAACGGGAGAATATTTTACGGTCTGACAGTGGCGATGTGTTTTTATTATTATCTTCCATAGATAAAATATATATTGTTTTGGGCAATAAGTAAAACGAAAGGCGAATTCTTTGGATAAATTTTACTTGACAGAAACGGAATTATTTGCTACAATCTCACATTAATAATAAATAGAACAACGATATGTCTAATTGGGAAAGAAAAGCTCAAAATAAGCAAAAAATCGGAACATTTTTGTTGGCGGGGTTTTTGTTGGCGGCTTTGTCGTTTCTTTTTTTGGTAGTAAGTCAAAAAAGTTTCAAAGCTTCTACTGATTATTTGGTGGTGCCGACCGGTGGGGAGGATTCAAAAGATTTCTATTCCGTGTTTAAATCAGCTGAATATGTGAATAGGGTTTTGGGAGAAGTTGTGTATAGCGAGCTTTTCATTGATCAAGTTGTCAAAACCGGAGAGGTGAACTCTGAATTTCTTCCTTTTGATCGAAAGGAAAGATTGCAAGAGTGGGGGCAAATGGTAAAAGTAGGCGGGAAATTTCAATATGGAATCGTGAGTTTTGAAGTTTTTGCCAACAGCCAAAAAGAGGCTGTGCAAATTTCCAACGCGATTGCAAAAGTAATGGAAACCGGTGGGAGCGTTTTGCAAGATAAGGCGGATTTGCATGTGCAAATTTTGACGGGACCGATTTGGGAAAAGAATCCGAGCGTCAAAGAAATAGTTGCTGTCGTGGTTGGAGGATTTTTGGTTGGCGTGATTTTAAGCGCGATGTGGGTGTATTATTTTGCAACAATGGGATTGTCACGGGAAGAAAAGGAATATTTGGAAAGTTTGAATGAACTTTAGGATAGACGTAAGACATAAGACGTAAGACATAAGACATAAGACGTAAGACATAAGACGTAAAATGTAGGACGTAAGACAGATATAAAACATAAAACAATAGATATAATTCTTGGTGGAAGTGGTGAGTTGTTTGGAAATTGGGTATGTTTTTTCAAAACATATTCTTCCAAAGCTCACTCTTCCGCTTGGAAGTTCCAAGTGTTGGATATATTTTTTTGCACATTAACTCACGGTCGTGAGAAAATGTGTGATAAAGTAAGTTGCCTTGACAATTTAATAGGTAATCAATATAAACATTACCATATTTCGTAATATGGTAATGATGAGATATGTATGGGAAATTAATTCCCGATATTTCAAATCAAAAACTTCTGCACTGGGAGGTGCGTGATGAAAAATTTTCTGAAGTATTTTACCATTTTATTTTTCGTTGTAGCGCTCCTTTCGGGGTGCGCGAATAAGATTGAAGTTTTCACCGGCACTGAAATTCCGGTAGAAAATTCTGTTATGGAATTCAAGATTGATCAACCACCGGTAATGACTCTCGGTATTCCGATGGCGGATTACCGAAGTGCTCAAGAGTTTGTCATGCCATTTTCCAGAGAGCTGGAAAATGAATACCGATTATTTAGGGTATCCTGGATCGTTGTCGGAATTGATTCTTCGGGAAATTTATATCCCGGAGTTGGTATTCTTGAGACCGATAAGCGCAATTCTGCCGGGAACTTTTGGTGCATTGGCAAAGTTTTTGCTCCGCAAAGAGAGGGAATAAATATCTTTATTCTTTCTACGCGAGCAAAATATGCCTATGGAATTGAGGATAAAGGTATTCTTATTGACCGCAATCTTTTGGGCAATAAGGAATATCTCGCTTCGATTTTTTCCAAGGGAATTCCCCTTTCGAGTCTCTTTGAGACTGATAGATTTGGGATTGTGACGGCGACTTGGGAGAGTAAGAGAACTCCTTTTGGATTTCTTACGACTTCTCGTGAGGATGAGGTGATTGATTCGATTGCTGTCATTAATACCGGATACTCTCCAGATGAAAGACGGATGAGGGATCGGCGGAATGTCATTGCTCCGAATCCTATCGGAATGACCATCGGTTGGTCCATTGATGGATATCAGGAGATTCAAGAACAGCGTGGAGTTTTCAAAACTTCCGGATGGGACTTTGATTCTCCAGTATCTGAAGAAGAAAAAAATCTTTTGCGACAAACTCTGAACAGTTTCAGAGCGGTTGCAAGAGTTATCGATTATGGAGGTTCGTTATGAGAGTATTTATCGCGATTATTGTTTCTGCTATTCTGGCTTTAGCCGGAGTGGCTGAAGCAAAACCGTATACTATTAAGAAGGGTGATACGCTTAGCGGTATCGCGCTTCATGAAATGGGATCGGTAAAGTTTGTTGAGGATATCGCGAAAGCGAATTCTCAAAAAATTAAAAATCCGAAGCATATAAAGGCTGGATGGACGATTGAAATTCCTGATTCTTCCTTAGCGAAGAAATCAGTGAAAGTTGTTCAACCTGTTGCCAAAAAATTATCCGTCAAGAAAGCGCGGATGAAGAAGATATATTCCGTTGTAAAAAAAGTGGCGGGGACTATCGATAATCCTGCAATTTATAACGACAATGAGGTCGGGGATGATCCTTGGGTCGGCGAGCTTATTGAGGCGTTGAAACTTTTGGGGATTGATATCCCAAAAAATGCATCTTTGAGATTTGCCTTTGAGGGAATGGATATTTTGCCTTTCGGCGCCATCATTCAGATGGTTTCGGGAAAAAATAAGGTGAAATGGTACCGAGCCGAGCTTTCGCCTAAGAAGGCGGAGGTGCGCAAACTCGGAATCATAGTAGATAGAGTTCGCATTGGTGTGGTTTATCTTAAGCCAGAGTGCGCTAATTGGCTCACGAGAAAAGAACCACCTGCGCCACCCGTGTCAGCAAAACCTGTCGAGCCAACAGAGCCAACAGAGCCAATAATTTCCAGACCGGTTATCGAGCCTTTTGAACCCTTTGAACCATTTGTTCCATGGGTTCCGGAAAAACCGCCACAGTGTCGAGATTTCGAGCTGTCGTTGGGCACTGGCTTGCTCTTCGGGAGTGAAGCCAGTATGGAAGACCAGTGGTATTACGGCGAAGGAATGTACTGGAACTCGTGCTGGGGATGGAGTCTCGGCGCTGGATTTTATTTCAATGGGGATTTCGGCGATGTCGATTCTCCATACGAATGGGATAATTTTGGTATCGGACCGCAAGTCGGTCTCCGGTATCAAGGCATTATCAAGGATAAGAGCGGAGTGGTTCATCCTTTCGGATGGACTGCCAAGCTTCGCTTGATTTGGGCCACAGCAACAGGAGAAAATCCTGAGTC
>JALNYX010000008.1:15025-24291 GCA_023229615.1 Candidatus Moraniibacteriota bacterium
TGAAATGACTCAGGAGGATCTGATGCTCGGGTTATATACTGAGTATCTTCGCCAGATCGAAAAAGGATTGATAGCTGGCATTACATTTGAAGGCTGGCTCAGTCTTTACTCGGAGATTGATTCAACCTGGAGCGGGGATTCGCCTTCTGACAAGGCCAGAGCGGAAATCAAGATTTTCTTGCAAAAGAAGATCTCCGCAAATTGGCAAGTCAGGGGTGGGTTGAGCTCTTTCTATCAATTCAGTGACTATACTCTCGCTGCCGGTCCTTTTGGGGAATTCCGGTACAATGAGTGGCTGATGTTCGGAGTGGCCGGATATTATCTTTTCCCCGGAATCGTAGGCGGTCCTAGTATCCGGATCGAGATGGGAAATTATTTCCGTCAGAAGAGACAGCAGCAGATCCTTGAGGGAATCTGGGCTGTTGATGCAGATGGAAATCCCAAAGAAGTAAATCACGGCAAAAAAGAAAAAGAAGAAAGTTGCTTTTTTTGCAACTAACTTTTTTCTGAAAAATATATTGTTTTATGGGCGGGTCTTTCATTCGAAAGACTCGCTTATCTCTATTTTTTGAATGTAGAAGGAATGAACTTTTCCGCAACATCGTGTTGTGGGAAAAGAGTTTTTTCAACAACAACGCCGATAAAAAAATATCGGCAAAAAGGAGGAAGTTATGAAAAAGTTAGTTGGATTTTTGGTAGTTCTGGCAATGGTAGTTGGTTTTTCCGGATCAGTTTTTGCAACTGATACTGTCAGTAGTATGCCAAGACTGAAGGTGGACAGTGATGAGCCGGCAAACCTTGGTTTTGCAGCTGACCCGCCTGCCGGAGCGCGAATGGATATCACCAATAACCCGGATGGAAGCAAAACCGTTTCTGTCCATGGCATGGAGGTGTATAAAAACAATCTTTTTCTCTACGGAGATGCTGATGGGCAAAAGATCGTTAATTTTGTCAATGGTGCGACAAGGGTACCGCCGCGCTACAGTTTTAACCTTATCTTTAAGGGGGCGGATACATGGCATTACCTGCATGTAGATGTCAGAAACAACTCCATGCCAAAACCCTGGATGGGGGATGATACATGCGTGATGCCGGATTACGGTGTGGGCGCGTCCATTGCTCCGTGCGACTGGCTCGTTCAGCATAAGTAGCCCTTCTTCGGCAACTGCCGATGGCGAGCCCCTTTGTGGAAATTCCACACTGGGGCTTGATTTTTTTCTTGATTTGTGATATACTATTATATTGAGTTATTTTGAGAGTATTTAATGGTTTTATTGTTGAATTTTTGGTAGAATATATTATATTTATGTATAATTTTTTGCAAAAAATGAATAGGGAAACGGTGAGTGCGATTTTTGTGATCGTGGCTGTTTCTTTGTTTATTTTTTCCAATTTTGCGTTTGGATTTTCTTTGCCTTTATATTTGGTTTTGATGCTGACAAGTTTTGCGATTGTCGTGGCGCATCCGCGAAGCGGACTGTATGCGATTGTGTTTCTGACTTTTATTTTCGAAAGATTTTTCACTTTGGCTCCAATTGTACTTTCTCGAAGCGAGTTGAAATTGTATCCTGTCGATGTTCTTTTCTTAGCAGTAATTGTGGGTATTGTGGTTAATTTGATGTTTGTGCATTTGGATGGTTCTCGTATAGTTTTGAAAAAAATATTTTCTTTTAAATCCGAGAGGTTGCTTCTTTTATTTATTGCTTTGGTTTCAATATATTTTCTATCTAGTTTTTTTGATCCGAATTCTGACAAAGATTTGGCTTTTTCCGCTTGGAAGAATTATGGGTTTTACGCACTGTTGTATTTTGCGGTTATTATTTTGCTAAATAAAAAAGAACATTTGGTTAGATTTTTGAAATTCGCTTTGGCAGGCGCAATCGGTATTATATTTTTTATTATTTATGGAATTATTTCCGGGCAGGGTTTGTGGTCGGAGTTTACTCCGCTTTCCACTGAAGGAGTTCGTTTGCTGGCTTTTCCGCACGCTTTCTATTTGACGATGTCAGTTTTGACGTTGGGAGTATTCTTGGTTTTTTCTCCGGTAAAAAAATATCGCAAATATTTTTGGTTGCTTCCGATTTGGATTTTTGGAATCATTGGATCGATGATGCGCCATCTTTGGATTGGCTTGATTCTTTCTGCTTTTGTTGCGATTGTTTTCTTGCCAAAAGAAAAAGGGCTATTTTTGAAAAGTTATGTCGGGAAAATTATTTTTGGTGCGGCGACGGTTATTGTTTTTGTTTTTTATCTTTCCGCGGTTATTCCTCATTCAAAAATTGAGCAGGGAATTGATTATTCCGTTGAGGTTTTGGGAGAAAGAACGGCTTCTTTTTCCAGTTTTTCGGAAGACGAAAGTTTTTTTTGGCGGGGAATGTTGTGGTTGGAGGCGGGGGAGAAAATAAAAGAAAATCCATTAGTTGGAATTGGTTTGGGGAAAAGACTTTCTTTGGAGTTGGGGGATTATCAAGATTTGGTTGAAGTGCGCAATGTCCATAATTCACTTTTGGCAATTCTCCTTCAGGGTGGACTGCTTTTGCTGTTGCCCTTGGCTGGATTTGTATTTTTGATTTTGAGGGATTTGTTTGGGAGAAAAGAAAAGGATTGGATTGTTATCGCTTTGATTGCGCTGGCGGTGAATTATTTGATTGTTTTTCTTTTTCAGCCGTATTTGGAAACAAACTTGTTGGGAATATTCTTTTGGATTATTTTCGGATTGGCAAGAGTTTCCAAGGATATTTTTTCAGAAAACTGAGAGCTTCATTATTCAATCGAGCAAATTATTATGAAAATTTTAGAAATAAATAAATTCTATTTTCCCAAAGGAGGGGCGGACAAGCATTTTTTGGATGTGGTTTCTTTGCTTGAAAGTGCCGGTCACGAGGTGGCGGTTTTTTCAATGAAGCATCCAAAAAACAAAAAAAGCAAATGGGAAAAATATTTTGTTTCTTTGGTTGGATATACGGCGGATTATTCTTGGGCGCAAAGAATCAAAGGAATTTTCCGGATGTTTTATTCTTTCGAAGCAAAGCGGAAAATCAACAAACTGCTGGATGATTTTCGTCCGGATGTGGCGCATATTCACAATGTGTATCATCAGCTTTCGCCAATGATTTTATTTGAAATAAAAAAGCGGGGCATTCCGATTGTGATGACCGTACATGATTACAAGTTGGTGAGCCCGAATTACGATCTGTATCACAATGGAAAAATTTATAATCGCTGCCGGGATGGAAAATATTATCAGTGTTTTCTGGATAAATGTTTTAAGAATTCTTATGCGCAAAGTTTGGGCGCGATGTTGGAGGCGTATTGGCATGATTTTTGGGGAACATATCAAAAAAATATTGATTTATATATTTGTCCGAGCGAATTTGTGAAAAATATTCTTGTCGATCGAGGGATTGATGAGGGCAAGATAAAGATAGTTTTTCATTTTATTTTTCCGGATAGTATTTTGGATGAAGATATTGAAAGTGGTTTGCAGGAAAAATATGCGATTTATTGCGGAAGAATTTCCCGAAATAAGGGTGTTGAAAATTTGATTTCCGTTTTCGGGGAAGTTTCTGGAATGAAATTGTATCTGGCGGGGGAGATTGAAGGAAATTTTGTTTTGTCGAAAAGCGAAAGAATCGTTCATCTGGGATTTCTCAATCAAATAATGTTGAAAAAGTATATTCGCGAAGCGATCGTGGTGGTTTCCGGATCGGAGTTGCCGGAAACGTTTGGTTTGGTGGCGCTGGAAGCTGTTTCACAGGAAAAACCTTTTATTGGCTTTAAGGCTGGAGCTTATGGGGAAATAATTCAGAATGGAAAAAATGGATTTATTGTAAATAGCCAAAAAGAAATGATTGATATTTTGAATAAAATTGTATCGGGCGAAATAGTTTTTGACAAAGAAAAGATCGGGCGCGAGGCGCTGGAGAAATATAGCAAAGATAAATATGTTTCCCAATTTGAAAATATTTTGTATAATCTAGTAAAGGGAAGGAATTAATCTAATTTGCTAAAAAATATGGGAATGCAAGGATTGTTTGTGAATCTGGGTTTGCCGGAAAAGATTTCGGGAGATATTTCGATGTTTTTGATTTTGTCAGTGGTGAGTGTGGGATTGGGAATGTATATCGGAAGGTTTCGCTTGGTGAATGTGCTGATTAATATTTATATTGCAGTGGCTCTTTTGGGGGTTATTCCGGCAAAATGGCTCAGCAGTTCCGGTGTTTTGCCGGCGATTTTTTTCTTGGCGGCGGTTATTTTCCTCACCATAATCGGGGATTATCTTTTTGATATTCATATTTCCAATACGGTTCCCGGCGGATTTTTTTGGCGGCTTTTCGTGATGAGTTTTTTGGAGATGGGATTGGTTTTCAGTATTATTATTTCTCATTTGCCGAAGAAGATAGTTTTGCAATATATTTCAGAAAGTTCGTCGGGGTATTTTTCTTCTCCGTATGCTCAAATATTTTGGATGGTTTTACCGTTGGTGTTCTTGCTATTTTTGAGTAAGAAGTCGAAATAGTATTGACTTATGCGTTTGAATTAGTATAATAGTTAGGTTGGTTAAGTTGACCGATGAAATGCAGAAAATGTGAAATATATGCGTCGTTAGCTCAGTCGGTAGAGCAGTGGCCTTTTAAGCCAACGGTCGAGGGTTCGATTCCCCCACGACGCACAATGATAAAAACAATCCAGTTGGATTGTTTTTTGTTTTTTCTTGAAATATGCTAGAATAAAAATATGAAAAATTATATGAAAATTATATTTTTAATAGTTGTTGTTTTTACTCTTTCGGGATGTTCGTTTAATTTGGCTGGAATAAAAAAAACTGCAACGGGAGGTTTTTTGGTGAATATTGATGGCGGTAATAATTGGGTGGCGAAAAATTATTATGATGAAAAAACGAATATTTCCGGCGTTGATATTTTGACAATGGCGGTTGATCCGGTAAATTCGAATACTGTATATTTGGGGAGTGTGGATAATGGAATTTTTTCTTCCAATGATGGTGGTGGAAAATGGACCAAAAATGCAGAGTTTTTGGCAACCAAAGTATATGGAATTGCCATTAATCATCAGCAACCGGAAACAATTTATGCAACTGGCGTTTTGGGAAAACGTGGGAAAATTTTTCGTACGGATGATCAAGGAGTAAGTTGGAGAGAGATATATAGCGAGCCGGCAGATGGAACGTTGGTGATTTCTTTGGCAATCAGTAAAGTTGATCCTCAAATTGTGTATGCCGGAACAAGCAAAGGAACGATTGTCAAGACTTATGATGGAGGAAATACTTGGAAAGATTTTTATGCAGAAACGAGTCCGATAACCAAAATAGTTATTGATGAGAAAAATGAGAATGCGGTGTATTTTCTCGTTTTGGGTGATGGGGTTTTGGTGACAAAAGACAATGGAAGCAGTTTTGCTTTTTTGGGAAAAAATAAAAATAAAGACGAAAAAGATGTTGTTAAGTTCCCATCTTCCGCAGTCAAATCTATTATTGTGGATCCAAACAATACCGGAGTTGCATATATCGGAACGTCGGAAGGAATGTTCAAATCTTCCAATTTCGGAGACAACATTACTGAAGTGAATATTATTGGAAGTTCGAAGAAATTTCCGATTTATGCCGTGGCTGTCAATCCGAATAATTCCAATGAGATTGTATATGCGGCTGCGCAGGCGATTTATATGACGAATGACGGAGGAACGCAGTGGTCGGTTTTTCAGCTAGATACAAAAAAAAGCATAAGCGCATTGAAATATAACATCAATGATTCGAGTAAAATATATGCTGGTCTGAGGGATTTTTAATAATTAAATAAATTGTAAGAATATGTACAAAGAAATAATAGAAGGAAAAAAAGGTGATTTGGAGAATGCGATAGAACACTATAAAAATGAAGCTGAAAAAATAAGAACTGGACGCGCTAATCCTGGAATTGTTGAAGGATTGTTGGTTGATTATTATGGAAGCAAGACTCCTCTCAAACAAATGGCAAATATTAGTTCTCCTGAACCGAGATTGATTGTGATTTCTCCTTGGGATGTGGATAGTTTGACAAATATTGAGGCGGCGATTAAATTGTCTGATTTGGGTTTCAATCCAAGTAATGACGGAAAAATTATTCGAATAAATATTCCTCCGCTTACTGAAGAAAGAAGACGGGATTTCGTGAAAGCACTTAATCAAAAAACTGAGGATGCGAGAATTTCCGTTCGCGGAATCAGAGAGGAAATTTGGCAGGAAATACAAGAGGCTGAGAAAAGCGGAAAAATGGCCGAGGATGACAAGTTTCGGGGAAAAGAAAGATTGCAAGAGATTATTGATGAATATAACAAAAAATTGGAAGACTTGAGAGAAAAGAAAGAAAAGGATATAATGACGGTATAGATAAAAATTATGTTGGGCATAATTTTTATAAATTTCCAATTTCCAATTTCCAATTTTAAATCAATTTTTTAATTTTAAAATGTTTCAATGTTTTGAAATTTAAACATTGGATAATTGGGATTTGTTTAGAAATTAGAAATTAATAAGTAGAAATTTTTTTACAATGAATATTTTAATTTTTATCATAATATTAGGGGTCTTGATTTTTGTTCACGAATTGGGGCATTTTGTGGTGGCCGTTCGCAATGGAATCAAGGCAGATGAATTCGGTTTTGGTTTTCCGCCAAGAATTTTTGGATTTGTGCGCGATGAAAAAACCGGAAAATTTAAGTTCGTTTTTGGGAATAAAAAAATTGAATCTGCAAATACTATTTATTCTATTAATTGGATTCCTTTGGGTGGATTTGTGAAAATAAAAGGGGAAAATGGAGAAGGTGAAGATGAGAAGGATAGTTTTGCCGGAAAATCTGCTTGGATAAGGATTAAGGTTTTGTCTGCCGGAGTACTGATGAATTTTTTGTTGGCGTGGTTTCTTTTTTTTGTAATTTTCGCGATAGGAGCGCCGGAATCTATCAGCGATGATGCCAATGTTGTTTCAGCTAAGGTGCAAGTTTCCCAGGTTTTGGAAAATACTCCAGCGATGGAAATGGGTTTAAAAGTGGGAGATGAAATTTCAAGACTCTGTGTCGTGGGTGGATCTGGTTGTATTTCGATTAAAAAAGTGGTTCAAGTTCAGGATTTCGTTTCTGCTAATAAAGGAGGAGAGATTTTAATGGAGATAAAAAGAGGAACTGAAACTTTGAAATTGCAAGGAACTCCCAGATTGGAATATCCAGCTGATCAAGGATCGCTAGGAATTTCTTTGGCTAGAACGGCTATGGTTAAATATCCATGGTATCAGTCTATTACAAAAGGATTTATGGCGGTTGTCGATTTCGTGATGATGATTTTGGGCGCTCTGTTCGCTTTGGTAAAAATGATTTTTGTGAAATCATCCGCTCCTTTGGATATTTCTGGTCCGGTAGGAATCGCAATTATTACTAAACAGGTAGCCGCTTTGGGTCTGGTGTACGTTTTGCAATTCGTGGCTATTTTAAGCATAAATCTGGGAATAATAAATGCGCTTCCTTTTCCTGCGTTGGACGGAGGAAGAATTTTTTTCATCCTTATTGAAAAAATAAAAGGATCGCCAGTAAGCAAGCATTTCGAACAACTGGCACACACGGCGGGATTTTTATTACTAATAATTCTTATGATTGTTGTTACTTTCCGGGATATTGCAAATCTGGGTTTTTTTGAAAAGATAATGAATTTTTTTTAGCTTGTTGGAAAAAAGATATTTTTGGTATATAATTTAGATGGTAAATAACTACTATAATTTGCAATAATTTTTATGCTTGTAAGAGATGTGATGACGACGGAGGTTATTTCTGTTTTTCCCGAGGAAAGAATTGACAGGATAGCATCTATTCTGACAGAAAAAAAAATCCATGGTGTTCCGGTGGTTGAGAGCGGGGTTTTAGTGGGGATAATCACTGAAACAGATTTTTTTATAAAAGATTCTTTTAATTTGCATTTGCCGTCGTATATTAATTTTATCAAGAAAACGAAATTTTCAGGAAAAATAAACAGCGAAGAAAAAGACAAAATAAAAGAACTCATCAATTCGACAGCAGCGGATATAATGACAAAAGAATGCATTACCGTTTCACCGGAAGATGATATTGAAAAAGTTTTGAATTTAATAAAGGAGAGGAATTTGCATATTATTCCGGTGGTGAATTCTGAAGGGAAAATGGAAGGAATTATTGCTCGTTCCGATTTAATTCGAATGATAAAAGTATAGTTTCTTTTTTTTAAAATAAAAAATATAAATATGGAAACAAAAAATAAAGAGGAGAAAGGACCGTTTTTATCTCCTCTCAAGAAGAGAAAGATTGATGAAGTGGCCGGGCAAACCTATTCCTGGCTTGGAAAAACGTATGTTTTCGCCAAGAAAACGCAAATAAAAACGTGGAAAGGTATTTTTACGTTGGCTTTTATTGCCGGAGCTTTTGCTAGCATTATTCTGACTGTTTCATTTAATATTCAGAATATGTCCAGCGCCGCTGATGAGGTTTCTCTCGCATTGTTGAATTCTCAGAGTGGAGAAAGCTCTCTTGCTGTTACAGAAGGGGATACTTTTGATTTGGATGTTATTATTGACACTAACGGCAATGATGCAGTTGTTGCGCGAGCCATAATCGAATATGACCCAGTTTTTTTCCAGATGACAGGATGGGATTTGACCAATTCTGTTTTTGATAATGGTTTGGATTGTAGTGATGTTGATGATCCTGATCGGACTTGTGAGATAGTTAATAATGATACAGTAAATGGAATTTTGGATATCACAGTTGCAAAACCTACTCCCGGAGTTAATTTGTCTTCCGGGGTTGTGGCAATGATTGGTTTTCAGGCATTGCAATCTTATGAGGGAGGTAAAAATATTTCATTAAGTTTTAACTCAGCTGGAAGTTATGATGACAGTGATGTGATTGCGGATGATGGTGTTGGAACGGATATTTTGCAAAGTGTTATTAATGCAACTATTGCCGTTGATCCTTTGGATTTGACTGCTCCGGTCTTGGGAGAGGTTACTCCGGTTGCAACGCCAACCAGCGATAGTACCCCGAGTTATGTTTTCAGTTCAACTGAGGCAGGAATCATTACTTACGGAGGTTCTTGCAGTAGCAGTAATGCGACAGCTGTCTTGGGAAATAATACTGTTACATTTAACTCTTTGGTTGCGGGGACATATGCGGATTGTACAATTACAGTAACTGATGCCGCCGGAAATGTTTCTGATGCTTTGCCGATTACTTCTTTTGTTGTTGAA
>JALNYX010000008.1:24301-26467 GCA_023229615.1 Candidatus Moraniibacteriota bacterium
GGTTGTTGCTCCTGAGCGAAGTGATGTTGATCAAAATGGAGTAAGTAATACTACGGACGCTCAATTGGTGTTGAGAAAATCGGTAGGAATGGATATGAGTCTGACTAGTTGGTATGATTCAGTTAATACCGGGGATGTGAATTGTGATGATACAACCAACACAACGGATGCTATGTTAATTCTGAGGAATTCAATTGGATTGGATATGTCTGGAACTGACTGGTGTTTGTAAATAATATAGCATTAAAAATAAAAATTTATTTATTAAAATAAAAAATATGTTGGGAATTACGAACAATTTAAGGCGGGTTGCCATGGCGGCAATATTTGCAACAGTAGGTTTGATATTGTTTTCCGGGGGGGTTAAGGCAAGTGAAGGGGATGTTTGGCTGACTCCGGTTAGCCAGGATGTGGGAAGTGATACAAATTTTGAAATGGAGGTGCATATGGACACGGGAGGAAAAGATTTGGGAGCTTTTAATATGTATTTTGATTTTGATCCTACTTTGGTAACTATTGATACTACGCTGGGAACGGACGGTGTTGCTAAAGGAGCGGATGCTTCTAGTTATTTGATGGTTATCAATATTACGGATATTGCGAATGGCCATCTGCGATTTGCTGGAGTCACAGCTTCCGGATATGCCAATGGAAGTGATGTCCATTTGGCTACTATTTATGCCAAAACTACAGCCGGATTTACTTCCGGTTCTGCTCAATTATCTTTGCGAGTAAATGAACTTTCTGATGAATTGGGAGCGGCTTTGGGTTCTGGGGCAATAACGGATGCGGAAATCTCTTTCCCAGTTGCTCCGGATACAACTGCTCCGAGTCTTTCAAATGGTTTGCCAACAGGAGCTCTCGCGGTTGGAACTACTGGGACGACGTTATCCCTCTCTACTGACGAATCCGCTACTTGTAAATATTCAACTTCTTCTGGCGTTGCGTATGCTTCGATGACTAGTACTTTTTCCACCACTGGAGGAACAACTCATTCACAGGCCGTTAGTGGACTAACCGATGGAAATTCATATAATTATTATGTGCGTTGCCAGGATGGTTCAGAAAATGCTAATTTGTCTGATTTTACTATCAGTTTTTCTGTTTCAGAAACTCCGGATACTACCGCCCCTGTTGTGTCCGATAATGGATCATCCGATGGAATATTATCAGCAGGAACCACGAGTGCATCACTGCGGGTGTCTACCAATGAATCCGCTACTTGTAAATATTCGACTTCTTCTGGCGTTGCGTATGCTTCGATGACTAATACTTTTTCCACCACTGGAGGAACAACTCATTCACAGGCCGTTAGCGGATTAACCGATGGAAATTCATATAATTATTATGTGCGTTGCCAGGATGGTTCAGAAAATGCTAATTTGTCTGATTTTACTATCAGTTTTTCTGTTTCAGATGAAGTTATCGTCGACGATGAAGAGGCTGAGGTTATTCAAGATGATACCGATATTGATGTTGATAAGCCGAAATTTAAGTCATCATCAGGAGAGGCGTCGATGAAAGCCGTGTCTTCAAAAAAGATGTATTCAAAGGATGAAAGGTTTTCATTCAAGGGCGATGTAGACGGGCTTAGTGGTGGAAGGGTGGTTGCCTATGTGGATGGGGATGAATATGATGATACTGATGTTAAAAATGGAGAGTGGAAAATTTCCATAAAAACCAAAAAAAGCAATACTTATGAAATTAAGTTTAAGTTCTATGATGCCAGTGGAAATGAGATAGATGAATCTTTGAAATATTCTGTTAAGGTTGATACTGAGGATCCGGATGTATATGATTTACCTGCATTCCTGACGAAATCAAGAGGGGAAAAGCTTTGGTGGAAAGCCAGGGATAATAATAAAATTGATCATTATAAGTATTCTTTCATAAATGGACCATTAAAAGGAAAGGAAACAAAATCCAGTTCGATAAATATCCCAACAGATGCTCCTTCTGGAATATATACAATGCGCCTTACAGCTTATGATAAAGCTGGAAATAAAGATACAAAATATGTTGTCTTGAGAGTGAGGTGATTCCGTGATTTATGAAAAACAAAACAAAAATACTTTTCTTCTTCTTGATTCTTTGCGGAACTATCTTTGGAAATAGTGATGTTCAAGCAGTCCAATCTCCGGTTGTTCTTTTTTCCGATCTCACTGA
>JALNYX010000009.1 GCA_023229615.1 Candidatus Moraniibacteriota bacterium
GACTAATAGTTATCATAAGCGGTTGGCATATTTGGAAGGCAAAAAAATAATTACCTTGGTTGAATATGCAAAAAACAATAAGCTTTCACATTCTAATATGATAAATAAAGCTACTAGGCAAACTATTGAGGCTTTTTTGGAAAAGAATGTTTGGAAAATTGGGATCAATAATGATACAAAATAATATTTTATAAACGAATCAGAAGCAAGAGCTGAATATATTGATCCCAAGCTGAAAGCCAGTGGTTGGGGAGAAGTCGAAGCTAAAAATATGGCTTAATTCTGTTTCATCAAGGCCATCGCGCGCTTCAATTTAATCTCAATCACATCTCAATTTTCCAATATATTCTCTCGGAGCGTGTACTCAAGCCTGTGTATGTATTCAAAAACGTTCGAAGAAAGCGTTTTTGTTACAAACATTGACAAATAGCATGTAAAATGATATTATTTTTTATCGCTCTTTGATATATTAAGGATTGCTTACAGATATAGGGAAAAGATTAGCTTTGATATTAAAACCACTTGCAAGGGAGGTGATTCTAGATGAGAAAAATAGCTGCTTATGTTGTTACTGTTCTTATGCTTATCGTAGGCTTCAGGTACAGCTGGTTGACCTGGCAAGGTGAGATCCAACCGGTACTAGCGACATGGACTTTATTTCTGGTTGCTGTCGGACTTAGCTTTATGACCTATTGGTCAACAACGAAACATAGCGTGGCAGGTAATATTATCAATGTGGTTGATCTGTTCAATGTCTGCTTGATAATGTTCAGCATCCTGGTGCTTGGGAAAAATATCCGCTTGGGATTCAATCTCTTTGAAATCGGATGCTTGGTTGCTTCCGGTATTATCCTGATATTTTGGAGATTGAGCCGTAAGCACGTAGCTTCCAATGTGACCCTCCAAGCCATAATGACAGTCGCATATTTCCCTATGTTCTATCAGCTGTGGCATGCATCCAAGAATACCGAGCAACTCAGTGTCTGGATCTTAGTATGGGTTGCGTCAGCAATTGCACTTATCCCTGCCACTATTGATCGCGACAAGTTGGGATTCATTTATGCAATGCGTTCGCTAAGCATGGTTTCAGTTGTTTTGATTCTCATGCTTCGTATAAATCTGAGATGAAGGAGATGATAATACTCATCGCATTACAGATCAGTGATTTCTAACAAGTTATCACTGGTCTTTTTTATTTCATCAAACCATCACTCGCTCTAATCTAATCTCAATCACATCTCAATTTTCTGGGATACTCAATTCTGTGCTGATGTGATAAAATTCGAAATAGTTAGGTAGTGTCCCCGATAACATCTGCATTGTGTAGACTGAAGGATGCCAGGGAATTGGCTCTGGTTTTCCCGGACACTTAAAACGCACGGCCCCCTTATTATTTTTATACTTATAGAATTGCACAAAATTTTTAATATGATTTATGATTAAAGTCCAGAAACCAACAAAAGAAGATATCAAGGGTATCCAGCAAGTTTTTTATAAAACTTGGCTTGCAACATATCCAAATGAAGAAGTAGGTGTTACAAGAGAAGATATTAAGGAAAGGTTCAAATATAGTTTATCAGAAAACGCTTTGTCAAAAAGAGCAAATGAAATATTGGATAAATCTCTTGATCAATTATTTATTGTCGCGAAAGATGAAGCTTTTGTTGTTGGTGTCTGCAAGGTTAAAAAAAATAAAAACTACAATGAATTAGAGGCTATATATGTCCTGCCTGATTATCAAGGAAAAGGGATAGGGAAGATACTTTGGAATAGCGCTAAAGGTTTTTTTGGAAATAAACAAAATATTATTGTCAGCGTGGCAACTTATAACCAGCAAGCAATTAATTTTTATCAGAAAATTGGCTTTGTTGATACCGGTAAACGATTTGCTAAGGAAAAATACAGAATGCCTCTAAGTAAGACGCTTGTTCCTGAAATGGAAATGATGATAGATGCTAAAAATTTGTAAAAAATATATAATTGCTATTCTATAGAAACAAAATATTCAGGAATTGCTTTTTATTTCATCAAATCCATCGCCTTCTCCAATCTTGCCTCAATTACATCCCAATTTTCCAACATATTCTCTCAGAGCGCATACCCAAACCTGTGCATAATAAAGCAGTTTTCTTTACGGAAGCTGTTTTTTTGTCAGAAAATCTTTTTTGGCGTAACCCCCTTTTTCCTTTCTTTCATAGCGTTAATTGAGTCAGCACTCCAGTTTACCAAAAAAAGAGGCTTCGGGGTTTGAATTCGGGGGTTCAATTGACAGCTTTTCTTAATATGGTATACTGTCAATAAATAGCTAAACCATATTAAGAATATATGCAATATTTAGACAAAAAAATTCAAAAACGAATTGATGACAAATTAGATTTGCTCAATTCTTTTCGTCCGCTTCCGGTTTCAGCGGTAGAAAAACTCAAAGAGCAGTTTGAAATTGAAATGACATATAACTCTAATGCTATTGAGGGAAACAGCCTGACGCTCAAGGAAACATATTTGGTTATCAATGAAGGAATAACAATCAAAGGAAAACCGCTAAAAGACCATCTTGAGGCTAAAAGCCATAAAGAAGCTCTGGATTATTTATATACATTGGTAGAAACTGGCAGAAACAATACAATTTCAGAAAGATTCATTCGCTCGTTAAATCAAATTGTAATGCAGGATATTGATAGAGAATGGGCGGGAAAATATAGAAATAGTGCAGTAATAATAGGCGGTGCGGATCATAAACCACCAGAGGCATTGGAAATCCCGAAGCTTATGCAGAATCTTATCAATTGGGTGGGGGATAATAAGAAAAAATTACATCCAGTTGAACTGTCTGGAATTTTGCATCATAAGCTTGTGCACATTCATCCATTCTTTGATGGTAATGGCAGAACTTCACGCTTGGCTATGAATATTATTCTGATGCAGGCAGGTTTTCCCTTGGTGATTGTTTTGAAAAATGATCGCAAAAAATATTATCAAACATTGTCAGTCGCTGATAAAGGTGAGTATGCTGATTTTGTTAATTTTATTGCTCGGGCAGTGGAAAGAACGCTGGATATATATTTGAAAATTTTAATGCCAAGTAAAAAGAGCAATGAAAAATATATTTCTCTTGCTGATTTGGCTAGGGATTCAAAATTCACGGAAAAATATCTTAATCTTTTGGCTCGCAGTGGAAAATTGGAAGCGCATAAAGAAGGGCGCAACTGGCTTTCTTCTAAAGATGCGTTGAAGAGATATATGGATAGTCGCGAAAGAGTAAGGAAATAAAACTTTGAATCACAAATTGATCAATATGAAATCATTCGTTGAATTATTTGAAACTATTTTGTCAGGAGATAAGGAATCTAGTCGGTTGGCGGCTAGGGAAGTGAGAAAATTGGTGTATGGGCCATATACTGGAAAGTATGATGAGATAAAATCAATTGTAGATGGCGCCTCCGAGGAATATAGAAAAATTACGGATGATTTTCGGCAGGAAAATTTTGTTATGGCAGTGTCGGTAATGTATTTTCTGCACGACAGAGAAAAAGAGCCAGACTTTCTTTTTTCATGGTTATTTCACTTGCTTAAACATCCAAATGGTTATATACGTCATGCGGCTGTACGCATGCTTGAAACAGAGCTTGGGTCGCTTACAGTACATCTGAGATGTCCTGATTCTAATTATTCTCACAAGTTTTCTCGTGCCGAAGCGGATCAGATATTGGCCAATATGTTTATTGCATTAGTAAGCATGGAAAATAATTTTTGGGAGCCGAGATATAAAAAATACAAATATATTTCATCTTTACCAAGTGGCCCATACAAATCAATTCAAATGGTGCTTTCCGAGCTGGAGGATGATTGCGGTGAGCAATTTATGAATAAATTATATCAGAAGCTTAAAATAGAAAAATAATTACCATGGTTGTTTTTATTAAAGTTATTAGCTGAATATATTGATCCCAAGCTGAAAGCCAGTGGCTAGGGATAAGTCGAAGCTAAAAATATTACGGGGCAGAATATTTTTGTAGATGGTGGATATAATTTGAAATAACCCAAATTGTTTTAAGTACATACATTGTAAGATAATATTATATATGAAATTTTTCAAAAATAAAAGTAAAAAGATGATATTATTTATTGCAATTATTTTAGTAGTAACTTTTGTTTGGTATTTTCTGGACAAACCTCCTTTGCAGGGCGATTGGCAGGAGCAATTAGCGGTGGCGTCAACTGCAGAATTTAATGGTGATTTCGTGACTGTTAAAAATGTGCGAAATTTTCGATATTATCCAACTGAAGCTGATATGCATCCGGATTATTATGACAAGGCTTATGACCTTACTCAAATAAAAAAAGTTTGGTATGTGGCTGAACCGTTTAATGAAAACAAAATCGCCGCACACACATTTGTTTCTTTTGAATTCAATAACGGCGACTTTTTATCCATCAGCATTGAAGCTCGCAAGACTAAAGATCAAACGTATAGCATTTGGAAAGGTATGTTGCATTCCTATCCGCTTATATATATTGTGGCCGATGAAAGAGATGTTCTTCTGATGCGGGCCAATTTGCGCAAAGATCAGGTTTATGTGTATCCTGTGAAATTGGAGAAACAGGAGAATGCCAGATTGCTTTTGGTCGATATGCTGGGCAAAATGAACGAATTGACTTCGACTCATCCAGTTTGGTACAACACGCTTTTTGCCAACTGCACTTCCAGTATCGCCAATCATATAAACAAACTCGCTCCCGGACGCATCTCTATTTTTTCTTGGCAACTCTGGCTCACTTCTTCAGCGGATGAATTGGCCTTGGAACGTGGTCTTTTGGATACTGATTTGCCCATTGAGCAAGCTCGGGAAAAATATAATATAAATGCAATTTCCGAGAAAGTCGGCGACATGGAAAATTATTCATCCGAGATCAGAAGGGGATTGAGGTAAAGATATGGATTAACTAATCAGATTTGATTTATGAAAATAGTGGTATAATTAAGATAGGTTTGTTTTAAGAATAATAAATTATCTATTTTTATGCCATTAATAAAAAATGAGGTTGTTCACTCCGGACTGACCAATCATCAGGCTGGAAAAATTTTGAAAAAAGAAGGATTCAATGAGTTGGCATCCCAAAAGAAGCAAGGTTTTTTTGAGATTTTTCTGGACGTTATCAAAGAGCCGATGTTGCTCCTTTTGGTGATTGCCGGTTCAATTTACCTTTTAATGGGGGAGCTGAAAGATGCTCTGATGCTTCTTTCTTTCATTGTAGTAGTTATAGGAATAACTTTTTATCAAAAGCATAAAACAGAAAAAACTCTGGATGCCTTGCGCAATCTTTCCAGTCCCAGAGCGCTGGTAATTCGAGATGGCGAGCAAGTGCGAATTCCCGGGCGGGAAGTTGTGCGTGGCGATATTGTCATCATTCGCGAAGGGGACCGCATCCCGGCCGATTGTGTGGTTTTGAGTTGTGAAAATTTGAATGTAGATGAATCTCTTTTAACTGGAGAATCTGCTCCGGTGCGTAAAATCGAGGGAAAAATTGGCGATGAATTCAAAAGACCCGGAGGTGATGATTTGCCTTTTGTATATTCCGGCTCATTGGTTGTGAGCGGACGAGGAATTGCTGAAGTTTTTTTCATCGGAGAGAAAACGGAAATTGGCAAGATTGGAAAAAGCTTGGAATCCATCGACACAACAGACACGCTTCTAAACAAAGAAATTTCCAAAGTAGCTGGGTGGTTGGGAGTTTTTGGTATTTTTATTTGCGTTGTTTTTGTTTTTCTATACTATTTAGTGAAGGGAAATTTTTTCGAAGGATTTTTGGCTGGGCTTGCATTGAGTATGTCGATGCTTCCCGAGGAATTTCCGGTGGTGTTGATAATATTTTTTACTTTGGGTGCTTGGAGAATTTCGAAAAAGAAAGTGTTAACAAGACGCGCATCGGCAATTGAAACTCTCGGAGCCGCTACCGTCCTTTGTTCTGACAAAACCGGAACTTTGACGGAAAACAAAATGGAGCTGAACACATTGTATTGCGAAAAAGATTTTTTCGAAATGGAAAATAACAAAAAAGATTCGCTGCCGAAAAAATTTGCCGATTTGCTTGAGATCGGAATGCTTTCAAGTCAAAAAGATCCTTTTGATCCAATCGAAAAAGAATTAGGAAAAGCCTCTAAAAGATATCTAATGGAAATGGAAAAAAATGCGGATAAGCCTTCTCTGATAAAGGAATATCCGCTTTCAAAAGAATTAGTGGTTTTGTCGCATGTTTGGATGACAAAAGAGAATGGATATCTGGTGGCTTCCAAGGGATCTCCGGAGGCTATTTTGGATTTGTGTCATCTTGATGGCACAAACAAAAAACAATTACTAGAGGTCGTACACGTGATGGCAAAGAAGGGTTTGAGAGTTTTGGGTGCCGCAAAGGCTGAATTTCGCGGCAAGCAGTTACCGGATGATCAACATAATTTTAATTTTGAATTTGTGGGATTTTTTGGTTTCATTGACCCGCCCAGAAGTACCGTTCCTGATGCAATTAAAAAAGCATACCAAGCCGGAATGCGAGTGATTATGATTACAGGAGATTATCCGGGAACAGCTCAGTTTGTGGCTGAAAAAATTGGAATTAAAAATCCAAAACTTTTCATTACAGGCGAAGAAATTAACAAGATGCAACCATATGAACTCAAGGAAAAAATAAAAGAAATAAATATTTTTGCGCGAGTCGCTCCTGAGCAAAAATTGCAAATTGTCAGTGCATTAAAATCAAACAATGAGATCGTGGCTATGACTGGTGATGGAGTTAATGATGCGCCAGCGCTTAAGGCGGCGGACATTGGAATTGCAATGGGAGAGCGTGGCACTGATGTCGCCAGAGAAGCTTCTTCGTTGGTTTTGCTTAATGATGATTTTTCGTCGATTGTCGATGCTGTTCGCATTGGTCGACGCGTCTATGCCAACTTAAAAAAAGCCACAGGATACATTTTGGCGGTGCATATTCCGATTGCAGGAATATCAATTTTGCCATTATTTTTTAATTTTCCTGTGATTCTTTTTCCGGCGCATATTGCTTTTTTAGAATTAATAATCGACCCAGCATGTTCGGTAGTTTTTGAATCCGAGAGAGAATCGTCCAATACAATGAACAGACCGCCAAGAAATATCAATGAATCCATTTTTAGCAAGAAAACTGTTTTAATAAGTTTGTTTCAAGGATTGGGAATTGTGGTAACTACTTTTTTGCTGTTTATTTATGCAATCAAAAGTGGCAGAAGCGAGGAGGAAATCAGATCCTTCGCTTTTGTTTCACTCGTGCTTTCCAACTTGATTTTGATTGTGGTTAATCTTTCCCGACATGAAATTGCATATCGAGTTTTTCTGCGAGGAAACAAGGTTTTGTTTTTTGTAATTGGCGGAGCAATTGCTTGTTTGTCGACTGTTTTGTATGTTCCGTTTTTTTCCGATTTGTTCCATATGGCGCCAATCAGTTGGGCAGAACTCCTGCTAATCGTCGCCGTTTCTTCAGTCAGCTTGCTTTGGTTTGAAATATTAAAATTTTTCACGAGAAAATCAAGTAGTCGAGTTTAGTTGGTGACTTTTTTCTTGCCTTGTTTTGTTTTGTGTTTTAGAATAAACTGGAAAAAGTGAGGAAAAGTTGATTGGGATATTTTTTTATTATATTTACACAAAATTTAATCGTATGGAAATTAAAGAAGAGCTGAAAAAATTCAAAGATTTGTTGGATCCGGAAATTGAAATATATCTGGACAAGGCCGTCAAAGAGGCGGAAAAAGAAGATGTCTTTATTGCCGATGCTTTGCGTTTTGTGAAAAAATACGTGCTTTCCGGGGGAAAAAGATTGCGTCCAGCACTTATGTATTATGGCTATTTGGCTGCTGGAGGAAAAGAAAGGGAAAAAGCTCTCAAGACCGCAGTGAGCATTGAACTTATTCACGCTTTTCTTCTCATCCATGATGATATCATTGATAAGGACGATATGCGCCACGGAGTGGACACGGCGCACTATCATTTTTCCAAATTAGGAAAGAAATATTTTCCCAAAAAAGACAGCGCGCATTTTGGCAATTCCATCGCGATTATTGTGGGGGATATGGTAGGGGCAATGGGAAATCAAATTATTTTCAATTCTGATTTCGACACAAAAAATATTATGAAGGTATTGGACCGTTTGCAAAGAATTGTTTCAATGACTTGCATTGGTGAATCTCAAGATGTGTATATTGAATATGCGGGGAAAGCAAGTGAAAAAGAAATTTTGCAAATGTACAAAAATAAAACTGCCAAATATACCATTGAAGGTCCGCTTCATTTGGGAGCGATTTTGGGCGGAGCTGGCGATGAACTTTTGGAAAAAATTACCCGTTTTTCTATTCCAATCGGAATCGCTTTTCAAATTCAAGATGATATTTTGGGAATTTTTGGATCAGAGAGGAAAATCGGAAAACCGGTTGGTTCAGATATTCAAGAAGGAAAGCAAACCATTTTAGTGGCGCGCGCTTTGGAAATTGGAAAATCTGATCAAAAAAAGGTCATCAAGAGTTTACTGGGGAAAGAAAAATTGACATCCAAAGATATTGATGAATTCCGTCGGGCGATTATTGCTTCCGGTGCTTTGGAATATGCACAAAAAACAGCTACTGATTTTATCAAGCAAGGAAAAAAAGAAATTGAGAGTACACAAATAAAAAACGAAGCCAAAGAATTTCTTCTAGGAATGGCTGATTATATGATGAGCCGGGATGTTTAATGATAAAAATAATTCAAATAAAAAACTCCCGAGGGAGTTTTTTATGTTTATTTGGAAATGGTTTTGATGCATTTGGTGCAGATTTTCCTTTTCTTTCCTTCAATTTTTTTGGACTGGATATTGATCTTGAATTTTCGATTAGAAGCAATATTTGAATGGCTTCGAGAATGACCAGTTTGAGTTCCTCGTCCGCAAACTTCACAAGTTCTACTCATAAGTATTTTAACATTTGGGCATTTTAACATCCTAGCATCTCAACAAGAATCCCCGCTGGTATGCTTAAATGTTAATATGTTGCTATGTTTTCAGGTTGCTTTATTACAGAAATTATCTTATCATAGGAAATAGGTTTTGGCAAGGGATTTGTATTTTTTTCATATAATCATAATTCTTAATAAGGTTAAAAAATATGTCAGGAGAAATTGTACTTATTGTTTTTCAAGTAGCTATTGTGATAATGTCAGTAGTTATTCATGAGGTATCCCATGGGTTCGCAGCTTTTTATCTGGGCGACCCAACGGCAAAATATGCCGGACGGCTCACTTTGAATCCATTCCATCATTTGGATTTGTGGGGTTCTTTTCTGGTGCCTATTTTTATGATTTTTACATTTGGCTTCGGTTTTGGATGGGCCAAGCCGGTGCCATATAATCCATATAATCTGAAGGATCAGAAAAAAGGTCCGGCATTGGTTGGATTGGCTGGTCCACTTTCGAACATTGTTCTGGCATTAGTTTTCGGATTAGCCGCCCGTTTTATTGCCATCAACTATTTGGGAAAAATAGATATTCTTAATAACCTGCTTAAGGGGGATTATTCAAACTTGGTTCTTGCAGTTTCGGGTTCTCTTTCTTCAATATTTTTCCTTTTGTTTACAATGATTGTAGTAATAAATGTTTTCTTAGCGTTTTTTAATTTGATTCCAATTCCTCCTTTGGATGGTTCAAAATTACTTTTCTATTTTATTCCGATAAAAACAGAAACGAAAATAATGCTGGAGTCTTTCGGATTTGTTTTTCTTTTGATTTTTATTTTCCTGGCATCTCCGCTTTTAGGAAGATTTCTTTACGGAGCGTTGGATATTTTTTTCCGTTATGTAGTGGGAATATAAAATCGTATATTTTTATTAATTATTTTTCAATTAAAGCGCTGGCAGGAATGACTCTGATGAAATTGTTCGGACGGTTATCAATGTTCAGCTCCCATTCGGGACTAATATTTTCGCCGTAGCAAGAATATATAGAAAGAGTATCTTTGTTCTTTTTTTTGTTAGACTCTATTTTTTCCAGATAACGTATTTCGCCTCTGCGAGTAATGATATAATAGTCTATTGGGTTTTTTGTGGAATTAGGTGAATAACTCGTGGAGCAAATGCCAGAGAAAAACTCGCATACTCCGTAATAATCCGACCAAACAGTCAATTTTTTGGCATCAGGAAGGCTATTGAGATATTGCGCCGCCTCAAACCCTCCATATCCCCAAGAATCCGTTATGGCGTATTTTTTAGGCAATAGCACGCTTGTATAATTGGAATAGAATGGATTAGCAAGTGTTATAGAAGAAAGCATTGAAATGATAAGAATCGCTAGTAGAATCAATTTTTTATTATTACTCTTGTAAATGAATGCGGATGATAATATGGAATAAAAAGAAATTGCTGCTAGCGTATATACTGCCGGATACAGAATAATATCATAACGAATTATGGCAAATAAATTTTTCGAAATAACTGCTCCAAAAAATGACAGAATGAAAAAAGAGAGTGAAAAAGAAATAAAAGGAAATGGGGTCCGATGCTTTTTGTCAAAAATCAATCTAACCCAAAGTGTTAATAGTAGAAGAATAATTATCGGCTGAAGAGAGAAGATAAATATTTCAAATTCAAGGAGGGTCTTTTCCAAAAGCGTTGTTTTTTCAGGAAAAAATTTTACATCAAATGGAATTTCTTTTATATGGAGAAAGTTATTCCCGACTGACCAATTCGACAAAACCAAAAGAAAAATAACGGTCAGTATCGAATAAATTGCGAAAGAAGCAATCATTTTACTTTTATGGAATAATCCCAATATCTTCAAAAGAAAATTTGTTTTTGTGCTTGCAAGCACAATCAGAATAGTAGATAAAATGAAGATACTTGCTAGAAATATAGGAATTCCACTATATAATACTGTTCCTTTTAGAAAAATTTCAGGATCAATTAATGCGGCAGGGAGGAGTATAATAAAAATAATCAATGATGTTAGTATTGTGAAAGCGTAGCCCGCGAGAATTCTTGTTATATATTTTTTGATAGCCGTGGGGTTGGTGGCAGGATATTTCCAGAAAAAAAGTATCCAAATGATAATAAGGGCAAAAAAATAAATAAAAAGAAAGGTGCTAGTGTATTTGCAAAGCAAGGAAAGTCCCAAGAAAACACCACTCAAAATGCTAAGGGAAAATTTTTGTCTAATGATAAAAGCAAAAAACAGCAAAACAGATGCAAAGGTGCAGGACCAGATGAGGGCATCGGGATTTATGGTTTGGGAAATTCCCACAAGAACAGGAGATGTGGCAATAAGAAAAACAGTTAAAGAAGAAAATGATTTATTCGCAGTCAGATTGTTCAGTATCCAATAGAAAAATAACAGCATAAAAGCAGACCAAACGAGCAAGGGCATTCGAAAGAAAAAATTTCTCTTGATGGTTGATTGTTCTCTAAAGTCGCCTGGAGCTTCGCTGTCGCCAGTGACGGTTGTTTCTCTCGGGAAATTATTAAGATTCCTGTTTAAAAAATAACCGGCACCATCCACAAGCGCCAAAGTAATACCAGGCTTGTCGTTTATGTAGGTTTTTTTGAGCTCTCCGGTAAAAAGACCTTTCCAATAATGGGGGATTCTTTCGTATTTCCAAAGCTGTTCATCGGGAGAAACGAAGTGTGTTAAGTGTGAAAGTCCAAATGAAAAAAATATAAAAACTGACAAAACGACAAAAATAATATATTTTTTTTGCAATAATTTCAAGAAAAGTTTTTGCATATTCTTATCGATGCAGGGATATTATTAAATAATAATTTTCGAAAGTTTGATTTGTTGTTGATCTTATTTTTCAAGAAGCAATTGTTTGGCATTGACGACTTTGACAAAATTATCCGGTCGACCGCCAATCTCCACTTTAAATGAATAATCCTCAGTTAAGTAGGCTTGCTCAAGATCGATGTAGCTTTTGGCGGAAGTTTCGGTTTTAAAAGTTTTTGACATTCTTCCGGTTGAGATAACGATATAATCGAAATTTTTTCCTTTGATGTTTTTGGCATCAAGTCCGATTTCGCAACGTCCGGAAAAAACCGCACAAACAGCTCCCTTGTCTGACCAGATAACAAGATTTTGAGGATTAGGAAGTGAATTCAAGTAGGCGGCTGCTTCGTATGATCCATCCCCCATATCCTTCAAATTAACGACATATTTTTTGGGAAGGATCTCAGAATTGTATGCAAAATAAAAAGGTTTGACCGAAGCAAGGCTGAAAATCAAAGCAAGCGCGAATATGATTGAGATTATGATCTGATGTTTTTTTAATTTTTCAATTTGAACAAAGCGCGCGAATGCCATTCCGGTAATGATAAAAAAGAGGGGATAAAGCATTACTTGATAGCGGACTACCGCAACGGCTCCGCTGGCGGTCGAGGCGATGTAATAAATTAAAATAAACAATAAAAAATAAAAAACATTTTTTGTTGCGATTGAATCTTCTTTTTTATGTCGAATAATAAGAACGGCAATATAGGAAATAACCAAAATAAGTGCCAGTGGAGAAACGGCAAAAATAAGGCTGTATATTTCTGCTAATATTTTACCTCCAAAAACTGCCGGGGAAAATAAATCATTTGTTCCTTTCGGCGAGGCGATTATTTGCATAAAGTCGCCAAAACGCATTCCAGAATAAACATTAATAATCACGGTAAACATTAAAAGAAGGAAAAATCCTAGAAATGATAGGATGATAATTTTTCGGTAAGGGGAGATTTTTTCCAAAATTGTTCTGATTATTTTGGATTTTAGAAAAAAGAAATCCAATCCGATAAAAAGCAAAATGACGCCAAAGAAAGGAAGAAATGGCATAAAGGTTTTGTTCATAAACGTTCCTTCCAGAAGCATTATTGGTTTTACCCAAACGGCCGGAAAAAGAATAAAAAAAGTTGCCAGTGAGGATGCAACTAGAATTAAGTAACCGATCATTTTATTTTTCAAATAGGAGAAAAATTCAGTTTGTTTGGCGGAAAAAATAAAATCAATAAATATAAGCAGGAAAAAATAAACATAAAGAACATTGGAAACATATTTTGTGAGTAAAGAAAGACCAAGGAAGATGCCCGAGATAGCGGCAAATCTCAATTTATCTTCTTTTAAATAAACCAAAAAAGAAAGCAATGAAAGCGGCGCAAAAATCCAAATCAGAGAATCCGGATTAATAATAAGCGACATTCCCAGTAAAATTGGCGATAGCCCGATAAGTATCGTTGAAAAATTAGCAGTAAGTTTTCCAAATATTTTCCGAGTAAAATAATAAAATAAAGGGAGAAAAATCAAGGAAAGAAGATAAATCGGCAAACGAAAAAGAAAGTTTATCGAATTGATGGTTTCTAGCTGCTCTTGAGTTTTCGGTTTTTGCCTTAATGTTTTATATTCCATCGGATCATATTTCAAAAGACCCAACCCGGAAAATATCGCGACTGTTATGCCCGGTTTGTCATTGATATTGGTCCGGCTGAATTTCGGCTTAGTTACTCCGCTCCAAAATTTTGAGGTTCTGTCGTAGGTCCAATAGGGCTCATCTACTGCGGAATATTTGTCTAAGCGTGGAAGTCCAAAAAAAAGATTGACAGCAATAATTGAACTAAGCAATAAAATCGCTCCTAGCTCTTTTTTGAAAAAAATTTTCATATACTTTGCCACATCATTTGATAATTTTTGTAGTATTTTCATAGATAAGTTTTATCTTAATTTTATTATGCGAACATACTGACTTTCACGATTATTTATTTTTAATTGCCAGAAAATATCATTTCCTTCAAGTTCATAATATTGTCCGAAATTCAAAGGATCATTGGGCACTGACTTGCTTCTCTTTTTTGTCCGGCTTTCTCTTCCTGATGAAATGACGACATATTCAATATTAATATCTCGAAGTTCCCGCTTGTTATATCCAGTATAGCAAATTCCTACAAAAAAGTTGCATAATCCTGATTTATCCGTCCAAACAACCGTTTTTTCCGCATTAGGAAGTTGATTGAGAAATTGCGCCGCTTCATATGATCCGCTCCCCATATCTTTTAAATTGAGCGAGTAATTGCGAGGGAGAAGGACGGAAGCGTAGCTAAGATAAAAAGGAGAAACAATCCAGAGAGAAATAATGCCGGTAGTAATTATTACTAATGTAGTAATAATTACCGGCGAAAGAACGCTTAATTTTATACGCTCAAGTAGTATCTTTATTCCCAATCCACTGGCAACCAAAACTATCGGAAAGGCCATTATTTGATAACGAGTTATTAATGCGACATTAGTTATGATTGATCCGGAATAATAAAGCAGTATAAAAGATATAAGAAAAATAAAATAACGTTTCGTCGCAAAATATTTTTTGGAAAAAATCGAAAATAATCCGCTTGCAATTCCAAGTAGCGCGATAAGGGGGATAGAAAAAATTAAAGCATAGAAATTGGCAAAAAAAGTGCCCAAGGAGCCGATTTTTTTGATTGATTTTGGGGATTGAAGAATTTCTTCGAAATTCCAGAGATACATTTGCGTGTAAACATTGAAAAATACCGCCAATATTGAGAAAAGAAAAATCAGCCCGATAAAAATTGAAATAGTTCGTTTTCTTCTTGATAAAAAATTTAGAATCAAGGAAAGGAAGAAATTTTTTAATAAAAAAATGTCTATAATTAATATTCCAAAGAAAGCTAAAAAATATAAAGAGGTTGACTGAAATGCTTGGCTATCTATAGTTGCTTTTAAAAGTATTTTCGGGTAAACCCAGGTCGCCGGACATAAAAAATAAAAAGTTGCCAGAGCGATGAGAATTATGGAAATATAATTTAAAACAGATTCTTTCAGATATATTTTTAATGATGGATATTTTTTTGCATTAAAAATGTATTCGAAAAAGGGAATAAATAAAAAATAAATAAAAAGAATATTGGAAACATATTTTGTTAGAAGTGCCAACCCAAGAAATATGCCGGTCCATAAAAGGAAATTTTTTGATTTTCTTCTGAGGTAAGCAAAATAAGAAAAAATCGATGAAGAGGTAAAGAGCCAAAGAAGAGAGTCTGGGTTGATAATACGAGCCATACCGATTAAAACTGGAGAAAGTCCGACAAATGCAATTGAATACAGTGCTGATTTTTTTCCGGAAAAGCGTTCAATGAAGAAATAAAGAATCGGAATGAAAAGTGAAGCAAAGACGAGAATAGGAAAACGCAAGGCAAAATTCATTTCTTCAAAATTTTTCGTTGAGGCGAAAATTCTCCCACTCCATTTAATCGGAGCATAATTTTCAGGCGTAACCCAATTTAGTCCGATTCCTGAAATAAGCGAAACTGTAATCCCGGGTTTATCACTGACGAAAGTTCTCTCCCACTCGTGTTTTTCAAGCGCCAGCCAATATTTCTCAATCCGGCCGAAAGTCCAAAGAGCCTCATCTACGGCTGCAAATTTTTGCACATTAAAACTGGCAAAACCTAAAAATAGCAAAGTAATAAGGAGAACAAGCATCAGCACTCCTTTTCCTTGCTCGTTTAACCAATTTTTTATTGATAGTAAAAAAGATGTTTTATTTGCTAGATTTCCTTGTAATAGATAACGCCAGGTTAGAAAAATAACTGCTATTGAAACGAAAAGGTTGGCAAAAACGAAAACCACTACCTGAAATTGGAAGCCATTGAGTGCAATTAGTACTTGGGATGGAAGAAGAACGAAAAGCGCTTTTTTTAAAAAAATTCCCAGTTTTAGTTTTTTTTCAAAGTAGGCAATTGAACCCAACGATAGTATTAATGATATAAAATAAAGGAAATATAGGGTGTCGCTTGAAATTAATATGGGAAAGTAGGAAGTTTTCTCCATTTTTATTAAAAAAATGAAGAAAAACATAAAAACAGAAAGAGCGAATAGGATTTTAAGATAACGGTCAAAAACTATTTCTCTCAGATGCTTTTTCATATCTGGTGTATCGCTTTTCTAATAAAAATATGTTAGAATAAATAGGAGTTAAAAACCTTATTTTCCATTATATCGCATTTTCAATGATACGCAAACTGTCAAGTTTCCTTAAAAAAAATTGGTTCGTGCTGCTTATTGCGGTTGTTTTTTTGGTTGGAATTTTTTTGCGTTCTTTTCATTTTTCCGATTGGATGCATTTTGAATTGGATCAAGAGAGAGATGCGCACTTAATCGACAAATCCATTACCAGTGGTCCGGCGGAATTACCGCTTCTCGGTCCGCGGGCGAGCGGATCATTTTTGCGCCTCGGTCCGGTTTTTTACTATTTGGAATATTTAAGCGCGTTGGCGTTTGGCAATACTCCGCAAGGAATTGCCGGAGTTGTTTTGCTTTTTTCAATCGCCTCGTTGCCTTTATTTTTTTATTTTTTTCGCATATATTTTGACAAGAAAATTTCCCTGATACTTCTTTCTTTATATTCAGTTTCTTTATACTTTGTGATGTATTCGCGTTTTGCCTGGAATCCGAATTTGTTGCCGTTTTTCATTCTGCTTTTCTTCTATTCTTTATTGAGAATAATGAAAACGGACGAACAAAAAAAAGGTTGGTGGCTTTTGGTGTGCGCGTTTTCTCTGGCAATCGCTACTCAGCTTCATTTTATTGCATTTATAAGTTTGCCGATAATTTTTATTTTTGGAATAATATTTAAACATTCAAAAATATCTTGGCGTTATTGGGCGGGTTTTATATTTATTCTGTTCCTTTTTTATTGCCCGATGATTGTCAATGAATATAAAACCGGAGGAGAAAACGCGCAAGAATTTTTCAAAGCGGTTACAGAAAAATCGGGAGATGGAGAGAATGTCAGTATTATGAAAAAAGTAGTCATAGATTATATCAAAACATCTCGTTATTATTCAGTTCTGTTGACCGGAAGGGATGATAGTGATTTTTTGCGAATCAATTTCGAAGATATAAAAAATCAGAATACAAATTGCAAGTATTGCTGGAGGGATTTTCCCTTGGGCATAATGAGTTCGCTCTTTTTTCTGACTGGAATATGGCTGTCTATTCGGATATGGAGAAAAGAGTCTGATGAACAAAAGAAGGATTTTATTTTGTTCAATTTAGTTTGGATATTTTTTGTTTTTCTTTTATTTGTCCCGCTGGCACTTGAAATATCTCCGCGATTTTTCTTATTATCCGCTTTTTCCCCATTTTTTCTTCTGGGTGTGGTTTTGAATTATTTTTTTCGAACAAAAAAGGCTATCGTTTCCTGGATAATTTTTCTGGTTCTTATTTCGATTAGCATTCAATCAGTAAGAATGCGCTTTGCTGAACTTTCCAGGGCGCCATTTGAAAATATTTGGAATCAAAAGGATGTGATTCTTAAGGAAAAGAAGAGAGTAACACTAGAGCAAGAAAAAATGATTATTGATTATATGGAAAAAATAAGCCAGGAAAACGGAGAGCCGATATTTTTTGAAGCCGATCCGGAATATTCCAATGCATTTGAATATTTTCTGGATAAAAATCCGGCCCTTTTTGATGATATTAGTAGTAAAAATATTTATCGGCAGGGAAATTATTTTTCAATTCAATCGATTAATAGCCTTGAGGAAGTATATCTAGGTAAGCTGTCTAAAAAATTCACATTGCTGGATGCTGTGCAATTTGGAACTCTTACGGTAGTTCGGATGCAACCAAAGGAGGAGGCTGTTACGGAAAATGCAAAAAACTTTAATGAAGCACCTAAGAAAAAATCCAGATCAAAAGCTCCAAAGCGTTATGTGTGGAGGGAAATATTTGATCAAGGTTTTATTAATGAAGATGATGAGGATGAATAAGAAATTTTATTTAGGGATGTTATTATTTTTCGGAATTGTTATTCTGGTATCTTTTTATTTTTTTGAAAAAAACAATTTCAATAAAACTGAACAGAAAAATGAAGATGAATTTAAAAAAGATATTGCAATAAATATTGATTTTGAAGCTTTGAAATTCAAATCGCTTTCTTTTCCGGATCGGGAATGTAATATTGTTAATTATGGAGCGCAGGAGGGTGGAAAAAAACTGGCAACCGAAGCCATTCGGCAAGCTATAGATGATTGTGCCGAGCAAGGTGGAGGGAAAGTTATTATCCCGACAGGTAAATGGAAAACTGGTGCGATTCATTTTAAGAGTAATATCAATCTATATCTTGAAAATGATTCTCAGTTGATTTTTAGTTCAAAACCGGAGAATTATTTGCCAGTTGTCTTTTCGCGTTTTGAAGGTATGGAGCTCTATAATTATTCGCCGTTTATTTATGCGAAGGATTGCGAGAATGTGGCATTGAGCGGAAAAGGAAAAATCATCGGACAGGGAGAAAAATGGAACAATTGGAATGACAAGCAAGAATCCGCAGTCAATGAACTTTATGATATGGCGGATAAGGATGTTCCAGTAGAAAAGAGGATTTTTGGAACCGAAAAAGATGCTTTGCGTCCAAATTTCATTGAATTTATAGGGTGTAAAAATATTGAAATTTCCGGATTGACCATTATCGATGGTCCAATGTGGACGCTTCATCCACTATATTCAGAGAATGTGTATATTCACGATCTGAAAATAGAAACAAAAAGTCACAATACGGATGGTATTGTGATTGATTCATCAAAGAATGTCCTGGTAGAAGATTGCAAATTTGAAACTGGCGATGATGCGGTTTCAATAAAATCCGGACTAGATAATGATGGATGGCGAGTTGGCAGACCATCCGAGAACATTGTTATTAGAAAAATTTCAACAAAACGAGGGCATGGAAGCGTAAATATTGGAAGCGAGATGTCGGGCGGGGTCAAAAATGTCCTTGTTTATGATTGTGATTTTACAAACACGCAATCAGGAATTCGAATAAAAACTTTGCGAGGGAGGGGGGGATTTGTGGAAAATGCCACTTTTTATAATATAAAGATGTCAGATGTCAATAATCCAATTATTATGGATTTGCGTTATCCGGCATACACGGTTACTCCGAAAACCAAAACTCTGCCGAATATAAAAAATATCTTATTTAGCGATATTGACAGTATCGCTTCCCGAAATGCGATTTTTATCAGAGGTTTTTTGGAAAAAGATAACCTAAGTGAAATATCTTTCAGGGATATCTCAATGAAAGCGTTGAATGGGATATTAGTAGATGGAGCGGAAAATTTAAAATTTGAAAATATCAACATTGATATTGAAGTAAAAAAAGACAAGGCACTGGTTTCTGTTAGTGAGAGTTACAACTTGATTTTTAAGAAGATAAAATGCAATAATGATATTGAAATATGTTTCAGAATATTAGGGGATGATTCAGCGGGAATTAACTTGAGCGAGTCTGCAATCTCAAATATTGATGAAAGGACGCAATTTACGCAGGATGAAAAATTTTTTGAAAATTAAATAAAAATATGAACAAATTACTACAAAATCTCTCAGAATACTGGCATAAACTCAATCCATTAATGATAAAGAATAAGAAAGTTATTTTTGTTAGTATCTTTTTGGTGGTATTTTTATTCTCTGGTTTTTGGACTTGGAAGGAATATGAAAATAATCGACCATTAAAAATCGGATTTGTTTCCGATATTCACGCGGCTAATGATAAGGTGCGGATGGCCGATGAAGAGCCGGCCGGATATCCGCGAAAATACAAAGAATATTTTTCATTAGCCCTTGATGAAATGAAAAGAGAAAAAGTTGATGCGATAGTGGCGCTTGGAGATAATACTAATGTGGGAAATCCGAAATATGCGCAAAGTTTGATGAAAATTATGAAGGAAAAAAAAGTTAGTGTTATATGGGTAAAGGGAAACCATGACCGAGCAAAGACCAAAGTAATGACACATTTCGGAATCGACAAAACATACTATTTCCAAGATGTTAAAAATTGGCGTATAATTGTGCTGGATTCTTCATTTACCGGAAAAGATTATACTGGCGAAATAGACGCGGAGCAGATGAAATGGCTCAAGGAGGCGCTCAAAACCGATAGTCGCGTGATTATTGCAATGCATCATCCGATATTTGACAAGGAAAATTTGGATAATATTTATCCGATTTACAAAGATTTTGTGGAAACCATCTCAAATAGTGCCAATGTCGAAGATGTATTTTTCGGTCATTTTCACAAATATGATATGGTAAAGGAAATCAATGGTGTGAAATATCATTTTGTTCCGTCATTGACGGGCAATGAGAAAACTCCAACTTTTAAGATTATAGAATTTGAAAAATGAAAATATTTGTAAAATCGAAAAGGAAAATTTTTATTTTCCTGGTATATTTTTTTGGAGCAGTTATTTTATTTGCGGGAGCACTGAAAATAGGAATATTTTTTTATGAAAACAGAAAACATACTTTTGTTAAAATCGGATGGGTGACTGATATCCATGCCGGGGGGCAAAGGGAGCGGAAGCAAACAGAACTGAATATTATATTTCCGCGAGAATATGATACATATCTGGATGCCGCTTTCAAAAGAATGAAAGCTGAGGGCATCAATTTCGTGATCACTTCGGGAGATAATACAGATAAAGGAGAGATCAAATATGCCGAACGGCTCGTTGCTATCGCTAAGGACAATGAAATGAATGTCATCTGGACAAAGGGCAATCATGATAGAGAAAAAAATGGCATAATGAAGCAACTAGGCTTGGAAAAAAATTATTACACTTTTGATATCGGAGATGATATAATGGTAATTGTTTTAAATAACGCAAAAATTGACATTTATCCAAATGGTGAAATTGATGCCGAACAGTTTGAGTGGTTCAAGAATGTTTTGAAAAATACTCATAAAGACAAAAAAATAATTCTGTCTATGCATGTTCCGATAATAGAGCCAACTAAAAATTTCATAATAACCCCACAGTATAAAGAATTTGAAAAATTGCTCAGTCAAAGTGATAACATTGTTTTCGTACTGTTTGGTCATCGGCATATGGAATTTGACGCAGAAATTAATGGCGTACATTATTGGGCGGGAAATCCATTGACACTCAAAGATCGCTTGGGAAGTTATTATATATTGGATATTGATAATGAAACCGTAATTTCTGCTGACTTAGCAGGTTTGGAATAAAAAAATTATGAAAAAAAACAAGGCAACCATCTTAACTCTCGCACTAATTTTATTCGTAGCAATATTTTTGCGAACATATCACTTCCATGACTGGCTTTACTTTAAAATGGATCAAGCGCGTGATTCCTTGCTCATTAGCCAGGCTATTGTTGATGGAGCGGGTAATCTTCCTCTTTTAGGACCGCGCGCCGGGGCGACGGATGTAGGTGTGGGATTTTTGCGTTTAGGTCCGGCTTACTATTATTTTCAGTATCTTTCCGGAAAAATTTTTCACTCGACCAGTCCGGATGTTTTTGCCTATCCGGATTTATTTTTTTCAATCGCGGCCATAATATTGATTTTTTTCTTTTTGCGTTTATATTTTAATAATCTCATCTCTCTTCTGCTGGTTGCTTTATATTCATTTTCTTTTATTATAATTCAATACTCACGTTTTGCTTGGAATCCAAACTCTTTGCAATTTTTCGCTATCTTAACCTTTTTCGGACTTTTGCAATTTTTCCGCGAAAGAAATGAAAAAAGAAAGAAATGGTGGCTGGTTCTTTGGGCAATCGGACTTTTTGTCGGCTCCCAGTTGCATTTTTTTGGTTTTTTTATGCTTCTTGGTGCTTCGGGATTATTTATATTGCTCAAGTTTCAACCTTGGAAAAAAGAAAAGATTTTGCAACTCAAAGACAGGATTTTTATTGGAAAAATTTTCACATATGCGCTGATAATTTTAGCAGTTTTTGTTATTACATATTCTCCAGTGATTATCAGTGATATAAAAAGAAACGGGGAAAATACAAAAAATTTCATTTCAGCTCTTTCCTCCAAACCAGCAACCAAGAAAAAGACTTTTGATGAAAGTTTGCAACGAGGATTTGACGAGAATATGAAAAATTATTGCCTGATCACAACCTCTTATTGTTATAGTGGAAAATACAAGGACGGCGGGGTGCCAATCAAATTCACAACATTCCTGATCGTGTTGGGAATACTTTTGGCAGGATGGAAAATGAAGGAATCTTCGGATCAAAAGCAAAAAGATTTTCTTATGCTCGTTTTAATTTGGACAGGCGTGTTTTTTATCCTGACCGTTCCGGTTTCATATCAAATTCGTCCGCGTTTTTTTATTCCGGTTTTTTTAATCCCGTATATTTTTATTGGATTGTTTTTTCAGTTATTGCAAGAAAAAATAAAAAAAGGAGGAGTTTTGATTATTATTGGAGCAACGATTATTCTTTTGAATGTAAATGCAGAAGGAACTCGCGCTTGGTTTCAAGAGCAAGCTGGTGCGCAAAATGAGGATATCTCGACTTCAAGGACGCTTATTCTGAAAACTAAAGATGGAGTAACACTCGGTCAATTGGAGCGCGTAGCAAATTATATATATGAAAACAAAAAGATCGGAGCGAATATTTATTATTACGTAAAACCGGAACATATCGCTCCCTTGAAATATCTTTTTCGCCAAAAAAATGATCCTTCTTTTGTTTTTTTGCCTTTAAAAATGAACGATGATCCAAATGCTCAATATTTTGCCGTTGTCCCATCGGATGTGGAAAGCCAGAGTTATATTGAAAGTAAATTCAATAGTGAAATAAAAATACTTTCAGAGGAACAATTCGGCCAATTGAATGTTGTTGAAATTAATATTCCTAATCGAGCAATTTCCCAAGAGTTCAGATTTAATCAAGAAAGCAGTCTTTCTGATCGAATATTTTGGTCGGATGTATTCGGCAAAAAATTGAATCGAGATGCATTGCAAGAGGAAGGAATCGACTCAATTGAATAGAGAAAATAAATGATTAATTTGAAAGGTAAAATTAATTGGAAGGTTGCATTATTTTGGGCAATAATTTTGCTGGCGGTTTTTTTGCGCGTTTATAACTTTAATGATTGGCTTTTGGCCAAAGGCGATCAGGTTCGTGATGGAATAAAGGTTTCGCGAGCCTTTGAAGGAGGAGTGGGGGATTTGCCTCTTTTGGGACCGCGTGCCGGTGGGACGAAATTGCATTTGGGTCCGGCTTATTACTATCTTCTTTATGGCTCTAGCATTATTTCCGGCAATGTTGCGTTGCCGACTACCGCATACCCGAATTTAATTTTCTCGCTTCTCTCAATTTGGATTTTTTATTTTTTTTCCAAGGAATATTTCAGTAAAGATTGGACGATGGTTTTGACTGGAATGTTTTCTCTTTCATATCTTGCCATTGAACACGCCAGATTTCCCTGGAATCCAAATTCAACAATTTTCTTTTCGTTACTTTTTGTCTTTGCTCTTTTGAAAATATTCAAACTGGGAAAAGAAAAAAATATTTGGTGGGCGGCACTGGCCGGCTTTGCGTATGCGATTGGATCGCAGTTGCATTTTACTTTCTTCGTGGCCTTTCCGGTAATAACTATCGTTTTTTTGACTTTTAATTACAGAAAAATCACTCGCTTCATATCTTGGAAGCAAGCCGGGTTGTTTTTTTTGGTTATAATATTTTTCTATATCCCGGTAATCGTGAGCGATATTTTGAATAATGGGGAAAATTTTCGATTGTTTTTTTCTTCAATCAGTTCAAAATCATCAGAACATTCATTTTTCAAGAATTTGCAAAAAGATTTTTATTATTTCGGGAAATATACCTTCCGGATAATAACCGGGTATTTCGGACCAAATAAACTGCTTCACTATGCAGGAAGTTTCTTAGTAGTAATTGGATTGGGCGCTTTAATTGCATCGTTAAGAAAAGAATCTGATGTAAATAAAAGGAACTTTCTTTTGCTCAACTTGATTTTATTTATCACTTTTTTTCTGGTATATATTCCGCTGGCATATTCAATTGACAAACCTCGGTTCTATTTGCCGATTTTTTTCGTTCTATTTATTTTTCTCGGACTGATTGCCCAAATAATTGTCGGAAAAGCGAAAAGCCATATTGCAAAATTCTCCCTTTTGTTTTTGGCGGCTGTGATTATTTCCAGTAATGTTTTTTTTGTAGCAATTTGGTTTCGTGAGCTTGGAAAGTCGACACACGAGGCTGTTAATCCGAAAGATACTATTATCCTGAAAACAAAAAAAGACAGCGCTTGGATACTCTGGGAGCAATTTGTGTTTTCTGCAGATAAGCTAAAAAGAGATTGTCCGCAAGGAAATATCTATCTCTCTTTTTCCAAAAAAGTCACTGAATTTGAAGATACCTTTGATTACGCGCTCACTTATACTGACAAAAATTTGAAATTGCACGCATTTAAGATTAGTGAGAATCTTTCTTTCGACTCAACCGCTTGTTATTACTATATTTTTCGAAACGGAGATGAAATGCCGAAGGATTTGAATAAATATTCCAATCAAAAGGAGGATTTTTCCGTAGGAAGCTTGGGAATATTAAAAATTGAAATTAAAAACTCCGATATATTAGACGACCTATCCGAAGCAGTTAAAGATCCTGCAACATCGGAACTAGAGGAGGACAGCGGTCAAAATGAATATTGGAAAGACGTTTTCCAAAAGAAATAATCCGTTTATTTTTTTCGGGTAAGCATTTTTTGAAAGAAGGCAATGTCTTCTTTTTTTATTTCCCCCCAAAAATACAAAATTCCAGCGTAAATAGCAAATAAAATCACTGACCACAAGAAGAAAATAAATTGTCCTTGGGAGAAGAATCCGGAAAGAAAATACATAATAATTCCTGCTGAAATTATTTTTAAATAATTCTTCATTTTTAATGTAATCCCGAAATCCCGATGAATAAAATAGAGCGCGATCAGCATAACAATAAATGAACTGATAGAGGTTGCGATGGCGCTTCCAATTAAGGCGTATTTTTTTATCAAGACATAGTTGAGAGTGGTATTAATAATCAAGCCGAATATGGAAATAAACATTGGCTGTTTTGTTTTTCCGGCTCCATTCATTACGAAACTCATTACATAAAATACGGTCAAAAATCCCACTCCAATAGCAAGAATCGACATTGGCGCACTGGCATCAATATATTGCGAGCTGTAAAATATTTTTATTATCGGACGGGAAAAAACTGACATTAAAACCACTCCCGGAACCAATAGAATTGTCATAATTCGGAGTGATTGGCTGATTATTTTATTGGTTTCACTATGATTGTTTTGCGCCGTGGAATTGGAAATTTTCGGAAGGAGAATTATCGTAAGAGCGTAAAAAATGTAATAAGGAATGCGTCCAACCGTAAGCGCGGCGTTATATATTCCGGTTTGATAGTCGCTATGCAAAATTCCTTTGACAAGGTAGAGATCAATGCTGATAAGAAGTTCATATGCCAGAAAAAATAGGATTATTTGCCAGGCATAATTCGTGAGTTTTTGCCATGGAAATGAAGCGGTTTCAAGTTTTTGAGCGGTAATTTGAGCGCGAATTTTTTTTGTAACGCTGAATTTGTCAATCAACCACGCAATCAAGAAAACTGATGCCGGAGCGACAATATATCCAATAATTGATCCTTTGAGATGGAAAAAATATGCCAGCGAAACGATAGCAATAACTTTTATTGCAGAACGGGAAACTTTGAGAATTGATTGAAGATTGAAAAGATGTAATCCGGTGTAGTAGGAAAAATAAAAAGAAGCCGCCGCAAATGCTGGAATAATCAAGGTTGAGATGCGGAAGAGGTGAGTAAGTGTTGGATCACCCAATATTCTCGCAATTAATGGCGAAAGGAGGTAAAACAGCAAGGTTATGCTTCCGATGACGGCACTTTGCAGAAAAATCGCCCTCCGTTTGATTGCCAGGACCATTGCCGGATTGGATTCAAATATTTCGCTGATATATTTTGCCATCGCGGTAGGAATTCCGTTTCCAATCAAGATAATTACCATTGTGGTGAGTGTTACGACCAATCCGTAACGACCGTAGTCCGCCGGACCCAATATCCTCCCGACAACGCTATGGATGATATAACCGGACAAGTTAAAAACGATCTCCGAAAGCACAACCCACAACGCCGATTTTGCAATATGTTGTTTTGACATTTTTTTGATATTATTTTAATATGAAATACTGTGGTTATTTAAATTGGCAGTTCTTTTTATTAAAATCATTAGGGAGGAGAGATTATGGAAGCATTATTAGGAATAGAGGGTATAGAGATATTATTATTGTTGATGTCTCTGTTGGTAGTTTGTTTTTTTATGGAGAGAATTCTTCAACAAATGTTCTT
>JALNYX010000010.1:0-17649 GCA_023229615.1 Candidatus Moraniibacteriota bacterium
TGGAAAAAGAAAAATTTATTATTTTTCAGGAAATTCCACACTGATAACAACTTTGAAATTTACATTTTTTCCAAAACCTTAAACACTTCTTCATTCATCAGCATTCCTTTGACATAACTATATACGCGCTCCATATCCATATTCTTTTCAATATCTTTCACTCCCTTGTACTGCGCCAAAAGTTTGTTCATTTCCGCTTCAATTTTTTCACTGGAAATTTCTATTTCTTTTTGTTTGGCAACTTCTTCCAAGACCAAAGCCGATTTGATTCTTTTTTCCGCCTGTGGCTTCCATTCTTTTTCCAATTCCTCCCGGCTTTTTTTCATTTTTTCCAAATAAGTCGCAACATCCATTCCCGCCCCTTGAAGCTGAATTTCAAATTCACCAATCATTCGATGCAATTCTTCGTGAACCAAAATTTCCGGCAGTTGAACTTCCAATTTTCCAATCAAAAATTCCACAATGGCAGTTCGTGCACTTTCTTTTTTCTGAGTTTCTTTTTCTTTGGAAATTCCATCTTCGATACTTTTTTCCAATTCCAAAAGATTTTTGAAATTTCCAAGAGAAACAGCGAATTCATCACTGATTTCCGGGGTTTTTCTTTCTTGAACCACGTTAATTTTCACCTTGAATTGCGCCGGCTTTCCTGCCAAATTTTTAGCGTGATAATCCTCGGGAAATTGCAATTCAAATTCTTTTTCTTCTCCCGCTTTAGCACCAATCAAATTATCTTCAAAACCAGGAATGAAAACTCCCCGTCCCAAAATCAAATTATGCTTTTTGCTTGTTCCATTTTCAATCGGAACACCACCTTGATTCACTTGAAAATCAATTTCCACATTATCCCCTTCTTTTGCCTCGCGATTAACCGTTATCATCTGCACCCGACTATTGGCTAATTTTTCCAATTCTTTTTTGACATCCTCCTTACTTATTTCAATCTTTTTTCCATCCTGTTCCTTGTTAAGTTTTTTCACCCCCTCTGTCCACTTTTCCATTTTCACTTCTGGCATAACAGCAGTTTTCACTTTATACTCCAAATCATTCCCCTCGGCCAGTTTCAAAATCTCCACCCGTGGAGCGCCAATGACATCAATTTTTTCATCCATAATCAAGCGCGCATAATTTTTTTGGATGGCTTTTTCAGCTGCTTCGTTCAAGATTGCTTCCTTACCAACCTTCTTTTCAATCATATCCCGTGGAGCTTTTCCGGGTCGGAATCCCTCAATCTTAATACCCTTTGAGATTTCTTCCGTCGCCAAATCCAAATATTTTTCCCACTCCTTCCAAGGAATCGATGCTTTTATTTCAATTTCCGAATTTTCCAATTTTTTAATATCCATGATTTTTAGTTCTTTAAAATTTATACACTTCCAAATAATATTTTTTCGGAATATAATTTTTTAAAAAAATTTCGAGGGAGAGATGATTTTCTCAAAAAATACGTAAATAATTCAAAAATTTTGCGCGAATGCAAAACGAATGAAGTATTTTTTGCCAGAAAATCACGCCCGAGGTTTTTTTAAAAAATTATATTCCGAAAGAATTATCCGATAAACAAAACTTTATTTCCCAAATTTGTCTTGATACATTTTTAAAGATTTTTTGACCGCTTCTAGTGCTTTGACCTTTCCTTCAGTTTTCTTGATCACAACTTCTTTTCCCTCTTCAATGGATTTATATGTCTCAAAAAAATGCTTGAATTCTTTGAGCATATGCGGATTCAAATCCTTCATATCTTTCACATTATCCCACCTTGGATCATTTTTCGGCACAGCAATGATTTTGTCATCCCCTTCCCCACAATCAATCATTCTCATCACAGCTACCGGGCGCACTTCCACCAAAATTCCCGGACTTAGAGCATATGTTGAAAGCACAATCACATCCAATGGGTCGTTGTCCTCCCAAAGAGTTTGCGGAACAAACCCATAATCAAAAGGGTAATCTTGAGAAGTTTTCATTGCGCGATCCAGTTTTATCAACCCGGTTTCCTTGTCGATTTCATATTTATTCTTTGATCCGCGAGGACATTCAATGATAACATTGATAGTTTTCGGAGCATTTTTACCCGCAGATATTTCATGCCACATATTCATAATTTGTGTCAATTTTCAATTTTAAATTTTTAATTTTCAATCAATTTTCAATGATTAAATTTAAAATTTAAAAACAGAAACTTCTTTTATTTTATTAGTATTTACTCTTTTTTATTACTGTTCTTTATTCATTGTTCACTGTTTCCTGTTCATTGCTTGCCTATTTCTCATCATTAACTGCCTCTTGCTCGCTGTTTTCTACTTTTTGTTCATCGCCTTCCGGCGCTACTTCTTCTTTGCTTTTTCCGCCTATCACATCAATTTTCCATTCAGTAAGTTTGGCTGCTAAGCGAACATTTTGCCCTCTTTTTCCAATTGCCAATGAAAGTTGATCTTCAGGAACAATTACTTTAGCCTGCCTGGTGGCTTCATCAATTTCAATTGAAAGAACCTTGGCCGGACTCATTGCCGCGCTGATAAATTTTTTCGGATCTTTATTCCATTGAATAATATCAATTTTCTCTCCGCTTAATTCTTCAATAACCGCTTGCACACGAGTTCCTTTTTGTCCCACGCAAGATCCAATTGGGTCAATTCCCTCTTCTTTGGATGAAACAGCAATCTTGGTTCGTCCTCCGGCTTCTCTGGCAATCGCATTGATTTCCACTGTTCCGGCAAATATTTCCGGCACTTCTAATTCAAAAATCCGGCGCACCATTTCCGGATGCGTGCGAGAAAGCAAAATTCCAGGTCCTTTGGTATCAGATTCCACTTTCACAATATATACTTTCACTCTTTGTCCAATTCGATAATTTTCTCCTTCAATTTGTTCTGATGGAAATAAAACTCCGGTGGATTTTCCCATATCAATAAACACATTGCGCCCTTCCACTCGTTGAATTGTTCCGCTGATAATCTCGCCTTCCTTTTCTTTGTACTCCTTGAACATTGCTTCCCTTTCGGCCTCACGAATTCTTTGAATAATTACCTGTTTGGCGGTTTGAGCGGCGATTCGTCCATAATCATCTTTGCTTTCCAGTGCAGTTTCGATAAAATCTCCCAGTGCTACTCCCTTTTTTGCTTTTTTTGCCTCAGCCAAAATAACATCCCTTTCCGGATTGAATCGTGGCAATTTTTCCTCATCGGAGCTTTCTGCGGATACGGAAGATTTTTCAAATTTACCGGCGCCTTTTCTGGCTTTTCCTTTTTCATCCGCCTTTTCTTCCTCTTCTTCGACGACAAATTCGCGAGTTGTTTCATCCACTACCTCTTTTACCAAAAAGAATTTGGTTCTTCCGGAAATTTCATCAAACTCGGCGCGAATATTTTGGCTTCTTTTTCCATAATCTTTCTTATATGCCGCCGCCAAAGCCGCTTCAATGGTTTCAATGATTTTTCCTTTATCAATTCCTTTTTCGTCAGCAATTTGAGTAATTGCGCTTCCAAATTCAACCAATTTCGCATTGGCTTCTTTTTCTTCTGTTTTCTTGCTTTTTTTTGCCGCCATAAATTTAAAATTATTTTTATTACTTTGTAAATTATCACACTATTTAATATATTCTCATTGACCTATTTGTATCCGGCAGTTAAATAAAAAGTTCGCCTTTCGAGCGAACACATCTGCCATCACAATCTTATGCTCAGTATAGCATCTCATCCGCCTTCTGTCAATTATTGACTTTTTTGTCAAAATGTGCTAGGATAGAGAGTTATAGGGATAGTCCCTATAGTCAGGCTCTGGTAAGTTTTAAGAAAAAAAACGAGCCAATCCCGGCTCTTTGACAAGTTAATATTATGCAAAAAAGTCCAAAAGGACAAGGAGGATTTTATGGCGATAGGAAGATTTTTGGGTGAAGCAATAACGGAAGGACTCATTTTCCGTTTTTTAGCAAACATATGGCGATCCCTAAGCGGTGCCGCCACTGGAAAACTCGGAGAAAAAGTAGTAGAAAAAATGGTAGATAGTCAAGGTCGTAGCCTTGATGATGAAACATATTTTTCCGCTCTGTTGGCCAAAGCGCAAGACCCAAATAATAGGAAAAGTATCCTTCGTGAGGTCATAAAAGAATTAGATGAGGAAGATGCTCGGAATAAAACTCGCTATGTAAGAAATTTCCGACTCATCATTGCGATCGATGTAAAAGAACAAGGATCTCCGCCAGGATTATTCATTCTGGAAGAGATGTTAAAAGAGTGCGCCAATAAAGATGAATTTCGTCTGGCGATATATATCACTGGGGCAATGCAAGACGCTCCGTTCGGAAGTTTTGACGAGTTCAAGCTTTGGGCAAGGAAAACTGCCATACCAGCAGCCATGGCGTGGATTCAATCAAGCTCGAAAAAAGCCACTGAAATCACAACTAAACTGGAAGAAAAAGTTTCAACAAGAGCGGACGGTTATCGTCAGCAAAGTTGGATCAAGAAGTTCTTCCTAAATAGATAAGGAGATTAAAATGCTTACAAGACTGTGGGACATCTTAACTACATGGGGAAATGATGAAATTGATGAGTTGCGCTTCGCAATTCTTGCCGTTGTAGCTTCAACTGTAATCGGAGCATTATCAATAGTAATTTTTCGCCCCACAATTGAAAACGCCTATTGGTTTCCCGTTATATGCTGGTTTTTCAGCGCATATAGAATTTTCTCTATAAAGCGCTATGTGACTATACATTTGACAGGAGAAGGGCTTGAGGCTCTGCGCATCACCTCAAATCAGCCAGGAGTGCTAGACAATGAACTGGCTAAATTATATTGGAAAATCATTACCAATGTATTTCTGGCTCAGACAATGATCTTCCTTTCCCTTCCCGTATACATCAACTACACAGAGGGAAAGGCATCATTATTACTACCAGCAATGATGATAATTGTGGCTATTTCCATTGCAAATTGGAAATCAGCCACCACCGTGTTCCGATTCATTGGGACAATTATTATCATTGTCTTCCTAGCTGAATTTATATTTGGTTTCACACCAAACATAAAGTCATCCCTCGCAAAAAGAGCTACCGAAACAGAGCTATCGGTGGCAAAATTCATTAATCCGTCCACCGGACCCCAAATAATTTCCTACATTCCCAGTGCCACTCCGGCAGAAATTCCGCTAGGAAAAGGAAAGTGGAAATTTTCCATTATGGCAGATGAGAAATATATCATCCCCGGAATGAGAGTAGCGGTGAATACCGGGAAAGAACTTCCCATATCACCGCTCGGGGAGGGACAAAATTATTACGGCGGCATATTGGTAAATATGTCGCCAAACAATTCGGTTGTAAATTCCGACGGCAGGGTTGTGGTAACCCTCAAACTGCCGTTGGGAATTCAAATGGTCAAAGGAAATGCAGTTATGATTTCCTTTGAGCCATTGTGAAGAAAGGCGCGTGATTCGTAGTATCGAATCCGCGCCTTTTATATTTGCAAAAATTTTTTATTACACAAAGAATCTGGCGATCTGGCGCACGATTACCAATGCCGCCAAGGCTACTGCAATTCCAATAATCGCCCACTTAGTGATTGATTTAGCAGTATCAATTTTCTTTTCATTTCCCGCTGAAGACAAATACATCGTTCCTCCGATAACCATCATAATAATTCCCAACACTCCGACAAGCGCCAATAAGAAATTCAACAAATTGGTGGCAATCTGCGCCAAAGTGAGAGCGCCACTAACCTCAGGATTATTAATTTTATCATTTCCCCATCCCAGAATTGTCGCAATTTCCCGCAGAAATGATGGCGCGGCAATTCCGATTGCCAATCCAATCATTGCAGCGGTGATGGCGCTTTTGGCTTTTTTTATCATATCATCATTGCCTGCCGACATAATATACATTACTGCGCCAATCACAATAAAAACAATTGAAATCAAAACGATAATCCCTTGCAAAGTACTCAAAATACTGCCCAGCACACCTTCGACTGTTGTAAACGCCAAAGGAGAAGTAAAACAAATCGATCCATCTGCGCAACTTCCTGTTCCGCTTCCTGTTTCAGTAGTAACATTTCCGCCTGAAGAACTGCTATTGACGCAACAAACTTCTCCGGCATCATTGCAAGAATCAGAAGTTTGCGTTCCGGATGTGCACCTTCCAACTTCACATATTCCGCCTGCTAACGTTTCACAAACACTCGTTGACGGAGTACTTCCAGAAACACAGCAAACTTGTCCTGAAACACTGCATGCATCAGAGGTTTGTGTTCCCGTACAAACTCCGACCTCCACACACGTTCCTCCGGCAGTCGCGCAAGTACTAGCAGAAGCAATCGCCACGCAACAAGCTGAAGTCTGGGTTGTTCCCCAATCGCACCAAACGGTAGGAATTTGAACTCCGGTGCTTCCGGCTACATTAATGCAATTATTAGTAGTTGAGCAAACACCCCCGGCACTGGCGCAATCATTGGGATTTGCCAGCGCGCTTGAAGTTCCGAAATTCACCAAACTCAACATTAAAAAAGAAAAAATTGCCATTTTTCCCCTTAGACCAAAAAATATTTTATTGCTTTTCATTTTTTTATAATTAAAAAGTTGTGCTTCCTGCCAACATACTATTGATAGCCATAACGATCAAAAGTCCTGCCAATCCCACCGCCACTCCGATAATCGAATAGAGCATATTCCGCTTGGCTTTTTCCATCGCAGTTTGTTCTCCGGTTGACATAATATACTGAAGTCCGGAAATGATAAAAGCGATTATCGCCGCCACGCCGAATATTCCCAATAGCCATTGCATTACATTAATCAAAATGGTCGCCACCGGATCGCTTCCTGCCGGATCAGGCAATCCGGTAGTGCTTGGCACACAAACTCCGGAAGGATCAAGAACGAATCCGGGAGTCGCGCTACAATTCGGCGCGGCCTGCATTCCCCCACTAAGCGCAAAAAACAAACCCGAAGCAAATACCAAGAATAATATTGTGTTTTTTATTTTATTTTTCATTTTATTGAAATTTTATATCCCGAAAACTGATATTTCTTAAACTTAAAAATTACTCAAACCTCCGAGCATATTATTCGCCGCCCAAATCACCACTAATCCAGAAAGAGCCACAATCACTCCGATAATCGAATACATCATCGCTTTCTTGGCGGTTCCCATTCTGGTATCATCTCCAGCGGAAGTCAAATACATAATCCCGGAAATCGCAAATCCAATCACCGCAATCACGCCCACCAAACTAAGCAACCAAAACATTATATTTCCAATAATACTCGATATGTTGTCCCAAGGAAGACCGGACTGTTGTGCATTCGCCAATCCCGCGTTCCACTGCGCCGATGCGATCAAAGGAGATACCACAGAAGAAACCAATGCCATCAAGGCGATTTTTTTTGTCTTGTTTTTCATTTTTTTATTTGATTAAAAAGATTTTAAATTATGAAAATTACCACAATCAAATTCTATCACAAAAAAAACAAAATTACAAAAAATAGTCCCAACTTTCCGTCGGGACTATTTTTTTCTTGATAACTTCTTTTAAAACTAGAATTGAGTATTGTTTCCTCCAAGCATATTTTGAATAGCTGACAAAGCAACTAATCCCACCAAAGCAACGACAACACCAATAATTGAATAAATCATCGCTTTCTTGGCAGTTCCCATTCTGTCATCATCTCCAGCGGAGGTCAGATACATAATACCTGAAATTGCAAATCCGATAACTCCGGCAATACCAACCAATCCCAAAAGCCAATACATAATATTTTGAACAATGGCATATACGGAAGACTCAGGAAGTCCAGTGTCAGATCCGGATGGAGCCTCAAATTGCGCCAAAACCAATGCTGGAAGTAAAAGCGCTGATGAAACTGCGCCATAAACCGCTTTTCTAATTGTATTTTTCATATTTTCACCTCCATTCTTTTTTTTTATTTTTTTATTTATATTATTCGTCCTTTTATTCCCCCAAATTTCAAGAAAACAAAGCCGATATTTGCCTGACAACCAACAGCGCGCCCAAAGCAACCACGATTCCAACTGCAGAATAAAATGCCATTTTTTTCGCTTTTCCCATTTGCGTTTGGTCGCCAGATGAAAAAAAATACAACATCCCCGCACCTATCAAACTCATTATAGCAAGGACACCGAAAATGGACAACAGAAAACTCAAAACATTCCCGCTCACTTGCATCAAAGTGGGAGCATCAGAGATTACTCCTGCCTGCACCGTTTCAATTGAAAAAATATTTGTCATTTTTTTATATCAAGAACAAGCCGCCACTGAGCATGCATAATCCTTAACCGCACACATATTGAAATCACCAACTCCCGGCTCAATTGGACATGCCCACTTCGGAATCGAATTCCACCCGGTTGCCGAAGTACAATCATTGCTTGGAGAATTCGGATCTTCCCCGTTGGCGCAACAATTATACGCGGCGGCGGCCATCTCTTCTATGGTTACCGTTGTGTAATCCTGCGCGCTCATTTTTGTTTTGGCTTGAGCAATTTTCCCGCCCAATAATTCCGTTCCTTTTTGAATATTTTCTGCCGGATGAGTTTTCCAATAATCACACTCCGTTTGCGTCGTAACATTAATTTGCATCAAACCGCAAGACATCGTCCCATCAGATTCATTTTTTTGCGCATTTGTGTTTCCGGATGATTCCCGGCAAATAATTCCCTTAACGAAATTCACATCAATTGCAAATTGAGTAGCAGCGGTATTTATTGCAGTAAGATAACTATCAAGATTGCAAGTCTTACAAGCGAAACCGGCACAGATTTGAGTTCCCGGATCTGACGCATTCAAGCAAACTCCGCTGGAATCCACTGCCGCAGAGGCAACTGTAGTACCGGTTGTCGTTGTTGTCGTAGTGGTGGAAGTGGGAGTTGAAAAAGTGAAAGTAGGCGTTGCGGATTGATTGGAAACAGTATCGCAAGTGAAATCATACCACGCGCCATTGGTGCGCATTATTCCTTCCTTATTGGAAGCGCCGATGACATACATTGAATAAGTAACAATTAGCCACGCCCCGAGAACAATTGCAAATCCGGTTAATGTTTGAATAATGATATTTTTGGCCTTTGTCATCATCTCTTGGTTTCCGGCAGAAATGACATAAAAAATTCCACCCAAAACAATCGCTCCAATTGCCACAAATGTCAAAATTCCCATTCCCCAATCAATAATATTTTTTATTCCAACGATAAAATGACACAACGTGCAAGGCTCTGGGTGTTCACTGGTTGCGCAAGGAACAATAGCGGCTTTTGTTGCTAGTGGAATGGCTGAAAGTAAGAATGCGAATAACAAAACAGATAATTCAATTGCTTTATTTTTTTTCATCAAATTTATTTTTTTAATTGTTCTACTCTTGTATTTGCCAATTTCAACGCTTGATCAATACTGGCATCTCCCTTGTTTATTGAATCAATCATTTCCAAAAATATCGCATCAACACTTTCCGCATCAAATTGATACCAACTTTTAGCCACCAAATTTCCCAGTGCAAATGGCTTAATTATCGGGTCAGCTTGTTGAGCTTCAATCAAATCTCTTCGCGCGGCCGGTTTATTGGTTTTCTCCAAATATAGTTTCGCCGGATCAATAGTAACCGGAAAAGGCTTCGCTACTCCGGAAGTGGCGTGAACCACATTAAAAGTACCGCTATTTCTTGTTGTTAAAAATTTAATAAACTGCCATGCTTCATGAATTCGAACATCATTACTCACGGCATTATTTGCCCCGCCTATTGGAGTTTCTTTCGCTTGTTTGCTTTTGTTCACGGCAAACGCCCAATAATTGGCATATCCCACCGGTGAAGTTCCCGGATACTGAGGGATTGAAGACACCGCAAAATTCAATTTTGCATTCTTACTTCTGATAGTATCCAAATTCCAAGAATAATTCAAAAGCATTGCCGCTCTTCCTTCTGCAAAAGCATCAATGGAATAATGCATATCTCGATTCCAAGTATAATATGGCGAACTTATTGATGAAAATTGCGTATAAAACCCCAGAGCGTTACTTGCGCTAGCCTCTCTTCCGTCATCCGTAACACCAATTCTGTTGAAATTTATTTGTGAACTTTCTCCACTTGGCATCGCCACTCCATTTTGCATCATCAGCAAACTCACAATATCACTTGCGCGATTGACATTATACGCACTTCCCATCGCCACTCCAGCCTGCACAATCTCCCCCTTGCTGTCTATTTTGGTCAATTTCCGGGAAACATCAGTAAAATCATACCAGGTATTCGGTGGCAAAGAAATCCCATTGGCATTAAAAATATCCTTATTATAAAAAAGTTGCATTGAATCAACACTTAGCGGAGCGGCGTATATTTTCCCATCGGCAACAAAATCATCTTTTGCAACATCAACAAAATTCGAGAAAAAATCACTTTGAGAAAAAACATTATCCGGAGCTGGAGCAACTTTATTTTTATAAAAAGACAGATTAGAATTACTCATAAGAAAAATATCCGGTCCATTTCCCTCAGCCATCGCGTTTATTAATTCTTTTTGATAATTTTCTTCTGTCATCTTCCGATAAGTAATCTTTCCGACCAAAGGATTGGCTTTTTCATAATTACTGATGATCTCGCTATACACAGAGCTATCGTCGAAAAGACCCCAGATTTCCAAATCTACTTTGTACGACGGAGATTCATTGGTCTTTCCGCATCCAGACAACAACAAAATTCCCGCCATCAAAAAACCGGCGGAAAATATTTTTACCAATTTATTCTTTTTTGTGCGATTTAATTTTATTTTCATTGTTGTTATGATGTCTATTTTAAACCTTTCCTCCTTGCACACAATTTATTTCACTGCAATAAGCATATAATGAAAATCGCCAACTTTTACTTTTTTTTCAACTGTAAAATTGTTTTTATTCACCATCAATTCCAATTCTTCTTCGGAAATTCTCAATTTCGGATCCGGACCCAAAGATGAATTATTATCATTCCATTCCATAATCAATACTCTTCCTCCTTTTTTCAAAATACGATAGGCTTCTCCTATGATCCCTTCTTTATTTTTATTTTGAAAAAGGATATTTTTCATCACAACCCAATTGACAATTTCATCATCCAGACCCGATCCTTTTTCAGCTTCCAAATTAACCCTCTTTGTAACCACATTGGAAAGTCCACCGACCTTTGCCTCACTCTCAACCGATTCCAGCGAAGATGCCAGAACATCGAAAGCATACACCTTTCCTTCTTCTCCTACCAACTTGGCAAAGGGCAGAGAAAAATAACCCGCTCCGCATCCAAAATCAGCCATCACATCCCCTCTTTTCACATCTATTTCCTTCATTATTTCCAATGGATCTGCAAATTTATTTACTGCTTCTTTTTTTTCTTCTTCCATTTTTTTATTTTTATTTTTATAAAAATCGCCACTTTTGCTAAAACAGACATTTATTTTCAAATATCCTGTAATTAAAATATTTCTGTATACTTTTATTTTACAACAAAAAGACAAAAAAACAAAGTGCTTGTATTGCCAAATGTCTGTTAATAAGATACTTTTATATTTATAGGGAGTGATAAAAAAATTTGGAGAGGTGCCAGAGTGGTCGAATGGGCCGCACTCGAAATGCGGTGTACTCGAAAGGGTACCGGGAGTTCGAATCCCCCCCTCTCCGCCATTTTTCACGTTTCGTGAAATCGATGATTTTACTCGACGGAACGTGCAATGCGATTCATCCTATAAGTTATCGAAAAGGTACAATTTTACACTTCTTAAAGACAAAACTTTACCAAAAATAAACACGAGTATCTATGCTCTCTTATTTATTGGCTCAGTTTTAATTTGACGCTACTTATTTATTAACATATCATATATATAAACAAAAAGAAGGGAGGTGAAATTTATGCAAAAAATTAAATCACTTTCAGCTTTGAGCCTTTTCTCCGTGCTTATGGCTTTGTGTTGCGTCACAAATATTGCCAAAGGATCTGACTATGATCCAATCGCTGTCAGTATTAGTCCGGCAAAAATTATTTTAACCATAGAAGATGACAGCTACAGCGACAATGATGTTGAAGCTACTATCTATTACTCAACACCTGGATATAGTACAATAGAAGTTTATAATATTGAGTTTTTAATCAATGGCGTCGCCGTGGATAACGCCACTTCACTCGTTAAAACATGCGCTGGCTATTATCAAGCTAGATTTGATAAAAAAATCATTCGAGCTTATGCCATTGCCAATAATCTTACGGGATTCACCAACGTGACTGTCAGAGGTAGCATCACATCTAAACTACTTCTCAATGACTCAATCGTTACCAAGTTTTTCACGGGAGACGGATCTATCTTTTTCAAATAAAAGCTGGACTGAAACTTATTGAAAAACTCCGTTAAATAAAAACACTCCGATTTTGTCGGAGTGTTTTTCCTGTTTCAAACACTACTATTTTCTATACCTCAATCACCACTGGTAGAACCATTGGTCTTCTTTCGGTTTTCTGGAAAAGAAATGTTCCGACTTCTTCACGAATATTTTTTCTCACAAAATCCCAATTAATACTAGTATCCCGGGAAGTATTTTCCTTGATTACTTTCTTGACCACTGCTTTAGTGGAATTTACCAAGTCAAAATTCTCTTTGACATATATAAACCCTCTGGAAGTAATTTGAATGTTTCCCACAATATCTTTGGTTTTTCCATCAACAATAACCGTTATCACAAACATTCCGTCCTCGGCCAATACTTGCCGATCGCGCAGAACAACTTGTCCGATATCTCCAACTCCCAACCCATCAATAAAAACATAACTTGTATCAACTTTGTTTTTTTCCAATTCCGGAAGCTTTCCAGCATCAAATTTCAAAACATGTCCATTGTCTAAAATGAAAATATTTTTCTCCGGAAATCCAATTCCGGCAACCACCTTTTTCGCTTCTTTGAGAAAATAATGGTTCGCATAAACCGGAAGCACATACGTTGGCTGAATTTGCTTTACCAGCTCTTTAATTGCCTGAATATTATTATGTCCACTTACGTGCACATCCATAAGCTCGTTATGAATCACATTGTCGCATTTTCGGTACAAATTATCTTTGAGTCTTTGAATAGTTCTCTCGTTTCCAGGAATCACCGACGAAGAAAAAATAATTGTGTCATTTTTCTTCAGTTTAACAAATCGATGATTATCAGTAACGATTCTTGAAAGCACGGCATTCACTTCTCCCTGCGCTCCTGTGCAAACTATCAGCACTTTATTATCCGGATAATCATGAATACGGTTAATTTCAATCAACGTATCCTTACTAGCTTTGATATATCCCAATTGCTTGGCAACCTCAACATTGGCTTTCATACTAAAACCATCCAGGGCTACTTTCTTCCCTACTTGTTCGGCATAATTGATAATATCTTTGATTCTTTTTACTTGAGAAGAAAAAGTGCCGATAATCAATCTTCCGGTAGATCCGTCAATAATTTTTTTCAAATTAATCCACATATCCTCATCACTTACCATCGGACGATTATTAAGAGCTCCCAAACTTTCCATCATTAAAATTGATGGTTTTGGCAACTTTTGCAAAAATTCGTATGACAAACTTCCTTCTTTCTTGTTGTCTCCAAGATCAAGCGTCCAATCGCCCATATGAATAACCGAACCAGCTGGAGTAAAAAGCACGACACCAATTGAATCCATAATCGAATGTTCAACATCAAAAAATTTCATTTGAAAATTACCCAAACGAACCTTTTCTTGCCCGGTTTTTATGGAAACAGTCTTAAGACGTGCAGCTGATCCGGGATTCTGGTCCTCCATTTTTCTCTTTACCAAGGCCAATGTAAGCTCTCTTCCGATTACTGGAGGATAACCAAGCTCATTTAATAATATCGGAGTCGCGCCAATGTGATCAAGATGTCCGTGAGTCAAAACAACTCCACGAATGCGATCTTCCTTTCCTTTCAAATAATTGATATTAGGAATGATATAATCAATTCCCGGCATATCCTCTTCTGGAAATTGCACGCCCATATCGACAATAACGATATCTTCTCCATACTCAAACACCGTCATATTGCGTCCAACTTCTTCTTGCCCTCCAATCGGAATTATTCGCAATTTATTTTCAATTACTGCAGGTTGTGCCTGCGCTTTTTTTCTCGCTGATCCCTCATGAGAAACCAATGAATCGATTCGACTTGGCATCGTTCTTCGATTAGCACTAGGTCTTTTTTTCTTTCCTTTTCTTTGAGAAGACCTCTCCGGTCTTCTTTCTTCTTTCACTTCTTTTCCTTTTTTTGGAGGCAGTGAACTTCCTTGATTATTTTTTATCATTTTTTTACATCCTACAAATTACCAAATTTACCCAACCGAAAAGCGCAATGCTTAAGGCCGGAAAAAGTACAAATAAAAATTTATTTATTTGTGATTAACAAACTTATAAGTAGTAGGATTTTAAATTATTTTTTTAACAAATTAAGCAATATAAAAAAGTTTTTTTATAATATCACTAACTTTACATGATTAAGTTTTATTTCAACTATCAAAAGCTTTCTATACAAGAATATTAAAGCATTTTTTTGAAATTCTCCACCATATCAACCGGCGTCGGATCTTGCCCATATTCCAAAGCAAGATAATATGACATCCAATCTCCAAGATAAAGAGTGGCAAAAATCTTATAGAAAACACTTCCTTTTTCCATCTCAATCACTTCAACGGAAACATTTTTTCCTCGGAGAACTTCAGCTGTCACATCAAATCGTTTTTGATTTTGCGCTTCATCCTCAATATCCTTGAGCATCAGTGCAATAAAATTGGCTTGAGGATTTGTGAATCCAACCATTTCATTATGATTGAGTTCCGGAAAAAAATTCCAAAATGCAGGAGTTTTAGCATTTTCATTTATCTTGATTTTCCAAATCATTGCCACTGGCTTGAATTTCGTGCTGGAATAAATTATCGGAGTCTTTCCTTTTATCTTTTCCGCTAATCTTCTACCCACTTCTTCAATTTTTTCCGTTTCTTCTTTGAGATTTTCCGCCATCAAAACCAATTCATCCGTTGCGTCATCTACCAACCCGGCATTAACCAAAATTTGAAATATCGCAACAAAGAAATATCCGATTGCCATCCGAGGCTGAAAATTTTCATATGGAATTGGCAATTTCACATGCGGTATTCCATATTCTTTGCACATTTGCTCAATCTTTCCTCCGCTGGAAATACCCACACACACAAGATTATTCTCAATTGCTTCCTCAAAGGATGCCACCGTTTCTTCAGTATTTCCTGAAAAAGAACAAATGATATTCAATGATTCTTCATATGCCTCAGGAGGCAAAGAATAAAAACGATTTTGATATATGGCCAATCTCCTTTTATCCCCAGAATTTCTTTTGAATAAGTCGTTAATAAACACTCGCAAAACATTTCCAGGAAGAGCGGATCCGCCCATTCCAGACAGAGTCACTGATTTAAACACGCCTTCGACTTTGATATCTTTAGCGATTTCCAGTCCTTGTTTAAATTGGTTAGCTCCATCAAGAATAACTCTCCTCAAATTTGATTTGTCAATTTTATTTGTTTCCATTTTGTTTAAAAATTCTTTTTGTTTTTACGTACCATTTATTAATATCAAAAAATCGGTATTGAGAACTGCTGATATCAACAGCATCAATTCCTCTAACTTGATTTCCTACCGGATAAATATACACTCGACTGTAAAGAAACACGGCTGGAACCTCTTGGAGTAAAATTTTATTAAATTGCCTATTTTTTTCAATTCTTTTTTCTCGATCAAATTCTTCCCTAACCTCAGAAAGTAATTTATCCGCCTCTTCGTTGTCAAATTTGGACAAATTCAATCCTGGATCAGATTTCTTGCTTGAATGCCAAAAAGAATACAAATCAGGGTCAAAACTAGTAGCTTGTCCGAAAAGCAGTGCGTCATATTCTCTTGGTCGGATATAATTTTGTTGCAAATCAGAAATAGTCAACACTTGAACATCCACCTTAGCCCCCAAAACCTCCCATTGCTTGGCAAGAATCTCAGCTGTTTGAACAAGCTCCGGCCAATCCGTGGTCAAAAGATTAAACTCCAATTTATTTCCATCTTTTTCTCGAATACCACCATCTTTCACTTCCCAACCATTTTCATCAAGAATCTTCTTTCCTTTTTCCAAATCAAAAGTATGCTCTCCTGCTCCTTCCCCTTGGCTTTCTGCCATTTGCGGTAAAAAAGGAGAAGAAAGAACATTCGCCTTGCCAAAAAGAACGCTATCTACTATTTCTTGCCGATTAGTCGCATAGTCCAATGCTTGACGAACTTCATCATTAGCCAATGCCACACTCTTGCTCTGATTAAAGAAAACAGCAAAATACCTTGGCATATTGAACTCATGTATAATGGTACTTTTAACAAACCCCACATCTTTCACTTCTGACGGAGAAACACTGCTAATTCCATTGATTTCCTTTTTCTTGTAAGCATTTAGCAATGACTCTTCGTCTAAATAGAAATTGAAACTTATTTTTGAAATATAAGCTGGTCCTTCAAAATAATCAGAAAAATAAACCAAATTGTAGGATAAAACGTTTCCCTTGGAATCCTTCTGATAATCAGAGAATTGATACGGCCCAGATCCAATTGGACGCATATTATATTCAGCTAATGAAAATTTTTCCGGAGCTATATTTTCCCAAATATGTTTTGGGAGAATGCCTATGGTCAAGTTTTCCAAAAATCCAAAATAAGGATTTTCCAAAACAAATTTGATTGTATGCTGATCTATTTTTTCCACTATTACTCCTTGCCAATTTTGACGCACCGGACTTTTATATGCCGGGTCTTGAAGGATATTTATAGTAAAAACAACGTCATCAGCAGTCAATTCTTGTCCATCATGCCATTTTACTCCTTCTTTAAGATGAAAAACGTATGATTTATGATCTTCCGCGATTTCATATCCGGAAGCCAATTCATTGGCAATATTTCCATTTTTGTCATATCGAAGAAGTCCGCTATAAATTATTTGAGCCAAACTGATATCAGCCTCACTAGTTTGAGAAAGCAATGGGTTGACATACAAAGGCTGTCCGACCATTCCTTCTTTATAACTCCCTCCGAAATTTGCAATTGGCTCAGTAAAAGAAAAATAAGCATACCCGATCCAAAAAATCAAAGCGATAAAAGAAACCAATACTAAAACGAAAAAAATCAATTTTTCCTTTAAACTCAATATCCTATTAATATACTGCCAGTTTTGTGGCAGAATTAATTTTACCTTTTCAATACTAATATTTTTTCTTTAACTGTTTATTTAGTACCAACGAAGACGTTTAGGGCGGCCAGTACTATGAAGAGGATAGCGAGGGCTACCGTAAAATAAACTAAAAATTTTTCAAAGCCTCTTTTTGCGTAGTATCCGCCACTGTCGCCTCCGAAAGCCGCTCCCAATCCTGAGCCTCTATTTTGCAATAAAATCGAGATTATCAGCAAAACTGACACTATTATTTGCAAAATGTTAATCCATTGCATAAAATAACCGAAATTAGATATTCGTTACACTACCTAGGTAGCCTACACGAAAACCCCCAAAAAGTCAATGGCACTTGTAATTCTGTAAAGTATTGCCGCTATACTCATCTTGTATGCCCGTTTGACAGAAGCAAATCTGTTT
>JALNYX010000010.1:17659-25883 GCA_023229615.1 Candidatus Moraniibacteriota bacterium
ATTTTAGAACTAACATATTTCTAAATAAACTTTGAAACTTATGGGAACACAGCCGATTCAACAACTGGAAGAAATTATCAAGAAATCCAAAGACATTCTTATTTTTATTCCTCAAAACCCGGATGGAGATTCAATTGGAGCCGCTTGGGCTTTTTATTTTTTCCTTGCCAATCAAAATCTCAGCCCGACTATTGTGGTTAGTGACCCTTTTGAAAATATCGGCCGTTTTGATTTCCTTCCCCGTCCCAAAAAATTATCCTATTCCCTATCCGGTGCCCGCGATTTCATTTTGTCTTTCAATACTAAGCATAATGAAATAACCGATGTCCGGACAGAAAGAAGCGCTGAGGAACTGCGCATATATATAACCCCGAAACAAGGATCCATCGACCCACGGGACTTTTCGTTTATTCCGGCAAAATTCAAATATGATCTCGTTATCACGCTCAATTCTTCCGACAAAGAAACTCTCGGAAAAATATATGAAGAAAATCCAGATATTTTCTATGAAGTTCCGGTTGTCAATATCGACCGCCACATCAATAATGATAAATTTGGACAAATTAATATTATCGACATAACCGCTTCCTCGACTTGCGAAATTTTATCCGGACTTTTTCAAAATGAAATAGATGAAAATATTTCCAACTGCCTGCTTAGCGGAATAATCAGCGCTACTGAAAGCTTCCAAAACAAACACACCACCCCGAAATCATTGCAAGTTTCCGCAATGCTGATGGATAAAGGCGCTGATCAACAAAATATTATCCGCCACTTGTATAAAACTCAACCTTTCAATCTTCTCAAACTCTGGGGACGCCTTATGGCGCAACTCAAATGGAACGAAGAACTTCGCTTGGCTTGGTCCGTAGTTTCAATTGAAGATTTTGTGCAAAGCAGAAGCAAGCCTAACGACATTCCTTTTATTATTAAAAAAATTCAAGAAAACTATTCTTCTGGAAAAATATTTTTGATTATCTATAATGAATCTCCGGAAAAAATCAAAGGTATTATTAAATTTTCCGATACGGAAAAAATCAAAAATGCCCAGCAAATTGTTCCTGGAGGGGAAATCAAAGGCGATATATATGAATTTTCGATTAGCAATAAAGACATCGCCGATGCCGAAAAAGAAATAATCGAAAATTTACGCAAACAATCACTACTTTAATCAGTAAAAAATCAACCAATCTTAAGCAGGCCATATGCCTGCTTTTTTGTTAAGTCTTTTGTTAAGTTTGGAAAAATGAGCTAGAATGGATATATTACGATTCAACTTCGTATAAAAAATATCCACGAATGCTTAAATTTAATACACACAAAAAAATTAAATTAAAAAAAATATGGTTCAAATTATCAGACAACAAAAAAGTGATGAGGGAGATAAATCAACTCAAAAATTAGTTGCTGAACTTCGAGAACAATCTGCAGAAAACATTGCCGCAAAATTATCAGAAAAAACCGGCATCCCCTATGTCGACCTGCACATTTTCCCCATTGATTCAATTGACGTGCAAAATATTCCCGAGGAAAAAGCACGCGGACTTAAAATTGCTTGTTTTCAAAAGAATGGAAATCTTGTAAGAATTTTGTTTTTTGACCCCCAATCTCCGGAAGCCATCGAATATGTGGCGACTCTAGCAAAAGAAAATAACTGGAGAATTTCCCGCTACGTTGGCTCGGATTCATCTTTGGAAAAAGCTTGGGGAAAATATAAAAAAGAGAATTTAGTTGAAAATATTGATAAATACCGCCTATCTCTTACAGGAGAAGATTTGGAGGAATTTGAAGAAAAATTCAAAGATCTTTTAGAGCTCAAAAACAACATTGGGACTATTCCTACCACTGAAGCGCTGGGAATAATCATTGCCGGTTCCATTAAAATGAAAGCTAGCGATATCCATCTGGAACCTCAAGAAGACGGAGTCCGCCTTCGCTACCGTATAGATGGCATTTTACAAGACATTGGGTCTTTTTCACCGAAAATATATTCCAGTTTTATTTCCCGCATAAAAATGATGGGAAAGATGAAACTAAACGTTAAAGATTCCGCTCAAGATGGACATATTTCCATTGATTTAACTCAGGTAAAAGAAGCTGCTAATGTGGATATTCGTGTCAGTATTATTCCCGGCAATTTCGGAGAAAGCATTGTAATGAGAATCCTCAACCAATCAGAAACTCTTCTTCAAGTTGAAGATTTGGGATTACGCGGATTGGCTTTTGAGAAAGTAGAAAAACAAGTTACTCAGCCCAATGGACTCATCCTTACTACCGGGCCAACGGGAAGTGGAAAAACCACTACTTTGTACGCTTTGATAAACAGAATAAACAATTCCGGAGTAAAAATCATAACTATTGAAGATCCGATTGAATACAGAATTTCAGGAATTTCCCAGACTCAAGTTTCCAAAAGCAATTACACTTTCTCCGAAGGATTGCGCGCCATTGTCAGACAAGATCCGGATGTTATTTTGGTTGGAGAAATCAGGGATAAAGAAACAGCCGAAGTGGCTATTGATGCCGCCCTCACTGGACATTTAGTTATTTCTACCCTGCACACAAATAATGCTCCGGCTTCCATCCCCCGCTTGGTTGAAATGGGTGCCAGGGAATCACTAATCGCATCCTCACTCAATATTTCAATTGCCCAAAGATTAGTACGAAAACTTTGTCCGGATTGCAAGAAAAAATATCAACCAGCTCAGGAAACAATTGAATCTTTGAAAAAAATAGTTTCAGCTATTTCTCCCAAAGCAAAAATAAATCTTCCGGAAAAAATAGACTACCTCTACCAACCGGTTGGATGTCCGAATTGCCACAATCTTGGTTACCGAGGAAGAATTGGAATTTTTGAAGTAATGGAAACTAGCAAGGAAATAAAACAACTCATTCACAATCTGGCCAGTGAAGAAGAAATATTAAAATCAGCATTGGAAGACGGAATGACAACGATGCAACAAGATGGAATCATAAAAGCCATCGAAGGAATCACTTCGATGGAAGAAATCTGGAGAGTAACAGGAAAAATAAACATTCTTCCTGACGAAGAATAAAAATCTTCACTAGTTACAGTTTTAATATAAAAGTAAAAATAAAAAAAGTTGCTTTTATTAATCTGTAGACAGGCCTGATACAAAAAAATTGAAACCAGGAAGAAAGCAGTGCCGAGGAACGCCACAGTCGAAACCAGGACGCCCATATCTGGGCAAAAAAGCTTCCAGAATTGAGAACAAAAGATAGAAGTTCCCAATTGCCTACAGATTAATAAAAACAACCTTAAAAATAACTCTTTCTTTTGATAATTCCCATGAAAGTCTATCCTAGCATAGCTTTATTTTTTTGTCAAGTAGTGCTATTATTTAATAATAGACAGCACTTAATATATAATGTAACGCACGCAACATAAGGAACAATATTTGATGTTCCATGTTTGATGTTTCATATTTGATGGCAATTACAAATTCAAATGAGCAAGTGGATGACAGCAAGCTGGACGTAACCCTGCGACCGCAAACTTTTGCTGACTATATTGGACAAGAAAAAACCAAGAAAAATCTACACATCCTCATCCAGGCCGCCAAAAAAAGAAACGAGTCAATTGAGCACGTTCTTCTCTATGGACCAGCCGGACTGGGAAAAACCACTCTTTCTCACATTATCGCCAAAGAAATGGGGGTTGGAATAAAAATCACTTCCGGACCAGCAATTGAACGCGTGGGAGATCTCGGTTCAATTCTCACGAACCTGCAAGATGGCGACGTTCTTTTTATTGATGAAATTCATCGCCTCAACAAATTAATCGAAGAAGTTCTTTATCCGGCAATGGAAGATTACAAACTAGATATCATCGTCGGAAAAGGACCATCAGCCAGAACACTCCAATTGGATTTGCCGAAATTTACATTGATTGGAGCAACCACAAGACTCGGATCACTTTCCAATCCACTGCGCAATCGATTTGGAGCCATCCATCGTTTGGAATTTTATTCACCAGAAGAAATAAAAAGAATAATCCAAAGATCCAGTAAAATTCTAGGAGTTTCTATCAATGAAAAAGGCTCCGAACTTGTCGCATCGTGCAGTCGGCAGACTCCTCGCATCGCCAACAGAATCCTCAAAAGAGTTCGCGATCTGGCTCAAATTCAAAACAAAGACATTATCTGCGACAAAATAGCCAAAGAAACGCTTGATATGCTGGAAGTTGACCATATTGGACTTGAACCAGCTGACAGAATTATAATGGAAACTATGATTCAAAAATTTGATGGCGGTCCGGTTGGAATTCAGACAATTGCCGCCGCCACCTCCGAAGAAGTTCAAACAATTGAAGATGTTTACGAACCATATCTGATCCAAATAGGATTTCTTATGCGCACCCCCAGAGGAAGAGTGGTTACTGAAAGAGGATTTCGCCATCTGGGATATGACCCGAATAACTTCACTAAAAAAGTGTGATATAATCAAATCAAGATATTCTCACGCAAACATTGCCGGTAAAAAATAAACAACAAAATGTCCACTATAATAAACATTGCTTATTCCATTATACTTTTGGGATATTTTCTATCCTTTTCTTTTGTTGTTTTCCACATCCTTCGATATTCCATCAGCTGGAAAAAAACAATTCTGATGCTTCTTATTTTCCTGCCAGTTTTTTTCCTGATTCTATTTTTCAATATAGCCTCTTTTGCCTCTATTGATTTTGACGAATTTATCGATATCAAACTTAACAATTCTGTAAATTACAATGTTTTTTCCTTATAGATAGATGAATTCACCAATCATTCAATATTTAAAAAATAATAATTCTACATCTTAAAATGAAAAGATTTGAAGACTATCATTTCAAGGGGCAACAACAGAATGAGCAGATAATCAAAGTTGTTCGCCGCCATTGGTTCAATATTCTCCAGCAGTTTTTACTTTTCTTTGCAATGATTTTTATTTTGATTTTTGCCATAATGATTGCACCATCCTTCTTGGGAGATTTTGCTCTTTCCAGTTTTTCCAATCTATTTATTTTTGCAGAAAGCACGATTGCGATGTTTATTTGGCTTTTTATGTTTTTTGTCTGGATCGATTATTTTTTTGATGTTTGGATTATTACCGACAAAAGAATTGTTAATATTGAACAAAAAGGCTTGTTTTCACGCTCAGTTGGCGAACTTGAATTTTCCAAAATTCAAGATGTTTCTACTGAAGTAAAAGGAGTTATCCCAACTGTCCTAAATTATGGGGAAGTTCATATCCAAACAGCCGGAGCCACTGAAAGATTCGTTTTTCACAAAGTTCCCGATCCCTATCACCTGAAAGGAATTATTATGAGTCTGCAAAAAAGAAATTACTCAAAATAATTTCAACGATGATGATTTCAATTCCATTTTAAAAAAACTCCGACAACCGTATGTCTGAAGTTTTTTTATTTTCACAAAAAATATTACCTTCATCAAAAACTTACTGAAACACTTTTCGACTCAGAATCAGTATTTCCATTCTTATCCTCCAATTTCACCTCTACCTTAATCGTTGAATTATTTTTACTGTCAGGAATGCTATATGTAAAACTGATACTCTTATCTCCGGTAGATTTTACTTCATTTCCATCAATATCTACCCTAAGTTTTTCCACTCCATACGGAGCATCCGCAGAAGCAGATATTTTTAGTTCAGAAGTATCCCCACCGGAAACAGAAAGACTTGCGCTCGGCATATATTTATCAAAATCATCTTTTTTACATTCATCTTCAGGGACCTCTCCTAGGATATACCGACTCGTTTCTTTATTATCTTCATACCATTTTCGCACTCCCTTTTCCCATCTCTCAAATTGAACATCATCCTGAGGATTCTTCGGACTATCTCCTTGCGGATCATCCTTATTCACATACCACAAAATATTATGCGCCTCGGCAAAATCTTTTTCTTTTATTTCACTTTTTTTGCAATATTTATTCGCAAGACAATATTCATCTTTTTTTCCAGGAATCTCGCAAACTTCCACATTTTTTTTCATTTCCACCTCTCCCTTTAAGATTCCCTTTTTAACATCCTTCAATGCCTCTTCGGGATTATATTCAGGAAATTTTTCAACGTTATAATTTCCCAAAACCTGGTCCATAAAACTTCTCCAAATAGGAGCCGCCACATAACTCCCATCAGCCGCTTTCGCCATTGGAGAATTATCATTATTTCCCGCCCAAACTCCAACTGCCAAAGAGGGCGTGTATCCCATCGTCCATCCATCCCGCCATTCATTAGTAGTTCCGGTCTTGGCTGCTACCTGGCGATTGTCAAATCGCAATGGATTGTTTTCCCCAAAAACCGGCGCTCGGAATTTATTATTGGAAATGACATAATCAAGCATTGCTACATATTTTTCATCCACCACTTTTTCTCCTTCACTCTCTTTATATTCTTCCAAAATCTTTCCCTCCTTATTTTCAATCCGCAAAATGGCAGTTTTCGATTTGCGTACTCCTCCATTAGCCAATGTGGAAAAAGCCGCTGTATGATCCAAAAGCTTGACTTCTCCGCCTCCCAAGACCAAAGAAAGTCCATACCGATCAGGATAGTTCAATCCGGTTATTCCTAAATTTTTTGCCATCTTGGTTGCTTCGTTCACCCCCACCAAATAAAGAGTTTTTACTGCCGGAATATTAAGCGACATTCCTAATGCTTCCTCCATTTTGAGCGGTCCGCGAAACTTTCCGTCATAATTTTGCGGAATATATTCTTTATCAGTTCCGGTATCAAAATTTGTTTCTACATCATAAAGCATCGTTTCCGGAAAATATCCCTTAGAAAAGGCTGTCAAATACACATACGGCTTGAAAGATGAACCCGGTTGCCTATCGCGAATAGCCACATTCACTTGTCCGTCGATTGAAGTATCAAAATAATCTTTTGATCCTACCATCGCCAAAATTTGACCGGTCTTGGGATCAATCGCTACTAATGCCGCGTTAGAAGCATTATATTTTTGCATATTTTTCTGCGCTCCTTCTGCTACCGCTTTTTCTGCGATTTGCTGTTTATCCCAATCCAATGTCGTAAAAACCTTGAGCCCATCTTGCTCTAAAGATTGGTCGCCATATTTTGATTCCAAATAATCTTTGATATACATCACAAAATGCGGAGCGGAAATATTTTCTCTATTCGGCGTTAGTTTCGCAAATACATCAGATTTTTTCGCTTCATCTGCTTGTTCCTTGGAAATATATCCAATTGATGCCATCCGATCAAGTGCTAATTCCTGCCTCACCTTGAGCGCTTCTATGTGCGATCCATACGGCGAATAATAAGTTGGTGCGTTAGGAAGCGCCGCAAGCATTGCCGCTTCATCCAACGAAAGTTCCCTGGCTGATTTTCCGAAAAATGTCTGGGCGGCCGACTCAACACCATAGGCATTTGAACCATAGGGAATTTCATTGAGATACATTCCTAATATTTCATCTTTGGAAAATTTTTGTTCGATTTCAAGGGATAAAATTACTTCTTTGATTTTGCGCGTATAAGTTTTTTCCGTTGTTAATATTGAATTTTTGACAAATTGTTGGGTAATTGTCGACCCTCCTTGCGCTTTGCCACGATTCAAAACATCCATAAGCGCACTGCGAACAATTGAACTCAATTTTATTCCATAATGTGTGTAAAAATCTTGATCTTCAAGAGAAATGGCAGCATATTTAATACTATCCGGCATTTCCGAAAAAGGAATTAATGTTCTTTTTTCTTCTCCGTGGACATCATACAAAAGATGTTCTCCGGTACGGTCATATATTTTTGTCGATTCCGCTACTACTCTTTTGTTAATTTTTCCCGGATCTGGCAAGTCCTTGGAATAATATAGAAAAACCCCGATTACCAAGACAATACCCAAAACAAACAGAATTAGTCCTGTTCTCCAAAAAATTTTCCACCAATTCCTTTTTTTAACACTATCCTTGCTGAAATCTCTAGTTGTAAAAATATTTCTCATATGCACTTCGTTTTTATGATTTAGTGCCATCAACAATAGCACATAAAATATGTTCCAGCAATACTTCTATTTTAACATATTTATTATTATCAGCACATTATATTTTTATTTTCTTCATATTTCCTCAAAGCATAGTCGATTATGTGTTTTGCTGGATTTATGCCGGTTGCTTTTTTGAATCTTTGCCACTGTGGGGTAACATTAACCTCCAAAATAAAATATTTTCCATCATACTCGAAAAGA
>JALNYX010000050.1 GCA_023229615.1 Candidatus Moraniibacteriota bacterium
GAAAGGCGAGAGCGGCGTATGAGAAAAAAGGAATGACTAGTCCGTATGCTACTAATATGGAAAATGGAAAAGCGGTAATGATGAGCAATGCCAAATATTTGAGTGCGGGTCCGGTGGTGGCGATGATTTGGCAAGGAAATCAAGCTTGCTCATTGGTGCGAAAAATTACCGGCGGAACGGAACCATTGACGGCGGATTTGGGATCGATTCGTAGTGATTTTACTTTGGATACATTTGCTTTGGCGGATACAGATCAAAGAAGCGTACGCAATCTTCTTCATGCTTCTGGAAATCCTGAGGAAGCGGAAAAAGAAATCCCAATTTGGTTTTCTGAAAATGAAATTCTCAAATACAAGCACATCCAAGAAGCGATTTTGTATGATGTGAATTTGGATGGAATTTTGGAATAAGTCAGCCTTCTATATAAAGCAAAAAAACAATAAAATATTTTCCTTCCAAGCGTCCCTTTTGGAATTATTGCTGAATTATTTTTCAGTTATTTGTTGGTTAGCGTGAGAAGAATTTATCCTGACTGCACAAAGACGGTGTAAGAAAAATATTTTATTGTTTTTTTGCTTTTTCACTTTTTCACAAAATAAAAATACGCCTGTCGTTATGCTTTTGGTATTGTGGATAATTCAATTTGACAATATTTTTTTGTTTTACTAGAATATGAGTATGAATAATTTATCAGCTAAAATGTTGCTAGCCTATTTGCTAGTCCTCATTCTCGAGGGACATTTTTTGCCGGTTAAATTGAATTCATAATTTTAAAAGTAGTAGCATAGAAAAGAAATTCAACCCGGCAAAAAAGCCGGATTTTTTGTTGAATTTGAATGTAGCTCTTTAACAATCTGTATACTACAAAATCTTGCGATCGTGAGTGTTTTGTAGTAAATGGGTTTGGCGAAAAAATAAAAAGGAGGGAGTTATGGATTGGAATCCAACCGAACAAAGATGCGAAAGAAGAGAAAAAGGAATTTTTATGGGCAAAGCAAAGGTAGCTCTGCATAATATTGGTGTCCAAATGGCCAAAATACCGGCGGGTAGCCGCAGGTTGCCAGGACTTCGTAGAAGAGCTTGTAAGCTAATGGAGGTGGTTGGGCGAGATGAAGGAAGGAGACAGCTTTCCTTTTCAATATAAGGGCATAAAGGGTTTGGTCGAAAATTCGGCCATTCCCTTTTCTTTTTTTGTGAATCTTTCTATTTTACAATATGCATTTCCATTGTGTCTGCGTTGAGAATGACTGCCATAGAATGCATTTTTCCGACCATTTCAGGCAGATTTTTTTTGATAATGTCTTGCGTAAGGCGGTTGAGATAGAGTGTGCGTTCTTTGGCGCGCGAAATTTCAGCGGCATCGGAATATACTGCGGATGACAAAAGCACGAATTCTTTTTGTCCGCGTTTTGCGTTCATATTTGATTTGATGATATTGGCGGCGGTTTGAATCGGTTCTCCGATGTTCGGGTCATACGGACCAACGATCATTGCAATATTCGGCGTGTGTAGCCAATCAAATCCTTTCCCCACTGCCAGAATCCATTCGCCGTGAACCATTTGCTTGAGAGGTTTGCCATTACTTGTTGTTTGTTTGATGCAACGCATATTTCCTTGTACCAGTGGAATTAAATCAGAAAGAATTCGTTCCGGCATTGATGGATATAATTTTCCAAAAAGTGTTTTCAAATTTTTTTCATCACTATCTTTAATTGTCGCTACATCCATAATTTGTCCATTTTCTCCATGGAAAATCAAAGCGTCTTTGTCTGTTTCCAGTCCGACCAAGATTGGAAAGACTACGCCATTGCGCTCTCCGTATGTTCGCAGAATTTGTTTGCGAAATTCTTCTGTGAATCTTTTGGATTCTGCACAATCATAATGAAAACCGGCACATCCGCGATGATGATCTCCTTCGGAATAATGATATGTTACCAGAACGAGCGTGCGGTTTCCTTTGGCTACGGCTTTTTTCACATAGCGGTCGAAAGATTCATTGAGAAGTGGCCAACCGAGATCGAATTTTCCTCCGATGTTGCGAAAGGGGTGCATAATTCCTAGCGGAGTTTGGGTGACAGTCGGCATATGGATGCGCCCGTCCATACATTTGAAAACAATCACATTGGTTGGATGTTTTGCCAGATACAATTCTCTTTCAAGCCGCTGGCTTTGAAACATATCGGAGTGTTTCTTGTTTAGTTCAATAAGAAGTTTGATTTTATTTTCCATATTTTTTTTTACGTTTTTAATTGGTTTAGACTTTGGATTAGTATATTACATTGTAAGTGTATAATAAAGGGTAAAAAAATCAATAATTTTGGGATATTGAAAAAAATAGAGAGGCGTGGTATATTGCGGAGGAAAACAATAGGGCGGGCGGGAAAAATTTCCCGTTTGGAAAAATGACAAAAAAAGGAGGTGTTATCATGGATGTGGATGGAAGCGATGAGGACTGTATTGTAACAGAGGAGGATGAAGAGATGGAATGTGGACGTTCTTGTGATGAGGAGGATTATCCAGCTTTAGCTCCTTGTCAAGTGAATTACCTCGAATAATGTGCTCGTACTCACTTTTATGCAATCGCATAAATTTGAGTACAATACGCTTATCTGTTGTGGGGAGCTTTGGTTAATAGCCGGACTCCCTTTCTTTTTTTGAAAAATTATATTATGCTGGAAAAGAAATGACGGGCGAAGAAATAAGACAAGATAAGAAGCATAAGACTTATAATTCTATGAATCTGCCAAATCATATTGTAATAATCCCTGATGGAAATCGCCGATGGGCAAGAGAAAGAAATCTCAAGCCATGGGAGGGGCATGAAGAAGGGGCGAAAAACATTGAAGCGCTGGTGCGCAGGGCGTTGGATTTGAAAATAAAAAATATTTCTTTTTGGGGTTCATCTTTGGGAAATCTGGAAAAGCGTCCGCTTTTGGAAAAAAAAGCTCTTTTGGATATTTATGACCGGTATTTTGCGAAATTGATCGATAGCGATGAGGTGCGAGAAAATGAGGCGCGAATCAATATTATTGGTCGATGGAAACAATATTTTCCCGCTTCATTAATTAAGACGTTGGAAGGTGGAATCGAGAAAACCAAAAATTATAAAAATTATAATCTGAATTTTTTTCTGGCTTATGACGGAGATGATGATATGCTTGAGGCGGTAAAAAATATTGTAAAAAAAGAATATCAGATGGAGGATATAAACGGAGAGGTTGTTAAGGAAAATTTGATGACAAGGGATTTGCCAGCGGTGGATTATATGATTCGCACTGGAGGCGAACCTCATTTGTCGGCAGGATTTTTGATGTGGGATACGGCAGATGCGCAACTGTATTTTTCCGAGAAATATTTTCCTGATTTCGGAGTACAAGAATTCGAGGAGGCGATCAAGGATTATCAAAGAAGAGAAAGGAGAAAGGGAAAATAATGTAAAATGTACTAGTGAATGACAGTGGTTAGTTTTGCGGTGTTTTTCGAATGAAATAATAAAAATATTTTTCTTCCAAGTGTCCCTTTTGGAATTATTGTAGATTTATTTTAAGTCGTCGATTGGTTGGGGCGAGAAGAATATGTTCTGACTGCACAAAGACAGTGTAAGAAAAATATTTTTATTATTTCATCCTTTAATTTTATGTTTCAAAATATGAATGGATTATTTTTATCTAAAAGAAATGGATTTGCTCTTGGCATAAGAAAATTATTTTTAGTGGTAATGTTCATTTTTTTGCTTTTACCAAGTTTTTCTTTCGCGCAAAATAATAGCGAAAAAAAGCAAGCGGTATATTTTCATGCTTCGTGGTGTGCTCATTGTCAAAAAGTAGATGCTTTTTTAAAGGAGGGTGGTTTTTATGAAAAATATAATATTATCGATCTTGATTACGATAAAGAAAAAAATAAAGTTCTTTTGGCAAAAATATTTTCCGCAAAAGGATATAAAAATGTGGGAATTCCTGTGGTTATTATTGATGACCAGGTGCTTTCCGGTGATGAAACAATAATTAATAATTTTCAAAAAAAGATTGATAAATCCCAGGGGACGGCAGTTAATTTTGTAAATAGCTTTGAAGATACGGGCAATGAGATAGGAGATAATAATTTGTCATTTCCGATTATTGTCGGGGCGGCATTGGTGGATGCAATCAATCCTTGCGCATTTGCTGTGCTGATTATTTTGGTGGCGACAGTAATTGGAGCGCAAGGCAGGAAAAAAGCGCTTTGGTCAGGATTGCTTTTCTCTTTGGCGGTTTTTGTTTCATATTTTTTAATGGGATTGGGGTTGTATAAGGTAATTACGATTTTCAATTTGC
>JALNYX010000011.1 GCA_023229615.1 Candidatus Moraniibacteriota bacterium
TATATATCTTGGTTATGCCGACATACCCTTCCATAATACCTATATGAGCTTGTGAGCCGGTAAGATTAGCTCGCACAATATTATTGCTGATTTCTGTTTTTGGTCCGGAATTTATCACGCGCACCATATATCCTCCGTCATCACCTGTCATAAACATTTGCAAACCATCAATCCTTACATAAGACACAGCAGTACTGTCAATATCATTTGAAAAATTATATTTTGAAGTATTCCACGCGCCATTATGCCTTTGACTAGTCCCCACCTCTGTTACCAAAGTTGGTGTATATATTTTGAGGTAATTTTGCGCCGCTGTTGTCCACCCACTAACAGTAACTCGTGTCGCATCCGCCGTAGTCCCATTCGCATAACAAGCAATATTCCATTGCTCGCTGCTCGCAGCGATATCCCGTCCTCCACTCCAAGAATCAAAATTCCGCAAATCCGCATCAATCGCCAAGTTTTCCGTTCCGGTTTCAGCGTTAGCAAGACTGGTGTAGGCGCGAAAAAGACTCCAATCTGTGTCGGCGGAAACGGCGGTCGGAATCGCTCCGCTGGCGGTTTTGACGGTGAAGTGGGTGGAGTCCGTTCTTGCGGAAATGAAAACGATGGAATCGGACGCGTCAATATCGCTGTCGCCGTCATCGTCATATTGGATAGCATCGCCCACGCCGATGTTGTTCGCCAAGGCGGTGGCAAAAGTGGCGGTGGAACTGGCGATTGTCAGCGCGTTAGTCGCGCCGGTGGTAAGCGCCTCCAAAGTTCCATCAGCATCAGGAGCGACACTGCGATAAATTTTGATAATCAGTTCATCCGCGCCGATGTCCCATGATATTCCTCTTGGTCGGGTGTAGCATTGTTCATCTCCGCCGTTGGTTACGCGGGATTTGGAAAGATTGCCACAACTTGAATCAATATCGGTGTTGAATGGGATATAGGCATCATTGGAAAGGTCGGCGCCGGCATTTTTGGCTTCCGTGTCAGAAGGAGCAAGATGAAAATTATTATTGGCGGAATCAAAAAAAGTGACAGCTTTGGAAACTTTGTCATGCGCGCCACCGGTAGCGCCAGACTCTGAACTTAAATTATAATCGCTTGTTGTATCAAAAGTTCCCATATAATCAGCATCAGCGCTGGATTTAATACTATTTTGCGCTATGTTATTCTTCAAAACAAAAACGGTGCTTCCAAAATTTCTATAATTAATATAATTTCCATAAGCAGTATTATTATTCACATACAAATTACCGCCAGCATTTGCTGCAATTCCATAAATATAATCATTTCCCTCACTGTCCCAATTATAAATAATATTATTCCAAATTTTTGTAATCGAACCGCCTGAAGTTACTACATAAATACCATTACCATAACCAGAACTACTCAATGTCGCTTTTATAATATTATTTGAAATATCAAACATACCGTTAGATTGCATAATTTCAATTCCAAAGGAATTGGCATATAACGAGGTTGATTGACTTATTTGCAACCCGTCTAATCTAACTGCTCCATCTCTAATAAATACTGCCACCATAGCATCCGCTGTTGGTGTTATTTCCAAACGATATTTTGAAGTATCCCAAACCCCGCTGTGCCTCTGACTCACTCCCACCTCATCGCTTCTTGTCGGCGTATAAACTTTAATAAAACTATCCGCGCTCGTTGTCCACCCGTCAATCGTCGTCGCCACCGTATCAGCCGTCGTCCCATTAGCATAACAAGTAATATTCCACTGCTCTTGACTCGTTACAATATTTCTTCCACTCGACCAGTTGTCAAAGTTTTCCAAATCATCATCGATAGAATCATTTTCATCCGCATTAGTTGAAGCTGATTCAGCTTTGGAAAGCCCTGTGTATGCTCGAAAAAGCGACCAATTAGAATCGGGAGCGAGAGTGAAAGCCGGCGCGGTGCCGCTGGCGGTTCTTACTGAATAATGGGAAGCATCAATCCTTTTGGTAATAAAAACAATGGAATCGGACGCGTCAATATCTCCATCGTCATCATCGTCATATTGCAAAGCGTCGCCTACTCCGACATTGGTCGGCAAATCAGACCAAAAAGTCGCCACATAATCGGCGATGTTAGTGGTTGAGCCGGAAACATACGCCGGTTTTATTTCCACATTGCCATATGCCACACCTGTGGCAAGCGCGGTCGTAGCGGACGGTCCGACAGATCGGTAAACTTTCGTAATCGCCTCATCCGCCCCGATATCCCAAGTCCCCGCGCTATCCAATCGGGAGTTGTTGTCGATATCAGTGGTGAAATTGAGGTTGGCATCGTCGCCACTGTCATACAAAATCGCCCCTCGGTTTCTGGCGCCAGTGTCGGCAGAATCAAGATGAAAGTCTCGATTGGTTTCGTCGGCGAAAATAACGCTGGCGTTGGTATAATATGTATTATATGGCGGAGCGGTTGCGTCTTTAGAAAGATTGTTGGTTGAGGATGAATCGAATGTGCCAGAATAGTCGGTGGTGTTGTTGTAGGCGATATTGTTTTTGGATATAACAGTTCCACTAAAACTACCCCGATAAATACCATAATATGAATTTACAACAGTATTACTAAAAATATATGCGATATCGACGCCATTGTCAGGATAAGCATAAATAGCACCTGCGCCACTATTATTACTATTATAAATAATATTATTATTTATATATAATACTAGACTTGCATCTCTAAGATAAATACCGGTTGGTCCCGAAGATGGTTGATTTATAATATTGCTTTCAATATATATCGCCCCCGCTAAGGTAGAAAAAGTTTTTATAGCTTCTTGAGTACTCACATTGGCTGACATGATTTGCAATCCCACTATCCTTACATATTCATCTTCAATCAATAATGCAGCATCACTCACAGTTGACGATGGAGTTAGCCGATACTTCCCCTCATCCCAAACCCCATTATGCCGATAATTCTCGCTCGGGTCAGTCCAAATTTTAATGTAATTGGTCGCCGAAGTTGTCCAGCCGTCAACGGTTACCGCCGTCGCGTCAGCAGTCCCGGCAGTGGATCGGCATTTGGCAATCGCAATAGCGGAATCTCCGGCAGTGGTCGGAGTCCAGGCATTGGTCACGTCACTTCCGTCAACTGTCGGAAACCAAGTGTCGGTGGCATTGGGAGTTCCAGTGAGAGTGGAAATGAGCATCTGGGTGGCGCTGTGATGAACACAAACCGCCGTGGCTCCGGAAGTAGTTTGAGTTATTGGAGTTCCATCAGCAATCGTTCCGCGAGTAAGACTTCCGGCAATTACCAAGGTTGTCGCCGCAGTCAAATCAACTTGATTCGCCGCTTCCCAAGCAGACAGGGATGTGTAATCTGTGCCAGAACCATTGTCAGGATCGATAACGGAGATAAATTCAGTCGCCCCATGAGCGATGGTCGGAAGAAATATGAAGGCTAGTGATAATATTGTGAGTTTTAGTTTTAGCATTGCGTTTTTAATTTTCAATTTTCAATTTTAAATTTCTAAACAATTTTCAATGGTTCAATTTTTTAATTTTAAACTTTTTTCTTTTAATGTTTTAGAAATTTTATTGAAAATTAATGTCAACTCATGAGCTTCCTTCCAAAGTTTTTTCAAATTATCTTTTTCTTCCGGACTGGCTTCGGCCAAAAGTTCAACCCAATATTTTGTTTCTTGTATTTCTTTGCGGCATATAAATATTTTATTGCTAAAATCTTTCTTTGAACTGGCTCCGTTGGCTTCGCAATAATTAGCACCCACGCTAGTTGCGGATCTTATTAATTGAGAAATGATGTTTTCATTAATCCTATTCTTTTTTATTTTCACCAAAAACCTAATCATTTCTTTGCTAAAAATCCTGGTTCTTTCTTCAAGATTATAATTCATAAATTCCAAAATTTAAAATTGTTTGAAAATTGAAAATTAGAAATTGAAAATTTTTCTTGATTCTTAATTCTTGATTCTTAATTCCTGATTCCCAACTCCATTTTACCACACCTTTCCCCCGGCAAAAAATATTTTTCTATTATTTTGGCTTGTCATTGGAAATTGGAAATTTGTCATTTCATCGCCATAATTTGAATTGCCAGTTTTCTTATCAATTCTTTTTTTAAATTGTTCCTGACCCACAATCTCTCTTTATCATCAATCAATGCTCCGATGCCATCTAAAATATTTTTTTCATCCACCTTTTTTTCAACAAAATCCTTCAGAACATTCAGATACTCCCCGGCTTTCATTTGACTTCGCACTTCGATAATTTCTTCATTAAATTTCCATCCTTGATCAAAGAAAAAATTTATATCATACAAATCCCTATTAGCAATCGCTTTATTTTTTGTTTTACTGTTGTATCTATCTGTAACTGCCGCCAATTTATGCGCAAAAATATCACCCTGAACCAATACTTGGAGTGGCACTCCTGAAACGATATCTTTCACTTCATATTTGTTCAATTTGTTTATTTCCGCACGGTCGGAGATATCCACTTTCAAAGCAACCGACTCCTCTGAATATTTTATTTTCCGGCGCAAAGTTCCGTCTTTTTTCAATGTCCCATATTTTTCCAACAAAGCATCCATTTTTCCGATTACGATTTCTTTTTTGGAAAAATCCAGCAAATCAAAATCCAAATCAACAGAAAAACGGTTCAATCCATAAAGAAAATATACACACGTTCCTCCCTTAAATCCCAAATTAACCGACAAAATCGGATCGGAAGAAATATCAGCCAAAATGTTTAACATTATTTTTTTGTGCTCTTCTTTGTTTATAATCATAATTTGAATAATTTTTTAATATCATTTTCCAATCTTTTATTATAATATATTTTGGAAATTTCAATCACTTTTTCTTTGTCGATTCCGCTCAAGCTGTCAAAATATGTCAGACCGTCTTTGTAAATTTTATCACAAAGCGCCCGTTCCACCGAAGCTGTAAAATAATTTCCTTTGTTGATTATTCCTTTATTGTTCAGCAAAACATTTTTGGGAATTTTTCTATATAAAAATTTTCCAAATTCATTTTCAATCGCCGAACCTCTGTCGCTGGCTGAAATTATTTCATCATGCCATTGAAAAATCACTCCTGCTTGAGCCAAAACAGTCTCGAAACTCACATAGGAATGTTTTTTCAATTTCCCAGCCAATTCAAAGAGATCTGCTTTTTTATCTTTCAGCTTATAAACACCCCTACGAATAGACTCCAAATATTCACTCTTCTTGGCGCGAGAAACAGTCACGCGCAAAGCATTTTTATCTTCCGTTTCCCAGAAAATCGCCAGCTCTGCGGTCATAAAAACAGTCTTACCAGAAGAAACCAATAAAAGCATCTTTTTTGCAATATTAGACATAATAGTTAACAAAATTGTTAATGTATTTGTATGATAGCATATATTTTGGTAAATTACAACAGTTTCTAATTTATCATTGGAAATTGGAAATTTGTCACTCAAACTACTCTCCCCACCCTTATCTTATCATTCTTTCTTCCAGATTATAATTCATAAATTTAGAAATTCCAAAATTGAAAATTGTTTGAAAATTGAAAATTAGAAATTGAAAATTTTTCTTGATTCCTATTATTTGATTTGTCATTGGAAATTGGAAATTTGTCATTTAAGCTACTCTCCCCACCCACTCATCATCACTCCCAAATCCCTCGTATTCACAACCCCATCTGAATTAACATCGGATTCGGTATTTCCGATTTGAAGCCAGTTAGTGATGGCGGAGATGAAGTTGGTGAGGGTGTAGGTTAAAACTGGAGGTTGTATGCTGGAATATTCAAAGGCTCCAATGTCAGGAGCACTTCCTAAATATGGAAGACCGACATCAATTCCTGTATCAATTGCCGGAGAACCCAATTCGAGAGTTCCGTCAGGAAGAAGTTTTGGATCGGCGGTTAAGTCAGTCGCATCCAGCATAATATCATTCGAAATCACATCATAAAATAGATTGTGCGATTCTGTCGGAAATACTGAATTATCCACTACCCTAAACCCATGACCCGTCGCGTGAGAACAAATATTATTTTTCCATATTGATTCAGGAACCCCAATATCATCTCCATCGGAAAGAGCAAAACAATTAACCACATCAATAGCTGTATTATTGTAAAATATATTTCCCGCTGATTCATTATTTGATACTTTATACGCCGTCGAAGTTGCATTGTCGCACAAGTTTTCTGCAATAAAGTTTCCAGAACCTTTATACACTGAGATGCAAGTCCCGCCACATACAGCGTTCGTATTAGATATCCTATTTCGCAAAACATTATTGTTTGTCGATACATAAGCATCATCAGAATTGGCAAAATCCAAAATAATCGCATCGCCATCGCAGGTAGCCGTATCCACATCGTCAATCACATTGTCGTTTATATCCACCCCGTCAACCCAGTGCAACTGCAAACAATTCACCCTTTCTTGAAGCGGTGATCCGCAATCGGTAATATGATTGCGCGATACGCTACTCGTTCCCCCATTTTCGGCAATGCCAGCCTGGCACGCAAATGTATCTGAATAAGTTTTATTCACAACATTGTCATCGAACTTAATATTATAAGGTCTAAATCCATTTCCTAAGATATTTTCTTTAGCAATATCGTCCAAATAAAACCGCGCGGCTTTAGAAACATCATTAAAATCATTATTATGAATATTGACATTATAAATCGCGGAAGATGCCGTTGATGTGAAAATTGAAAACCTAATCGCCTCAACCTTACTATTTAAAGCAAACTCATTGTCATAAATAGCAACATCATGCACCGCGCCAGTTTCCGCATTTGAAACGAAAAAATTAATACCATAACTATATGCCGTGGCGTTTGATTTGGTAAATTTGGAATTCCTGATTTCTATAGGACCGACGGCGTTCACAAAATATATCGCGGAGACACCGTCCGCCCAGCCGGCGAACGTCAAACCGTCAATTATAATATTGGCCTTCCCCGTATTAGGGAAATTCAGCGCATTCCCGGAAACAACATTTAAAACCGGAGTCTCCCCCTCTGCTGCTTCGAGAGTAAAGTTATTACAATAAAATTGAGTCGAAAGAGTTGAAGTGAATTCGCCAGTATCATCGCAAAGCTTCACGTGATCACCGGAAGAAATTTTTCCCACTCCGTCGCCACAATTTGTACCCGTATTATAAAACAGATACGATTTTGCATTAAGACAAGAATCGCCCGATCCATCCCCGCTCTGTTCAAATCCAATATAAAAGTCTTCTGCTAATGCATTATTATTACACAAAACAACACCACAAAAAATCAACCCTGCTACAAATAATAATTTAGTTATTTTTTGCATATAATTAAAAGATTAACGAAATCATTCAATCACCTCCTGCTCCACGGAAATTTTTTTAATTTCCACCCAGCCAAATTTCACCATTATCCAGAAAGTAGCTTGAGCAAACAAAACCCAAATCGGTCCGACAAACGATCCCACTGACAGAATTGAAAGAAAAAGCAAAATTGCAAGGATAATCGGCAAATAGGAAAGTTTTTCATTTCCGGGAGAGTTGACATTCAAATTAATGAAATCTTCAATCTTCTTATTAATCATCTGAGAAAAAATATCCGCCACTTTTTCATCCCCTTTTACTTCAGCGCCAACTAAAATGGAAATCTGTTTCCTGCCCTCTTTTAAAATCAATTCATTATTGTTCTCGGAAAATATTAAGCTTTGCTCTTGATAACTTGCAACCAATTCTTCCTTTTGCTGATTTGTGATACTATCGCCAAACTGATTATCTATTATTTGCCTCACTTCAATCTGATTATCAACTTCGTTTTCCGCACTGTTTTGTTGGGACTGCAAAATCAATTGATCGACCGTAAGCCCCTGATTTCAGAAATATCAATACCCGGATAAAAAAAGACGGCTATTTTTGAAATAATTTCCTCACTGCCACTACCAATATTGATCCGGGGAATTTTCCTTTGCGCATCGTTTTTTTGAATTTCAAAATAATACTGGCTGCTTATCGCTAACGCCAAGCCGAAAACTATCATCATTCTTCCTAATCGAACAGAGCGCCAGAGATTAACCTTGACAGCCGTTTTCATTTCCCCGTCCACTCGCATCGATGCCCAAAACAAAAAACCGGAAGAAATCGCCAACACCAACAAATGCCAAAAATTAAAAGCAAACAAAAGGCTCGGCGCCAAAGAAAGAAGAAGTAATACCGCCAAATTCCATCTTTCTTTCAACAGAATAGCATTAACTAGTGTAAACACAAATATCAAAGAAAAGAATATTCCCGGAACGACCCAATCCCAAACACCCGGATTGATAATCGCTTCGTGAAGTGATATCCATGCTCCTACGGAAAATATAATTTCCACCGCCATAAGCCCAATTGTCCTGATTTTTTTCTTCATTTTTATTTCTATTTCAATTTTCTGCCTGTTATTTCCACTTACTAAATTATATCACAAAAATACATGCTATAATACTATCTATGGACAAAACATTCATTTTAGGATATTATTAAACTTAATCTTATGACAAGCCTTCGCGCTAGAAGAATATTTTTTTGGATATTGGTGGTTTTCTTTTTGGTAACCGCTCCTTTGATGATTTTGTACACTATTGGCTATCGCTACAATACCGGTCGGGGAATCTTTGTTTACTCAGGATCGGTTACGGTCAAGTCTATTCCTCAAAGAGTAAACATCAAAATCGATACCGATGACGCATCTGAAAGAAAATTCAATTTTCTCAATTATTCCTATCATCTTGACGGAATTCGACCAGGTGAACATTCAATAGAAATATCTCTTCCGGGATATCACACTTGGACAAAAAAAACATCCGTTCACAGCGGTCTTTCGGCTGAATTTTGGAACGTTTTCCTGGTCAAAAACGAATACATCAAAGAAACTTTTTCGTCCCCGTCCGTGGATGATTTCTTCATCTCCCCAAAAAACAAAGAAATAGCACTAGTTCAAAACAAAAAAGATACCAACGATTTCATCGTAAGAATACTAGACACAAATAAAGATCTGGCAGAAACTGCTTTTTCTTCTTCTGAATATTCATTTTCAAAAGACAAAAGAGAAAATGTTGAATGGTCGCCTCAAGGCGATAAAATAATCATTCCGGTAGAAAAGCTGGATCTAACAGCGGGGGCATCGCCTGTATCCAAAAAAGTCGTCGCTGATTCGCAAAAAGTAGGTCAACCAAATTATTTCATAGTTGACATCAACTCCAAAGAAAGCATTAATCTTGAAGATTTTTCTCAAAAAAAGAACCTGCAAAAAGTACGCTGGGATCCTAATAGTAAAAATTTCATATTCTATCTTTCTGAAAATAATTTATATCGAATAGATTTGAACGATCCGGCTAACAACAAGCTAATTGCAGAAAACATATATGGATACGACCTTTCCAACTCCTCTGTCTATTATTTGAAGCGGGACAACAATATCATTTATCGATCCAGACTTCAAGACGGAGAATCAGTTGAGCAGATAACCAATCAATCCATTAATAATGTAGATGGAAATGGAGATTTTCGAATGATTGTATATGATGAAGATCGAATTTCTATTGTTACTAACGGAAAACTCTACATCTACAACAATGGAGAACACGAAAATTATTTCTATCAACTCAAGGAAAACATTGACGGAGCTCAATTTTCCAATGATGGAAAAAAACTTCTATTCTGGGATGAAAATGAAATTTTTGTCTATTTTACCAGAGATTGGGATACTCAGCCGATAAGACTGGAAAATGAAGTAAAAAGTATCACCCGCTTCTCAAAAAAAATTAAAAATGTCCATTGGTTCTCCGATTACGAACACATAATTTTTTCCATAGAAGGCACCGTGAAGATAGCTGAAACAGATTTGCGCGATCGCCTTAATATTGAAGATATTTTGCAACTAAAAAACAACGATCCGAAGATAGTCTTCAATTTTTCTGAAGATTTTCTCTACTTCAATGATTTCCAAGAATCCGACATCTCTCAACTTTCCTACATAAACCTGCTCGAAGAATAAAAAAGGATAATCATTTTTCCTTTACATAGCAATAAATAAGTGCTAGTTTTAAGATACTTACAAATCAAGAATAACATATGCAAAGCTTGGAAAATTTTATTAATTCACATTTAACTTTAATAATCCTATTGCTATTTTTCTGGCTATTTATCTCCTTAATCGCGCTTATTTTTGCATTTATCCGCATACAAAAAATAAACAAGTCCAGTCAAGCCTTCTTTTCAGGAAAAAATGGCTCCGACCTTGAAAAAGTAATTCTTTCCCAGCAAAAAGAAATCAAGAGTCTCGACAAAGATATTCAGGAATTATTTGAAGCCTCGAATAAAATTTACACTCTCGCCCATCACGGATTGCACAAAGTCGGAGTTATTCGCTTTAATCCTTTCAAGGAACTGGGCGGAAATCAAAGCTTTGTTATTGCATTGCTTGATGGCAATAATTCCGGGGTGGTCATTTCATCACTTCACACGCGCGAAGGAACTCGCATCTACAGCAAACCAATTTTGGAAGGAAAATCGGAAAAATACACCCTTACGGAAGAAGAAAAAGAAGCCGTCAAAATTGCCAACGCCGCAAAGAAATAGATATACTTTAAACAAAAAAATATATTCGCGAAAAATTTTCATATTAACACACTAACCCCAAAAAAATAATAATGACTGAAATTACCACCGAATCATCCAATAAAAAAATAGCCAAAATCCCCCCAATCGTAAGCGTAAAAAAATTCGCAGATGTTTTGGATATGCCCGTTTCTGAAGTAATCAAAGAATTGATGAAAAACGGGATTATGGCCACCATCAACGAAGAAATTGATTTTGAAACCGCCAGCATTATTGCGCAAGACTTGGGATTCAAAACCGAACAAGATTTGGATATTTCCGATGGAGAAATCATTACTCTGGAAAAATTAATCGACATTTGCAAAAAAGAAAAAGCGGCTGGAAAAAATCTCCAAGATCGCGCACCTATTGTGACTATTCTGGGACACGTTGATCATGGAAAAACCACTCTTCTGGACACTATTCGCAAAGCCAGTGTGGCAGCCAAAGAACTGGGAGGAATCACTCAACATATCAGTGCTTACCAAGTACGTAAACGAGGTCAAATCATCACATTCGTTGACACACCGGGACACGAAGCTTTTTCTGCTATGCGCGAACGTGGAGTCAGTATTGCTGACATCGCTATTCTTGTTGTCGCGGCTGATGACGGAGTCAGACCGCAAACCAAAGAAGTTATTAAATATCTGAAAGAAAAACAAGTTCCGACATTGATTGCAATCAATAAAATCGACAAACCGGAAGCTAACCCGCAAAGAGTCAAGCAAGAACTAGCTGAAAATGAAATAATGGTTGAAGATTGGGGCGGAAAATATATGTCCACTGAAATTAGCGCCAAAAACAATGTTGGAATCGATGATTTGTTGGAAAGAATTTTACTCTTAGCAGAAGTGGAAGACCTGCAAGCCGATGCTAAAAGAGATGGGCTAGCCGTTGTTCTTGAGTCCAACCTTGATCCAAAAAAAGGTCCTATTTCCACTGTGTTGGTCAAAACCGGTACACTGAAAATTGGACAAGACATTACTGCCGGACACACCTATGGAAGAATAAAGAGAATTGAAGATTTCACCGGAAAGAGCATCGAAAGCGTCGGGCCATCAACCCCTGCTATTATTATCGGACTCAATAAAACCCCGAACGTAAACGATATCGTGCAAGTTGCCAGCAAAAAATCAATCTCCAAAATTAAATCAGAAAAAACAGGGGAAAGAATCTCCGGAGTAAAAAGAGAAACTAGCAAGCAAAATCTCTTTAAAAGTATCGACAACGAAAAAATAAAGAAACTTAATATCATTCTCAAATCAGATGTTCAGGGATCATTGGAGGCTATTGAACAAATTCTTTCTACTCTCAAATCAGAAGAGGTCGCCATTGAATATGTTGCCACCGGAGTTGGAAACATTACCGAATCGGATGTCAAAGTAGCCGGTAGCAGTGATGCAATGATTCTTGGATTTAGCGTTAACGCAACTTCAGTTGCCAAAAGAATGGCAGAAGGCGCAGGCGTGGATATAAAAACTTTCGGGATTATCTATGAACTAGTTGAAGAGGTGCGCTCTCGTCTTTCCGATTTGCTTCCTCCGGAAATTGTCAGAACAGATTTTGGAAGAATGAAGGTCCTGGCGATATTCAAAAATGGAAAGCACGATATGATTGTCGGCGGAAGAATAATAGAAGGAAAAGCCATCAAAGGAGTAAGCGTGGAAGTAAAAAGAGAAACTGAAATTATCGGTACCGGAAAATTAATCAACCTTCAACAAAATATGAAAAATACCGAGGAAGTGAAACAAGGAAATGAATGCGGAATCACTTTTGAAGGAGGAACAAAAATAAAAGAAGGTGACCTTCTGATTTTCTTCAAGGAAGAAGAAGTCAAAAGAAAAATATAATATTTTTTACGAATTACCAATTAAATTAAAATATTCGTAAAAAATTAGTAATTAATAAATATCCTATGTCTTTGCGAATTGAAAAAATAAACAGCCTGATCGGACACAATATATCTGAAATTATATCCCGCGAGCTCAGTCTTAAACCGGGAGTTTTGGTAACCATCTCTAAGGTTGACACCGGGAAAGATTTGCGCTATTCTCAAGTGTCCGTAAGTGTTTTTCCGGAAAAAGAAACCCAATATGTTTTTGCCACCCTCAAAAAGGAAATGTACTCAATTCAGGGATCTTTTAACCGAAAAATGCCGACGAAAATTATCCCTAAAATCAAATTCAAACTGGACACAACGGAAGTTGAAGCTGATATAATCGAAAAACTTCTGAAAAAAATATAAATCTGTCCAGCAAGAATAGAAGTCAATGAAAAACGATTTTCGATCTGAATTCAAAACTCTTCAATATATAATTGAAAAATCTTCGCGAATATTGCTTTTCGCGCACAGCCGACCCGATGGAGATACTGTTGGATCGGTTTTGGCTATGAAAGAATATCTTCAAAATATCGGAAAACACGCAGACATTGCCTGTCTTGATCCATTCCCGGAATATCTTTTTGACATAATTCAAGATGAATTTCATTATCCCGATCATCTTGATTTGAAATCCTATGACGCAGTAATTGCCTGCGACAGCGTTGAGCGTGGTTTTGAAAAAATCCAAAAACTTCTTTCTCCCGCACAAGTATCTGTCCTCATTGATCATCATCCGGATATCAACCTTGAGTCAGATCTGCGTATTATTGATGACAAATATTCTTCTGTTTGCGAAATTATTTACAAATTTTTATCTTCCATTGATGCTAAAATAAATTTGAAAATTGCCAACTGCTTACTTGTCGGAATCATTAGCGATACTGGAAATCTTCAACATTCCAACACCACAGCTGAAGTTATGGACATCGCTTCCAAACTTATTAAAAAAGGCGCTTCCGTTTCAAAAATTGTCAACTCAGTTTTTTCCAACAAAAAAATTACCACTCTTAAACTCTGGGGAAAAGCTTTTGAAAAAGCCCGCATCAATCCGAAAAACAAAATGATTGCCACAGTCATTACTCAGGAAGATATCGAACAATGCGACGCGTCCACTGATGACATTGCGCAGATAGCTTCGATTTTAAACACTGTTCCAGGCACCAGTTTTTCACTAGTCCTATCGCAAAGAGCCAACAAAATCATCAAAGGAAGTCTTCGCAGTGAGCAATATAAAGGTGTCGATGTTTCAGAACTTGCCCACCTTTTCGGAGGAGGCGGACACAAACTTGCCAGCGGATTTGAAATCAAAGGAACTATTGTAGAAAATGAAGACGGATGGAAAATAATCTAAAAATTTTCAATTCACAATTTTCAATTTTCAAACAATTTTCAATAATTAAATTTAAAAATTAATTCATTACTAAATTAGAACTTGTTTAGAAATTAGAAATTAGAGCAACTTTACAAAAAAATGCTATTTGCACTTTTTATGTTAAAATATATTTATAAATATTAATCTCTCTGTTATGAAAGTAGGTTGCCACATTTCTATCGCAGGAGGAATCGACCAAGCGCCCGAGCGAGCGGAAAATTTGGGATGCGAAGTTATGCAAATTTTCACCCGCTCCCCACAAGGAGGAAAGGCCCCTGAACTTACAGAAAATATCATCCAATCATTTAAAATTGAAAATTTAAAATTGAAAATTTCTGCAACATATGTCCACGCCCCCTACTATATCAACTTCGCTTCAGCCAATAATCGCATTCGCTACGGCTCTGCTTCCGTCGTCCGCGATGAACTGGAACGCGCCAGCCTTCTGGGAGCAAAATATGTGATGACTCATCTTGGTAGCGCCGGCGAATTTTCCGAGCAAGAAGCCACAAAAAAGGTTTCCGAAATGCTCATCAAAACATTGAACGAATATTCCGGATCAACCGAACTGCTCATTGAAAATAGCGCCGGGTCCGGCAAAATAATCGGTGCCTCATTCACACAAATTGCCGAAATCATCAAAAATGTAAACCACCCAAAACTCAATGGAATCTGCCTAGACACCCAGCACAGCTTCGCCAGCGGATACGACTGGACGGATTTTGAAAATACGCTGAAAAAAATCGACCAAGAAATTGGCCTCGAAAAAATCAAACTCATCCACGCCAACGACAGCCTAACTGATTGCAATTCAAAAAAAGACCGCCACGCCCACATCGGCCAAGGAAAAATCGGCCTTGAAGCTTTCAAAAAAATTGTAAAATTTGCAGAAAAAAACAACATCGATATGATCCTCGAAACCGAACACGAAAAAGTCAAAGAAGACATCACACTCTTGAAATCGTTACGCATCAATAATAAATAATTTCTATATATTATGAAAATTTCCATCATTTCCGACATCCATAATAATGAAACCAATTTAAAAAAAGTCTTGGATTATTGCGCTCGAAATTCAATTGAAAAAATAATCTGTTGCGGAGATTTGGCTTCCGAAGAAACTTTGAATTTTTTGTGCGACAATTTTTCCGGCGAGATATTTTTTGCTTTCGGAAATATGGACAATGGCCAACTCGAAAATTTTGAGTTTATTCCGGAATACAAAAACGTCAAATTATTCAAAAATTATGGAGAAACCTCCATTGATGGTAAAAAAACAGCGTTTGTTCATTTCCCGGACATCGCCAAAAAACTTTGTCAAAGCGGAAAATATGATTTCGTTTTTTACGGACATACGCACAAACCCTGGACAGAGAAAGTGGGCAATTGCACAATGCTCAATCCCGGCAATGTCGCCGGAGAAATTTATCCGCCGACTTTCGCCATTTGGAATACAGAAAATGACAAATTTGATTTATTTAGAATTCATGATTTAAAATAACAAAAAAAGAAAAATAATAGAACTGAAAACTCAAGGATAAGCATCGAAAATATTTTTCTTACACTGTCTTTGTGCAGTCAGGACAAATTCTTCTCGCCCCAACCAATCGACGATTTAAAATAAATCTACAATAATTCCAAAAGGGACACTTGGAAGAAAAATATTTTTGATGCTTATCCAAATACATTGGAAAACTAAAAATCATATGTCTAAAAAAGAACAACTCGAAAAACTCAACAATCAAATGTCCGCCTGTTCTTTGTGCGCACTTCGAAAAAACTGCACGCGCGTTGTTCCTGGTGAAGGCAATCCTAAGGCGGAAATTATATTTATCGGCGAAGCGCCTGGAAAAAAAGAAGATGAAACAGGACATCCTTTTGTAGGCGCCGCCGGAAAATTCTTAAATGAAATGCTCTCCACCATCAACCTCAAAAGAGAAGATGTATATATCACCAATACCGTCAAATGCCGCCCACCGCAAAACCGCGATCCTCTTCCGAAGGAAATAAAATTATGCTGGCTATGGCTGGAACAACAAGTAAAAATAATTAACCCAAGAATAATCATCACCCTCGGACGCCACTCAATGGATCGCTTCGTGCCTGGAAAAAAGATTTCCATTGACCACGGAAAAGCCTTCCACCAAGAAATCCCGGGAATGGGAGAAAGAACTTTTTTCATTCTCTACCACCCCGCCGCCGCCCTGTACAATGGAAGCTTGCGCGAAACCCTCATCAAAGACTTCAAAAAAATTCCCAAGGTTTTGGAAAAAATCAAAAAAGAAAAATAAAAAAATGTGCCCGGGGCGGGACTCGAACCCGCACGGTATTGCTACCAAGGGATTTTAAGTCCCTCGTGGATACCAATTTCACCACCCGGGCGAAAAAATAAACGAGGTCCGAGCCGGAATTGAACCGGCGTACACGGTTTTGCAGACCGTTGCGTAACCACTCCGCCATCGGACCAATCATTACCTATACAGTATCGTACCAAAAAGACTGACCTTAGTCAACGAAAAACCCCGACAACAAAGTGCCGGGGTTTTTCTATATAAACAGTCAAATTTTATTGAACTACCTGAGCAATCAAATTTCTTCTTCCGAAAGCAAAAGCCTCGGCTTTGGTTTGCATATAGATATCTATATGGTTACCTTTGATCGCTCCACCGCGGTCCTCACAATTATATACTCCCATTCCATCAATTTGAATTTTAGTTCCAAAAGGAAAGTTAGGAGGACATGCCAAGGTTCTATTCTCAGCAACCTTGAGTCCGCTGGAAGTAATTCCATCGGATTTTCCACATTCATCAGCCGCCGCCGTATATGCAGAAGCATTAATTGTAAATTTACCTTTTGGCAAATTATCCCACAAGAAAGTTTGCTTCTTCTTCCACTTAGCTAAAGCCAAGTCATTTTTTACATCCTCTTGGGTTTTTACCTGTACTGGAACATATCCAGGGTAATTATAGGGAATTTTAATGTTTTCTAAATTATTTTTATTTTCTATTTTTATATTAGTATTATCTGCCTCTGCGGCCAATGCAACTTGGGGAAATAACATTACCCAAAGCATCGGAACACTCAGGAGAATACTAATTGTACGCATTCAAAAAATTTTAATTCTTATCATTCGAGAACGCATCCCAAATGGCTCAAATTACTCAGCCGAAGCCTTTGATCTGAGACTTTCTAGGTTGTCTAAGAACTTCCCTCAAAAACACTAGGTTAAATAAAAATGAATGTCATTCCTACTTAACTATCAATCCTAGCATATCTAGAACAAAAAGTCAACACCTAATGTCTATTTTAGGCTCAAATAAAGGATTATTTGATTATTTTATTTCTCTTTCACTCCCAGTTTGGAAAGTAAAATCGCCATTGGGCAATATCCGGAAAAAGCGAAATTAATTAGCATCACTCCAACGAAAAGCAAAAAATATATCCATCTGGAAAATCCAGCTAAAACCAACAAAGCTGACACAAAAATCAAAATCCCCGCCACTAGAAAGGCCGCCCTTTCGAGATACCAACTATCCGTATTTTGTTTGTAATTTTTTTTCATAAATTTTATTCGTCACGCGAAACTATCCATTTTTTCCCTTCAAAGGTTTGATAAAGCAAAGGAAAAATTATTAAAGTGAGAATTGTTGAAACAGAAAGTCCGAAGATGATCGCCCAAGCCAAACCTTCCCAGACCGGATCAGCAATAATCGTGAGCGAACCCAAAATAGCCGTAAGAGAAGTGAGAATTATCGGCAAAAGCCTGACACGTCCGGCTTCCATCAATGCATCGTTAAGTGGCATTTGTTTTTCTTTGAGCTCATCCAAATAGGCAAGATAAATAATAGCATTTTTAACAACTATCCCCGCCAAAGCAATCACGCCGATCATAGATGTAGCATTAAAGAACGTTCCTTTGACTATTCCCAGAATCGCAAAACCACTCATAACTCCGATAAGCGCCAGCGGAATCGTTGCCATAATGAGAAGTGGCGTAACAAGTGATTTCAATTGAGCCACTAAGACAAAATAAATCATCAAGAGCGCCACGCCCATAGCAATTCCAAGATCTCGGAAAATTTCCAAAGTCAATTTCCATTCCCCATCAATACGAACGCTCACAATTTGACCGGCGGAATTTTCATAATCAAAGCCAAGTGGCGACCAACTGGTTCTATGTCCAGTTCCATCATTAAGTTTATAATTGAAAAGTTTCGGAAAAAGATCAAGGACAGCATAGATAACACTTCTCTTCCCCATTTCCGCACTCACATAAACAGTTTTTTGGCGCTGATCGGTAGCAATCTCACTATCCTTAGCAAGTGGTTCGTCAATTAGCAGTTCAGAAATCGGAACAGTATTTCCAATCGCATCGCGAACGGTGATGCGGGACAAATCGCTTGAATCATTACGGTCTTGCAAATCAGCGCGCACAAAAATAAAATGCTGTTCGGCTTCTCTTTCGCCTGAAGCCAATTTTTTTTCATAACGCGCAATATTCATTCCCGACAAAGATGTATGCAAAGTTTGCACCACAACGGACGGAGCAATACCCAAACGTCCGGCTTTTTCAATATCAACAGAATACTGCTTTTCAAGTGAGCGTTGCACGACGCTAGTATTCAAATCAACAATACCCGGAATTTCCCGCGTAATATTCTCCAAATCTTTAGCTATTGAATTAAGAAGTTCCTGGTCAGATCCTTGAATCTTCAAAAAGAATGTCGAACGGACAGGTGGTCCGGGCGGATCCTCCACAACGACTATTTTCGCATCCGGTTCGTGCGCCAAAACTTTTTCATTCAAAACATCTCTCAATAAGAAAGCGATTTGCTCAGATGATTGACTACGCTCAGTATGAGGAATAAGATTGATTTTTAAAGTAGCTTGATTTTCTTGGGTACGCATAAAACTTCCCTTAAAAAGACCATTAAAATCGGAAATTGGAGCGGTACCAATAAAACTTTCCACACTTTCGACGTTTTGCACATCAAGAGAATATTGCTCAATTTCAGCGGCCACTCTATTTGTATGATCATAAATCCCTCCGCCAGGCATATCTAAATAAATATAAAATTGGTTTTTATCCGCCTTAGGAAGCATTCGAAATTGGACGATTTTAAGCAATGGCAACAAAAATGAAAACAAGAGAAGAGCGACGGCCACACCTAGAACTAAATTTTTTTTGCGCCTACTTGAAATGAGAACTTTGATTAATTCAGCATAACGGTCTTCAATTCGGTGAATCGTGCGAACAAAAATATTTTCTTTTTCTTCATATTTATGCGAAGTAAAAAAACCAGTAAGGGCGGGATTAATCGTAAAAGCGATAAAAAGAGAAACTAGCAATGTAGTAGAAACGAAAAAAGGAATCGGACTCATATACGGACCCATCATCCCCGAAACAAAAGCCATCGGAATAAAGGCGAAAAGAATCGTAATTGTGGACATAAAAACACCCATTCCAACCTCATCCACTGCCTGAATAATCAATGTTGCCTTGTCTTTTCCTGGATTATTTTTTATCGTTCGATGAACATTTTCAATAATAACAATTGCGTCATCAACCAAAAGACCCAGCGCCAGAATCAAAGCGAAGAGTGTGATGCGATTAATGGTTTGTCCGGCCAAAAGACCGACACCAAATGAAGCAAGAAGTGTAAGTGGAATAGCAATAGCTACAATCAATGCATTGCGAAATCCCAAAAAAGCCATCAGGATAATAACAACAATCAACACTGAAGTGGTCAGATGTTTTGTCAAAGTAAAAATTTCTTCATGGGCAATTTCCCCATCATCGCGCAAAATGGAAAAATCCACTGCGGAAAATTCTTTCTGTTTTTTAATTTCATCCAATCTTTTTCGCACAGCACTTGTCACGGAAGTTATATTAGCACCCTTAAGTTTAGCAACAGAAACATACGCCGCTTGTTTTTGCGCGGAATCTTTTTCTGATATATGCACGTCACTGGTAATTTCTCCCGGTCCATAAGTAATTGTTGCAATATCGCCCAAGAGAATCGGTTTATCCTGATCAGGCATAATAGAAATTTTTTTCGCTTCCTCGATTGATGATATGTTTCCACTTACCCGAAGGGCGACAGAAGAATCGTCGCTCTTCAATTTTTCAGCAGTATAAATCCCATTGGATGTTTGAAGTATTCCAATAACATCAGAAATTGCCAAATGATATTGGGAAATTTTTTCCGTATTCAGGTCTATTTGCAAATTATCCGTTCGTCCTCCCAAAACCGAAACTTTCGATGATCCTTCCACTAGTTTCAATTGATCGGCCACATTAAAAGCAAGTAAACGCAAAGCTTCAGGCGACCTGTCTTCTGACGTCAGCGCGATACTGATAATGGGAATATCGTCAGGATCCATAGTAACAACAGAAGGGTCGGACGCGTTAATTGGTTTTTGCGACAAATTGTCACGCAATTTTTGTGAAAGCGAAACTTTTGCATTCTCAGCCGGCGTTCCAACTACAAATTGCGCCATTACAATACTTTGTCCACCGTCAAAGGAATGTGAAACTATTTGATCGATATTCGGCAATTCACTTATAACATCTTCCATTGGACGAGTGACCAATTCTTGCACCTGATCAGCCGTTGCTCCGGGAAAATCGGTTGTTATAACAAAGGCGGGAGCGACAATGTCAGGATTATAGGCTTTCGGCATAATAATAAAACTGCCAACACCCCAAGCAATGATAAAAAGAATAACCAGAATATTCAGTTCTCGATTTCCAACAAAAAGACTTGCCATTTTTCCTGCCAAGTTTAACTTTTTTCGATTTGTGCGCGCGTCCGGACTAATTTCCTGTTGCATATATTTTTACGATTATGCCATTTATAAGATACTGCTGACCTTCGACAACAATGTTTTGATTAGCAGAAATTCCCTCCAAAACATCTACCATTCCATTTTTAACGCCACCCAATTTAACGGAATGCTCAACCGCTCGATTATCTTCATCCACGACAAAGACAACCGCATCTCCGCCACGAGAAACAACAGCTGAAGCAGGAATCAAAAGCATACTATTTTTTTTCGGAATTATAACTTCTCCATGCAGAAAATCTCCCAGCTTGAGATTTTTTTCCGCATCATCAAGGTGAATGCGTACAAGCGTTTTCAAGCTTTGCGAATCAGCCCCGGCGGAAACCGCCGAAACAATACCGGAAATAGAAACATCGTCTTTTGCAAAAAATTTCGCTGTATTTCCGACAATTATTTTCTGCCCTTCCAAAGAAGAAACGTAAGTTTCTATTTCAAAATTATTATCAGAAGAAACGTTCACGAGAGGAGTTCCAAAACTTGCAAAACCACCAACACGTCCAAGGACGGCCGTAACTTTACCGGAAAAAGGCGCTGTTACTGAAAAATTATTTTTTTCCGATTGAACAACTTGCAACATTCCCTGCGCGGAAACCAACTGATCAGTCATAGATTGAATTTGCAAATCGCGAGCGCGCTTGGCACTTTTCACTGCTTCATAGCTAGTGTCCGTTCCAACCTCATCATCAGCCGCTTTCGCTTCATCCACAAGCTGATCATAATATTTTTTACTGTCTTTCAATGTTTTTTCCAAAGCGTCAATATTTAAATTGGCGGCGGATATCTGCGCGTTAACCTGGCTGGAATCTATAATAGCAATAACCTCTCCTTGTTTAACAAAATCCCCTTCCCGCTTGAAAATATTCAAAATCTTACCGCTAACCAGCGGAGCAACATCTGCGCGATTTTCACCACGTATAAAACCGGAAATTTCCAGCGATACATTTTCATCAGCTTCTTGAACCGGGAAAAGTTTCACCAATGGCGATTCCGTTATCTGATTATCCTCAGCATCGCTATTATAGGCGCGAAATATCGCAAATATCACAAACACAGAAAACAAAAAAATACTCCAAGTAAAAAATAATTTGCTTCTTTTTTTTATAATTTTTTTCATAAATTTTTTCAGATAATTATTTTTTCAAAAGTTCTTTTAATAATTTTTCCATTTTTTCTCGATCGCTTTTTTTCATTTTAGCAGAACAATCAAGAAAATTATTTTTCAAAAAATTTTCCATCACATTGTCAAAAGCCGATTTGACTGCTTTCATCTGTATCATAATCTTAAAACAATCTTCCTTTTCTCCGATCATCCTTTTGATTCCTTCCAATTGTCCCACGATATTATTAATCAATTGCTCTTTATTTTTTTTCATATTGTTTATAATTATTAAATATTTTATTAAAAAAAATTATTACAACTACTCACACAAATAATTCATCGCTGCTTTAACGTATTCATCCTACCACACACCCCCTGGGGGTGTCAAGAAGATAATAAAAAATCGGCATTGCCTGCCGATTTTTTATTATCTCTATTGTCTGACAAAATTTTCTTTTTTCTTACAAGCTCACATATTTTACCGGAAGAACTTTTTTGAAAACTCCGGCAATCATAATCGAATCATCCTCATGAATAAAAATCGGCTGATGACTTTTGTTGGTTGAATTTGGGAAAAGACCGATTATTCCGCCTCCCACTTTCTTGAAACGCTTAATAGTTGCCATTCCATTGATTACCGCTACCACGACTTTACCTTCCAAGTCCCCATTATTTTCATATTTTTCAAAAACCACATAGTCACCATCATTAACCTTTTCTTTGTCCATCGAATCCCCCAAAGCTTTTACGGCAAAAAGTTTTGCCGGTTCGGTTTTGCGAAAAAGACTTTTGGAAATCTGCAAATATCCATCCACATTGTCTTCCGCGTAAGCCAGCGCTTCTCCGCAGGAAGCCAAACCATATAATGGAACAGAGAAGACATTTTTGAAATTGGCATAATTTTTATTTTCCACGATATACAGTTTTCGTTTCTCATCTCTTTTCAAGAGTCCTTTTTTCTCCAAGGCTTCCACTACTTGCATCACCGACTTAAGACTATCCCCCACTCCTTGATCAAGAAGATGCTTTTGCAAGCGATACCCGGTTGGATTTTCTCTTCGCTGATCGACAAATTCTCGAATTGATTCGAGAATTGACTGTTGTTTTCCCGTAAGTTTCATATTTTTTTGTTTTAATAATTATCACACTGATAGTATAACAGTGTCAATCAATCACTGCAAGTACCCAGGGTGTGGATAAGTCTAAAAAACAGCACGTATGCTGTTTTTTTGAATGTATAAAAGTTTCTTACCGAAAAAATTACAAATTATCATATCCTTTTGCCAAAGATTGGATGCCTGGGGCGTAATTGGTATATCCATAGCAAGTCCAGCCCAAATATTTCATTGAAGCATAAATCTCCCAATCAACTTTCACGCTCTTTCCATTACAGGGGTTTTTAATACTAACTTTTCCACTTTCTGTAGCCCCGTCATTCTCCAGCTTCAGCGCCATCGCGACAACTCCATCCAAAAGATCCCACGGATCGGGCGGATTATTTCCAGTTGCCGAGGCAATCTTACTCTTGTATCCCATCCAGGTATCAGACATAAACTGCGCCGCTCCCATCGCACCTCCAGAGCCGGGATAACTTTTAGATGCGCAAGAAACCGGACGCTTTTTGTAATTATAATCAAGCTCATCGCATATTTGTTTGAAATATTTTTTTCGAGCCGTAGTCATTATACTGTCAGTATACGTGCAATTCCCCGCCAAGGGATTGCCTCCCGATTCCATCGACAACATTCCAAACAAAAATCCTTTTCTTACTCCTGTCACCTTGTTGGCAAATTTAATGGCATCTTTGATTTCTCCGGTATCATAACTCTTTCCCAAAATTCTATTCAAATCGTTTCTCAACTCATTCATTTTCTGCTGGAGTTCTCCTATCGTGGCTTCCTTTTCCGCGACCTTTTCTTCAAAGACCTGCTTTTCACTCACCAGGCTGTTTTTTTCCGCCTGTTTTTCTTGCAGAATATCTTCATGCTCCTCCTTCTTGCCCTCCAATTCTTCCTTTTCTTTTTCAAGATTGGATTGCGACTCCTTAATACCGTCCACCATCATAACAACTTTCTTTTTCAAACTAGACAAATGGTCGCGCGTAGAAACTATTTGTGAGAAATTATCACTGCCAGTCACAAAATAAACAGCCGGCTGATTGTAATTATAATAAGATTCCTGAATAAGCCGTCTAAGAATATCTTTTTGTTTTTCAATACTAGCTTCTATTCTTTCTACTTCTTTTTCTTTTCGGGAGATAGTTTCTTCTGTGGTTTCAATAACATTCGCGGTCTGATTTATTACTGATTGAGTACTGTTAACAGCGCCTTGAAGTCTTTGCACGTCACTTTCGTATCTGGCTTTTTTTTCCATTTCCTCTTTAATTTGTTTTGCTGTTTTTTCAATACTACTTTCCGTATCCGAAACATCCGCTCCGCTGGCAGTTTTAATTGTCAAAAAAGAAAAAAAGGGCAACAGGAAAACTCCCACCAAAAAAATAGCGCTCAACGAAAAAATTACTTTCTTCTTTTTCAATATCATATTATTAGCTATATTTTACCATTTTTAAAAGCGCCTTGCAAACACAAAAACCCACAACAATCATCAATCATATCCATAAAAATTGTCAGACAATAAAAAAACGGAAAACCTCTTTCGAGACTTTCCGCTGGCAGTCGAATTCAAAATTGATATGCTTCATTTCTTGTGATCAATTTTGAATTTGACCTCGATTGATAT
>JALNYX010000051.1 GCA_023229615.1 Candidatus Moraniibacteriota bacterium
GACATTTTCTAATCATTGCGTATTTACGCTTATTGAGCTTTTGATTGTGATTGCAATCATTGGAATTTTGGCAACTATTGCGATGATATCTTTGAATATCGCGCGAGTAAAAGCTCGGGATGCTTCTTTCAAATCAACGGCATCGAGCATTAATTCGGCGGCGATGATGTGTTGTAATTCAGATGGAAGTCTGAATACTGTTGTTGGCGGTTTGGTTTGTACCGCTTCAATTGATTCAGTTTATCCTGATAGTGAAAATGTGGGGTCAATAGATATCAGTTCCGGAACTAATTTTGATTGCAGTGATGGAGAATATCAAATTACAATTACGCCGGGCACAAGCAATACAGGCACTTGCACCAGTGCCACTTTCAATCAAACGGGGATTATCGGATATGGAGGATGTTGATTGGGATAGGAATTAGGAATTAGGAATTAGGAATTAGGAATTAGGAATTAGGAATTTAGTCATACCTGGTTAGCATTTACTTTTTTAAAGACATGATTATTTTAATATTTTTTATTGCAGGACTCATTGTTGGCAGTTTTATAAATGTGGTTGTTTACCGTTTGAATTTGGCAGAATCAATGTTTGTCGGGCGTTCGATGTGTCCTCATTGCAGAGCCAAAATTCGCTGGTATGACAATATTCCACTCCTCAGTTTTGTTTTGCTTCGGGCCGAGTGCCGGGATTGTAAAGGGAAAATTTCCTGGGAATATCCAATGGTGGAATTTTTGACCGGAGTGGCATTTGCGGGAATAGGAGTTTGGTTTTTCTCTTTAGCAAATTATCAAACTTGGATTGAGTCCGGATTTTTGCTAGTTCTTTTTTTCTTACTCTTGGTGATTTTCGCCTATGATTTGAAGTTTATGGAAATCCCGATGATTTTTTTGTGGGCGGGAGTTGGAGCGGCAGTTTTGTGGTTGATATTTTCCGATATTTCCAATTTTTCCGCATCCAATTCAATCTTTTCGTTGCGAATTGTTTCCGGTGCCATCGGAGCTTTTGTCGCTTGGGCATTCTTTTTTTCGATGGCATTTTTTTCCAAAGAAAAATGGATGGGAATGGGAGATGCATATTTGGCGATACTGGTCGGACTTACTGCCGGATGGCCGAAGATCTTTTTCGCTTTTGTGCTGTCATTTTCCTTGGGCGCGATTTTTAGTATTTTTCTGGTTATTTTCAAGAAGAAAAGTATGAAAAGTCAAGTTCCGTTTGCTCCTTTTTTGGTAGCCGGGACGATTGCAACCCTTTTTCTGTACCAAGCTTTTCCTGAGTATCTGGGATATTTGTTTTATTTTTAAGACGTAAATATGAAGCAAAAAGAAAAATATTTATTCTCTTTCAAAAAAGGGTTTACACTCATTGAAGTTTCGATAACAGCCGCTATCATTGGTTTGATGGCTGTAGTCGCATTTGTTTCATTGCAAAGAGGAAAAATTGACAAAGAGGTCAATGCCGCGGCGCAACAGGTTGCCGCGTCCATTCGAGAAGCGCAGAATTATGCGCTGGCGGGAAAGCAAATATCAACAACCACAACCACTTGCGGTTTTGGTTTTCGAAGAGTCAATGCAACAACATATAATCTTTTTTATAATCACACTACTAATGTTATTACAAAGTGTGATGATGTGGTCAAAATATATAGTACCGCTCTTCCAAATAATGTATCAGCTAATGTATACGCAAATATTGTTCTTCCAAATAGAGTTTCCTTTTTGAATAATGTTGCAACAGGAGTGATCACTAGCCTGAGAATGTATTTTGCGGCACCTTTCGGAAATATTTTTAATTTCGATGGAAGTTCTCTTGTCTCCGTCAAGACTTTATTGGTTCGTAAAACTCCAATTACTTACGCCATTTGCGTGAGCCCTGGAGGATCAGTTGAAGTTGTAAAAGGTAGTGTTTGTCCATAATAGAATTAAATATGCAATCAAAAGCGAAAAACAGAAAGTCTTATTTGTTAATTAAAAAAGGATTTTCCATCGGAGAAATAATGTTGGCTGCTTTTGTTTTGAGCGTGGCAATGATCGCGGCAATCAATCTTTTGATTGTCAGTTTTTCCAATTCGGCAAAGAGTCGTGATCGGGTTATTGCTTCAATGCTGGCGCAGGAAGGAATTGAGATTGTGAGGAATATTCGCGACAATAATTGGGCGGCGGGAAGAGATACTTTTAATGCGGGTTATTTTCCTGGAACTGATCGCATAGATGACAGTAATGACAAGGGTTGCGCGGTGGACAAAAATTCCACGGAAATCAGTGATACGGGGAGTTGCGGAAGCGGATTTGAAGTAAAAGATTTGTTTATTGATGCCGGCGGATATTATGTGGGAACAGGAGCTACGGTAACAGGCTTTAAGCGGAAAGTGATGGTGCAGTATTTCAATTCTGCGGGTGCGGCAATAAATAACAGAGCAACCGCAGCTACTGTCAGGTTAAGCAGTGTGGTTATTTGGGGAAACACTTGGCCATTGGCAGATCTTTCCAATTGCACTCTTTTGACAAAGTGTGTTTTTGCCAAATCAGTTTTGACCAAGTGGGGAGAATAAGCCATTTTTGAAATGAAATTTTATGCCGGATAAAAAAATAAAAAGCAAAAAGGGGTTCACATTTATTGAAGTGGTGGTTTCCGTTTCTATTTTTGTGATTATTATTGCCGCCTCAACGGAAGCCTTTTCGAATTGGATTGACAATTATCGAAAAGTTCGCGGACTGCAGGAGAGTTTGGAGAATGCGCAGTATTCAATGAATGAAATGGCAAAAATTTTGCGAACCAGTTCGGTTATCAATCAAGGACCGCTTTTTGTTCAAGCCTATGATTATTCGCAAGAAGTTTGCGTGCATTATAAATTGAGCGGAGGAGCGCTGATGCTAGCGATAAGCGCAGGTACGATTGATGATTGCAAAGCGAAAGTTTTTGTCGCCGGTGAATTTGTCCAAATGGTGTCCGGAACGGTAAGTGGTGGTTTCGTGGCAATTCCATCGAGTTCCACTGCGGGATCTGAGAAAGTGGGAAAAATTACAATTATGCTCAATATTAAAAAAGGAACAGCTGATTCGGTAAAATTACAAACCACGGTTTCACTTCGCGATTATCAGGAATCAAACATTCAGTAATTAAATTATATGAAAAATAAAACAAAAAAAGGATCTATTCTTGCGTTTACTTTAATTGTTGTTTTGATGACATTAGTAGTGGCTCTGGGAATTCTTACGGTTTCAAATACTGAAATAAAAACTTCTTCAGCGACGGACAAGTCGGCGGTATCCTTTCAGGTTGCCGATACTGGAATGGAAATTGTGTTGGACAAACTGAAAAATGCGGTTCGGATTGACAGGACTCTTTCGAACGTTTTTCCTAATTGTGCAGGAGGAATTGTTCCTGGCACGGTTGATGGAGCTGTCAGTAAGTCTTATCGAGTGGCTTTTTATAAAAGTGATGATACTCTAATGGTGTGTAATGAGGAAATCAAAGAAATTTCTAGTATGAAATCGGTAGGTAGTTATGCCAGGATTAAAAGGGCGGTCAGCTCGAATGTTTGCGTTTCCGGATGGGAGAGAATTGGAGATAATTTGCGTTGGGGTGGAATGGCGACATCAAATAGCGGGGAGGAAGTGGCCGCTGCAGTCTATGGTAAACAAATTTATACATCAACTGATGGCGGGGATAATTTGTCGCCGATTGCGACGGCTGAAAATTGGGACGCGATTGCTTCTTCCGGAGACGGATTGTGGCTTGTGGCGGCAGAGCGCGGAGGGCTTGTTTATGTTTCTCCTGATTTTGGCGCAAATTGGACTACTTTTGGCGCCAATAGCAGTTGGACCGGAGTTGGAATTTCTGATGACGGTCAATATATGGGAGCAGTATTTGGAGGTAATGTTATTGAGATCGGAAG
>JALNYX010000012.1:0-11172 GCA_023229615.1 Candidatus Moraniibacteriota bacterium
AATTTAAGCCAGCGGGGGATCAGCCACAGGCGATTAAGAAGTTGGTAAAAGGAATAAAGTCCGGGAAAAAATTCCAGACGCTTTTGGGAGTGACTGGCTCGGGAAAAACTTTCACCATTGCCAACGTAATTGAAAAAATTCAGAAGCCAACACTGGTGATTGCTCCAAATAAAACTTTGGCGGCGCAATTGGTGCAGGAGTTTCGCGTTTTTTTTCCAAAAAACGCAGTGGAATATTTTGTTTCCTATTATGACTACTATCAACCGGAAGCATATATTGCTTCATCAGATACATATATTGAAAAAGAAGCGCAGATAAATGAAGAAATCGACCGCTTGCGTCACAGCGCCACAGCAGCGATTTTATCGCGCCGTGATGTGATTATTGTTGCTAGTGTTTCTTGTATTTATGGATTGGGCAGTCCGGAATATTACCAGGACACAACGTTGGGAATTTCCGTCGGAGAGAAAACCGACAGAGAACGATTGATGAAAAGATTAGTAGAAATGTATTATCAGCGTAGCGATATTTTGGCGCGCGGAAAGTTCCGTTCAACTGGAAACATAGTTGAAATAATGCCTCCAAGTCGGGAAGTGGTAACTCGGATTGAATTGGATGGAGAACAAATTATTGGCATTTTCGAATATGATTTTTTGACAGGAGAAAAATTGGCAACATTGGAAAAATCTGTTTTTTTTCCGGCTAAGCATTTCGTGGTTCCTGAACCGATGATGGAGAATATTTTGAAAAATATCGAAAAAGAAATGCAGGAGCGAGTGGAGTATCTTGACGGAAAAAAGAAAATTTTGGAAGCGGAAAGATTGCGCCGAAGGACAAAACGCGACATTGAAATGATGCGGGAATTGGGATATTGCAATGGAATCGAAAATTATTCACGTTATTTGACGGGAAGAAAATCAGGAGAAGCGCCGTATACTTTGATTGATTATTTTGGCGATGATTTTCTTTTTGTGATTGATGAATCTCACGTCACTGTTCCTCAAATTGGAGCGATGTATTCCGGGGACAAGGCGCGCAAAGAAGCTTTGGTTGAAAACGGATTCCGTTTGCCAAGCGCAATGGACAATCGTCCTTTGAAATTTTCCGAATTTGAAAAAAGAATAAAGCAAGTTATTTTTACCAGTGCGACACCGAGTCGATATGAAAATGAAAAAACGGGAGAAGAGATGATAGAACAGATTATCCGTCCGACTGGATTGATTGACCCGGAATTGATAATGCGTCCGACACGCAATCAGGTGAAAGATATTTTAGAAGAAATTAGAAAAGTAGCAAAAAAGAAAGAGCGAGTTTTGATTACCACGCTTACCAAAAAACAAGCGGAAGATTTGGCGGAATTTCTCAAGGAAAATGAAATTAAGTCGGAATATTTGCACAGCGGAGTGGACACTCTGGATCGGATTTCCATTTTGGAAGATTTGCGGCGGGGGAAATTCGATGTTTTAGTGGGTGTAAATCTTTTGCGTGAGGGTTTGGATTTGCCGGAAGTTTCTTTGGTGGCAATCTTGGATGCGGACAAAGAAGGATTTTTGCGCAGTGAAACTTCTCTGATTCAAACTATTGGAAGAGCGGCGAGAAATGTGAGTGGCAGGGTGATTTTGTATGCCGACAGAATTACCGGATCAATGAAAAAAGCGATCGATGAAACCAATCGGCGTCGGAAAATTCAAGGGGAGTATAATAGAAATCATGGCATAACGCCAAAGACAATCAAGAAAAAAATCCAATCGATTGTGGATCATGAAATCAACCCTCAAGTTCCACAGGACTTTGTCAGATTGGAAACATTGGAAGATGTGAATGGATATATCAAAAATAAAGAGAGGGAAATGAAGGAGGCGGCGCGCAGTTTGGATTTTGAAAGGGCGGCACTTATTCGCGATGAAATTTATCAATTGCGAAAAATTCAAGGAAAATGAAATTTCGTGTTATAATATGGGCGAGCGCAGTATAAATACTCGAGATATAGAAAAATTAATTCAAAAAAATGAATTTTTTGAAAAAAATATGGACGGCTATGCGGGATGTATATTTTTTTGTTTTTCGATATTCTTCCGAATGTCAATTGCGCGCACAGGAAAAGAAAAATGTATTCAAGGGGGAAGAGAGTTATTTGAAAAGATTTAATTCTTATGCTGATTTGAAAAAATACCAAAAAAGAACGAAAATTTTTTTGGTCGGAATATTTGCATTGAGCATCGTTTCCGTTATTATTTTTCTCGCAGTGATTATTTTTTTAGTTCAGTATTTGTACTCAATGTTTGATTCGCAGAATAATTTTTTTGATTGGGGAAAAATGAAAGAATCTATCCGGATGAAAAATTCGGCGCAAGAGATAGGAAAGTGAAAACCGGATGTTTGTCGAAATAAATAATCGCGTAAAATATATAAAAATTAAAAATTAAAATAAAATGGAGGATAAAAAATTCACTGTTATTCTGGCTGAAGATGAGTCGGATTTGATAGAGGTATATTCTATCGCTCTTAGGGAGAAATTTAATTTACTTCTTGCTGTTAATGGAAAAGAAGTTTTAGAGAGATTGGAGGAGAAAAATGGAGCGGTGGATTTGATTATTCTGGATATTGTGATGCCGAAAATGGACGGATTTGATATTTTACGGAAATTGAAAAAAGACAAAAAATACAAAAATATTCCGATAGTAATGTCGACAAACCTTAGTGATCCGGGAGACAGGAATGAGGCTGTTGAATTGGGAGCCAAGAAATATTTCGTGAAAGCTGATCGAACCCCGAGCGAGTTGGCGGATGATGTCGCAAGGATGCTGGCTGAACAAAAATAAACAAACAATAAAAAAACCAGGCACTCGCGCCTGTTTTTTATTTGGGCGGGTTGATGGAAATAAAATTAGATGATATGATGTATTATCTCTAAGTAATGAAATATGTTGGTAAATTGAAAAATATGGACAAAAAAATAATAATTCGTGGAGCCAGGGAACATAATTTGAAAAACATCAATCTTGATATTCCGCGCGACAAATTGATTGTCTTTACGGGAATTAGTGGGTCAGGGAAAAGTACGCTGGCTTTTGATACGCTTTTTGCTGAAGGACAAAGAAGATATTTGGAAAGTCTATCATCTTATGCGCGCCAGTTTTTGGGACAGATGGACAAGCCGGATGTGGATCATATTGAAGGACTTTCTCCGACAATTTCCATTGATCAGAAATCCGTTTCCCATAATCCGCGTTCAACAGTTGGAACGATTACGGAAATTCACGATTATCTGCGTTTATTGTATTCGAAAATCGGAACTCCTCACTGTGAGATTTGCGGTCGAGAAATCAAACGTCTTTCGACGGATGAAATTGTTGATCGGATTTTGGATTTGGGAATTACCGAAAATTCATCTCTTGAAAAAGCGGGAGGCAATAAAATAGAGATTATTTCTCCTATTGTTAGGAGTAGAAAAGGGGAGTATGCGGCTCTTTTGGAAAATTTGTGGAAAATGGGACTTTCAAAGATATATGTTGACGGAAAAATATTTTCTTTAGAGAAATGGAAAGAGATAAAACTGGAAAAAAATAAAAAACATTCTTTGGAGGTGATTATAGATGAATTAGAAATTGATGAAAAAAATATTTCGCGTATTTTTGAAGGCGCAGAAAGAGCATTGAAGCTTTCAGGTGGAATAATAAAAATTAAAAGAAAAGAAAGTGAAAAACAAAAAACGAAAAGTAAAAAAGAAAAATTATTAAAAAAGAAAGAAAAAGAAAGTGAAGATATTGTTTTCAATCAGAATCTTTCTTGTCCGATTCATGAAGTTGAATTTCCTCCGCTTGAGCCGAGACTTTTTTCTTTTAATTCTCCTTTTGGAGCATGCAGTGCTTGCGAGGGATTGGGAGTGAAAAAGGAAATTGATCCGAATTTGATTATCCCTGATGAGAATAAAACCATCAATGAAGGCGGGGTTCTTCCTTGGAGTTACAAGCCGAACAATTATCAAGGGACGATTATTCGCGCCGTGACTAATTTTTATCATATTCCTGACAATAAACGTTTGCGCGATTTGCCGAAAAAATATCTTGATTTGCTTCTTTATGGAAAAGAGGGTGGAGAGTTGATTGATGTTAAATATCATTTTCGCTCCGGGACGAGGAGTTTTTATTTGGATTGGAAAGGCGCTTCCGGGTGGCTTGAAGACCGCTATTTGAAAACAACTTCTGATGCAGTGCGAAATGATATTGAAAAATATATGTCCCAAAAGCCTTGTTCGACTTGCAACGGAAGCCGTTATCGAAAAGAGGTTTTATTGGTAACGGTTGGCGGAAAAAATATCGTGGAAGTGTCACAGATAAGTATTGACAATTGTTTGGATTTTTTCCGAAAGTTGAAATTGAACCATCAAGAAGAACTGATTGCCGGAAGGATAGTGAAAGAAATCATTAATCGTTTGAAATTTCTCAGCGATGTTGGTTTGGATTATATTTCCTTGCATCGAACGGCGTTTACTCTTTCCGGAGGAGAGTCGCAAAGAATTCGATTGGCTTCACAGGTTGGTTCGCAATTAGTGGGAGTTTTGTATATTTTAGATGAGCCTTCGATTGGATTGCACGCGCGAGATAATCGAAAACTTTTAGAAACTTTGAAAAATTTGCGGAATATTGGAAATACCGTAATTGCCATTGAGCATGATGAGGAAACGATGAGGGAGGCTGATTTTTTGGTGGATATTGGACCGGGGGCGGGAAAACATGGAGGAGAAATTGTTGCATCAGGAACTCCGGAAGAAGTGATGAAAAGTAAAAAATCTATCACTGCGAAATATTTGAACGGAGAAATGGAAATCGCGGTTCCTGATTCGCGCCGACCAATGAAAAACAAGAAAACTTTAATTGTGCGTGGAGCTTCAAGCCACAATTTGAAAAACATAAACGTCGAATTTCCCCTTAAGAGTTTTGTCTGTGTGACAGGTGTTTCCGGAAGCGGAAAATCGACTTTAGTGGAAGAAACTTTGTACAAGTCTTTGGCAAATAAATTGCACCGATCGTTGGATGTTCCAGGAAAACATCGGGAGATTTTGGGATTGGAAAATATCAACAAAGTGATTATGATTGACCAGTCGCCAATTGGACGTACTCCTCGATCCAATCCGGCAACGTACACCGGGCTTTTTACGCATATTCGTCAGCTTTTTTCCGCTACTAAAGAGGCGCGTTTAAAGGGATATGGACCGGGAAGATTTTCATTCAATGTAAACGGGGGACGTTGTGATAATTGCCAAGGAGAAGGATTTTTGAAAATTGAAATGCAATTTATGCCGGACGTATATTTGCCTTGCGATGTTTGCAAAGGAAAAAGATATAATAGAGAAACGCTTCAAGTGGATTATAAGGGCAAAAATATTGCTGAGGTTTTGGCGATGACAGTTTCTGAAGCGCGGGAATTTTTCCGGAGTTATCCGCAAATCCACGATCCGCTCAAAGTATTGGAAGAAGTTGGATTGGGATATATTGAATTGGGGCAGAATGCAACGACACTTTCGGGTGGAGAAGCGCAAAGAATCAAACTTGCCAGCGAACTTTCTCGGCGCGCCACAGGGGACACTTTGTATATTTTAGATGAGCCGACAACCGGACTTCATTTTGATGATATCAAAAAATTGCTCAATGTTCTTAATCGCTTGGTGGATGCGGGAAATACAGTAGTTGTTATTGAACATAATATGGATGTGATTAAGTCCGCTGATTGGATAATTGACTTGGGACCGGAAGGAGGCGACGGCGGAGGAAAACTGGTGGTTGCCGGCACCCCGGAAGAAGTCGCCAAATGGCACAAAGAAAGTTATACAGGAAAATACCTGCGCGAAGCGTTGCGGAAAAAATAAATTAAGGAACATATTGTGAACTCGCCAATGCTCAAAAATAAAATAAAAAAATTTCCTGATGCACCGGGGGTGTATATTTTTTTTGATGCGAAGAAAATAATTATTTATATCGGCAAGGCAACAAGTTTGAAGAGTCGAGTAGGGTCGTATTTCAGGACCGATTCGAATTTACGAATAAGATCCGAATTTACGAATATAAAATACGAGCGTCCGATTGAGGAGATGATTCACCAGGTTTTTAATGTAAAAATAATCGAAACTGACTCGGTTTTAGACGCTTTGATTTTGGAATCTAACCTGATCAAAAAACATCAGCCGAAGTACAATATATTAGGGAAAGATGATAAATCATTTTCATATTTTGTCATTACGAAAGAAGATTATCCAAAGGTTTTGATAAAAAGAAAAACAGATATTAAAAATGTTAAACGTTCGATGTTTGACGCGCAAAGATTATATGGACCGTATGCAAGTAAGAAGCAAATGGAGATTGCTCTCAAAATTATTCGCAAGATTTTTCCTTTTCATAATCGAAATGAGAAATCAGAAAAGGGTTGCTTGGATTTTCAAATTGGAATGTGCCCCGGACCGTATGCGGGGGTAATTTCCAAAAAAGATTACGCGAAAAATATCCGTGGAATTAAAATGATTTTGGAAGGGAAAAAAAAGAATTTAGTTAAAAAGTTGGAAAAAGAAATGGATAATTTTTCCAAAAAAGAAGAATTCGAAAAAGCTGGTGAAATAAAAAGAAAAATATTTGCGCTCAAGCATATTCAGGATATCGCGCTCATCTCAGAAAGAGATGATAATTTTCAGATAAATTCAAAATTCATCCGCATCGAGGCGTATGACATTTCCAATATTTCCGGACAGTATGCGGTGGGTTCGATGATTGTGTTTGATAATTCTTTTGGAGAAATAGCGCCGAATAAAAGCGAGTATCGAAAGTTTAAAATCAAAACTATTACTGGCGCTGATGACACGGGGATGATGCGGGAGGTTTTAATTAGAAGATTTCGCAATAATTGGACGACACCGAATGCTGTTTTTCTTGACGGAGGAAAAGGGCATTTGAATATGGCAGAAAAATTATGGAAAGAATTGGGAGTGAATATTCCGATTGTGGCGGTGGCTAAGGGAATAACGCGTAAGAATCAAGAATTAAGAATCAAGAATTATGAATCAAAAATTAATCTCGAAAACATTATTAAGAATAATAATTTAATTAAAAGTATGATGGATGAAGCGCACCGGTTTGCGATTTCTTATCATCGCAAAGTAAGAGGAAGGGAATTTTTGAAATAAAAGCATTATTATTGTAAAATTTGCGCGCCTGTAGGCGCATTTTTTAATAGCAGTTCTTTCGGCCGGGCTCTCTTTACATATTTAAATTTTTGCGCTACAATTTGTAATTAGCAAAATAACTTTTAAAAAATCAAAAGAAATTATGTCCGGAAAGAAAAATTCCCCAAAAGAAAATAAGAAAGAGAAAAGTCATATTATTGTTCGGGGAGCCAAAGTTAACAATTTACGCAATATTGATGTTGATATTCCGCGCGACAAATTCGTTGTGATTACCGGGCTTTCCGGATCGGGAAAATCTTCTTTGGCATTCGATACGATTTATGCCGAGGGCAATCGAAGATATATGGAAGGGCTATCTTCTTATGCGCGCAATTTTTTAGATGTATCCTCCAAGCCGGAAGTAGATAAAATTGAAAATCTTAGCCCGACAATTTCCATTGATCAAAAAAGCGTGGTGCGCAGTCCGCGTTCGACAGTGGGGACTCTTACGGAAATATATGATTATTTGCGAATCCTATTTGCTAAGGTTGGCGATCCTCATTGTTTGCAGTGCGGAGCTTTGATGGAAAAAAAGGAGAAAAAAGAAATCATCAAAGAAATACTTTCAAATCCTTCCGGAACGCAAATTGCTATTCTTTCTCGTTACGGCGGAAAAGAGAAAAATCCAAAGGATGTTTTGCGCCAAATTCAGCAATTGGGATATGCCAGAGTGAGATTTGAAAACAAAATAAAATCAGTGAGCGAGGCACTTATGATTGTGAGTGAAAAGATGTCGATTGATATTGATATCGTGGTTGACCGAATCGAATTAAATAAAAAGAATTTGGATGAAGAAAGAATTTCAGATTCAATTGAAACGGCCTTGAAATTGGGAGATGGATCAATGATTATTTTGGTAAATCAGAAAAAAGAATTGCAATACAATCAGGAATATATTTGCCAAAATTGTCGAACGAAAATAAAGGAAATTACTCCCCGTCATTTTTCTTTTAATAATCCGGAAGGTGCTTGTTGTGATTGTAGCGGGTTGGGAATAAAAATGGAAATTGATCCTGATTTGATTATTCCGAATAAGAAGCTCTCCTTGGCTGAAGGGGCAATTCGCCCATGGAGTAAGGCCGGCGGAAGAATGGGGGAAAATGGATATGGAATGATGGTAAAAGATTTGGCTCGCAAATATGGATTTTCACTTAATATGCCGATTGGAAAACTCTCTGCTCGCAATTTGAATATTATTTTGCAAGGAGAATCGGTAAATGATTTGAGTCAGGCTAGACCGGAAAATAAATTTGATGGCGCTCATAAATTAAATAGTAGATTCCAAGGTGTAATTCCAATTTTGGAAGGAAGATATCTGGAGACAAATTCTGATTATGTTCGCAACGAGATTGAAAAATATATGATTGCTAAGATTTGTTCTTCATGTGAGGGAAAACGCTTGAAGCGAGAATATCTCAACGTGTTGATAGATGAAAAATCTATTGATGATTTTGTGAGTATGAGTATATCTCACCTAAAAGAATATTTGCAGAAATTTATAGAAAAAAATAAAAGCATCCGAAATCAGGAAATTTCTGAGGTTTTAATAAGAGAAATAATCGAAAGATTGGTAGCCCTGGAAAACGTAGGATTGGAATATTTGAGTTTGTCGCGTGGCACTAAAACTATTTCCGGTGGAGAAGCTCAGAGAATTCGCTTAGCGGTGCAGATAAAATCTCAATTGATGGGAATAATTTATGTTTTGGATGAGCCTTCAATCGGGTTGCACAGTCGTGATACAGAGAAATTAATTAAGACAATCAAATCTTTGCGGGATGAAGGAAACTCATTGGTTGTCGTTGAACACGATAGTGATTTTATTCGAGAAGCCGATTGGGTGATTGATATGGGGCCGGGTGCCGGAGAAGAAGGTGGCAAGCTTATTTTCCAGGGAGATTATGAGAGTTTGAAAAAATCAAAAACTTCTACTGCTTTGTATATTTCCGGGAAAAAGAAAGTTTCTGACAAGAAAAAATTCCGTTCGGGAAATAAAAATAGTATTGAAGTTATCAAAGCTTGCGAACATAATTTGAAAGATATCAGTGTTAAAATTCCTTTGGAAAAATTCGTGGTAGTTTGTGGTGTGAGCGGAAGCGGAAAATCTACTTTGGTGAATGATATTTTGGCGAAAGCCCTTTCGAAACATTTTTATGGAGCAAGAGCTAGTGTCGGAAAACACAAAGAATTGAAAGGAATCGAAAATGTGAATAAAGTTATCAATATTAGCCAGAGTCCAATCGGAAGAACTCCTCGTTCAAATGCTGCTACTTATACCGGATTATTTTCCCACATCCGGGAAATTTTTGCGCAGACAGAGGAATCTCAAAATCGCGGATATACTTCTAGCCGCTTCAGTTTTAATATGAAAGGTGGGCGCTGTGAGGTTTGTCAGGGAGATGGAATGAGAAAAATAGAAATGCATTTGCTTCCTGATATGTATGTTAAATGTGAAGTTTGCGGAGGAACAAGATATAATAAAAAAACGTTAGAGATTGAATATCAAGGGGTTAACATCGCCGATGTTTTGGATATGAGCGTCAATTACGCGATGATTTTTTTCAAGCGTTATCCTTTGATTTATGAAAAATTGAGAACTATGGATGAGGTAGGATTGGGATATCTAAAATTGGGACAGAGTGCTACTAATCTTTCTGGCGGAGAAGCTCAGCGCATTAAATTAGCAACAGAATTGGCGCGAAAATCAACGGGAAAAACCTTATATATTTTGGATGAGCCGACAATTGGATTGCATTTTGCGGATGTAAGAAAATTGCTCCAAGTCCTAGATGCGTTGGTGGATAAAGGAAATACAGTGGTTACCGTCGAGCACAATATTGATGTGATTCGCAATGCTGATTGGGTAATTGAGCTCGGTCCGGATGGAGGGGATAAGGGAGGAAAGATTGTTTTTCAGGGAACTCCGGATAAACTTAAAAAAAATAAAAAGAGTTGGACGGGAAGATATTTGTAAAAATAAAAAGCCAAAAAAAACTTTATACTTTTTTCGAGGAATAGTTTTGCATTGATTTTGCATCTCGATTCCTTTTGCGAACTACATGAAAAATCAAGTTTCAAGAAACATTTTGGCTACTCTCTGCTATTATGATTGTCTGAATTATCCGCTTACATCGTTTGAAATATGGAAATATTTGATTCATGCCGATTATTGTAATATTGGCGATGATGCTTCGGATTCTATAAGCTTGGCGGAGATCGTGGAGCAGGCTGAAGATGAGGAATTGAGACGGGTGGTTGATCTTGACCGGGGTTTTTATTTCTTAAAAGGAAGAAAGGGTCTTGTTGACAGGCGATTGCGAGGGAACAAAACAGCTATTTTGAAGACCAAAAAAATGAGAAAATTCATTTGGTTTTTGCGTTTCGTTCCTTTCGTGCGAATGATTGGAGTAACCGGGCGACTGGCGATGAAGACAGCTCAATCTAAAAGCGATTGGGATTTATTGGTGGTTTTGCGTTCAGGAAGAATTTGGACGGGGCGCACATTTTTTACCATAGCTTCTCATTTAATGGGAAAGAGAAGATATGGAAAAAAAATCAAAGATCGTTTATGTTTGAATTATTTTATCACCGAAAAAACTCTGGAAATAACCAATAAAGATTTGTTTTCCGCCAATGAATATTTTTTTATGTTTCCTGTTTTTGACAGTGGAAGTATTTTTGAAAAATTTCAATCCGAGAATAGCTGGATTAAAAGATTTCATCCTAACTATTACTTGGCAAGAGCGGAAAATTATATGATAATAAAAGACGGATGGCTTTCTTCGAGAGTGCGGTGGGTTTTGGAAAAAGCATTCAATTGGAACTGGTTGGAGGAATTTTTGGAAAAGATAGAGAAGAAAAAAATAATGAATAATCCGAAAACCAGAGAGAAAGGGAGTTTAATTGAAGCTTCCGGCGGAGCGTTAATTTTTCTTCCCCAGCCCCAAGGACCGAAAATATTC
>JALNYX010000012.1:11182-21722 GCA_023229615.1 Candidatus Moraniibacteriota bacterium
ATTCAAAAAGAATTTGAGTAAAGTTGATTTGTAATTTTGATAGATTTTTTTAAAAAAATAAAAATATGTACAGTATTATTTTGTGCGGAGGATCAGGAACAAGACTGTGGCCACTTAGCCGGAAGAAAACCCCGAAGCAATTTTTGAGTTTATACAGCAAAAAATCCCTCTTGCAAGAAACGTTCTTGAGAATGAAAGAAATAATGCCGGTGGAGAATATTTTTTTCAGCACTTATGGAAAAGTGTCTGCTGAAAAAGTTTTCCAGCAAATTGAGCAGGTTGAAAAAAGGATAAAAAAGGAACAGATAATATTGGAGCCGGAAAAGCTCAATACCGCTCCGGCAATTGCAGGTGCGATTCGTTATTTGCAACAAAAAATAAAAGTAAATGAAAGCGAATCAATTATCGTGTTGCCGTCGGATCATTATATCGGAAATAAGAAAGAATATCTGAAAGTGGTAAAAAATGCTATGGAAAATGTTGGTGACAATATCGGAACTATCGGCATCGTACCGACCGGACCGGAAACGGGATATGGATATATCAAAAAAGGAAAAAAAGAGCGAAGTTATTTTTGTGCAGAAAAATTCAAAGAGAAACCGGACAAATTAAAGGCCAAAAAATATTTGAAATCAGGGGATTATGTTTGGAATTCCGGTATGTATATTTTCAATGCTAGAACTTTTTTGGAAGAACTGGAAAAATACGCACCGAAAATATATCAAGTTGCTGTTTGTCAGAATCAGAAGGATTTTCTGCAAAAATTCAAAAATCTCGAATCTATTTCGATTGATTATGCTGTTTCGGAAAAATCCGAAAGAGTGGTTATTTTCGAAGGCGATTTTGAATGGAACGATATTGGGTCTTTTGATAGTCTTTCGGAGATTCTGGCTGGAAATCAAGAAAAATCTCGGAATGTGGTCGTTGGCGCGGAGAATGTTTTCATTCACAGCACTCAAGGGAAAAGAATCGCGGTAGTGGGCGTGAGCGATTTGATTGTGGTTGAAGATGGCGATGCAATTTTAATTGCCAGAAAAGGACAAAGTGAGGATGTGAAAAAAGTGGTAGATTTTCTGAAAGAAAAGAAAAAATAGCGATTTTAGTGGAATTTTCTGGTTTCAAGTGGTGTGTAACCTTTTTTAAATACTTGTGTTTTTGTTTTAAATAAGCTAAAATAGAAAGGTGGTAATAGATAAATAGCAGTAATTATGACCTTGAGATCTTATCTTTGGGGTTTGCGTGTTATGGTGGGTTTTTCCGCCGTTTTGTGGCTAGTCGTAATTATGCGCATAGATCCTACCGCCTCAATTTTCATCGGTCAGAGTCTGTTTTTTGTCAGTCTATTTTTAATGCTGACAGGAATATTTGCTTTATTTTTTACCTGGATGCGCAAAATGATGTCCGGAGGAGAAAGCGCTTTCGTTCATTTAGGAATGAGTCTTAGACAGGGAATGCTCCTAGCACTGTTGATAATTTTTTTGCTTATTTTCCAGCGATTGCAAATTTTGATTTGGTGGGATGGACTTTTATTGGCAGCGGGATTTTTTATAATAGAATTGTATTTTTTAACGAGGTGATCTTTGCTAATTACTAATTTATTTTTATTACTAATGTACTAATTTATTGGGAAAGTTTCCGTAAAAATTCGTATATTTGTATTTGATTAGCAATCGGCAAACATATTTTATGGCAAAAGAACAAAAAGGACAAAGTAGTTATAGCGCGAAATCCATTCAAGTCTTGGAAGGTTTTGAACATGTGCGGAAAAGACCAGGAATGTATATCGGAGGCACTTCCTTGGAAGGACTCCATCATTTGATTTGGGAGGTGGTAAACAATTCAATCGATGAAGCGATGGGTGGTTATTGCGACAATATTCTCATTAGATTACTTCCGGATAATATGGTGGAAGTTGTTGATAATGGACGGGGAATTCCAGTCGAAAAACATCCGCAAACAAAAAAATCAACACTCGAAACAGTTATGACTGTTCTTAATGCCGGAGGAAAGTTCGAGGGAGATGGATATAAAATTTCCGGAGGACTCCATGGAGTGGGAGTTTCGGTTGTTAATGCACTTTCATCTTGGACTAAGGCTGAAGTTCATCGTGAAGGAAAGATTTGGGTACAAGAGTATAATGCCGGGAAAAGAAAAGCGGAAATAAAATCAATTGGCAAAACTGACCATACCGGAACCACGATTACTTTTCAGCCTGATTCGAAAATATTTCCTGAGATTAAATTTAGCTGGAGTAAAATTTTGGATTATTTGCGACAACAGGCATATTTAACCAAGGGTGTGAAAATTACGATTGAAGATTGGAGAAAAGTAGAAAAGATCACACAAGAAGATTGTAGCGTTAGAAAGTATGGTTTCTATTTTGATGCCGGAATTATTTCTTTTGTTAAATTTCTCAATCAGGGTAAAGATGTAAAAAATGAGATGCCGGTGCATATTGAAAAGGAGGTTGACGGTGTTCAGGTAGAAGTTTCTCTTCAATATACCGATGGATTCAAAGAGCATCTGTATTCTTTTGCTAATAATATTTTTACCGTTGAAGGTGGAATGCACGTGACAGGATTTCGAACAGCTCTTACGCGCGTACTTAATGATTATGCCAAAAAGAATAATCTTCTCAAAGAAAAAGAAGGAAGTCTTACGGCTGATGATGTGCGTGAAGGGCTTACGGCGGTAATCAGTGTTAAGCTTCGCAATCCTCAATTTGAAGGTCAAACTAAAGCTAAATTGGGCAATGGAGAAGTGCGAGGAATCGTGCATAGTGTTGTTTCTGAAATGCTTAGTGAATTTTTTGAAAAACATCCGAATAATGCCAAAGCAATTATTGGAAAATGTCTTTTGACGGCTAAAGCCAGAATCGCCGCCCGCGCCGCCAAGGATGCCGTAATCCGAAAAGGAGCTTTGGAGGGAATGACTCTCCCGGGAAAATTGGCTGATTGTTCAAGCAAAGATAAAGCAAAATCTGAATTGTATATCGTAGAGGGAGATTCAGCTGGTGGAAGCGCCAAGCAGGGAAGAGACCGGAAATTTCAAGCTATTTTACCGCTTCGAGGAAAGTTGGTTAATGTGGAAAAGACCAGTTTGGACAAGGTGGTGAAATCCGACACGCTCAAGCCGATTATTATCGCTCTGGGAGCGGGAATTGGAGAGAGTTTTGATGCTAGTCGATTGCGTTACGGAAAAATTATCATTATGGCGGATGCCGATGTGGATGGTTCGCATATCCGGACTTTGCTTTTGACTTTTTTCTATCGTTATTATGAAGAATTGGTGCGTAATGGAAATATCTATATCGCTCAGCCTCCGCTTTATAGTATCAAGAAGGGAAAAGAAATGCTGTATGCATATACTGACCGAGAACGGGATGCCATACTTAAAAAGTTGAATGTTAATCCTGATGAGGTGGAGGAATTGGCAGAAGGGGAAGAGCCGGTGAAGAAAGTTTCCGGAGGAGTGAATATTCAGCGTTACAAAGGTTTGGGAGAAATGAATCCGGATCAGCTTTGGCAGACAACAATGAATCCGGAAAAGAGGCAGATGCTTCGCGTGACAATCGAGGATGCCGAAGCGGCTGACAAAATTTTTGATATTTTAATGGGATCGGATGTTGAACCTCGCCGTCGATTCATCCAAACCCACGCCAAAAGCGTCAAAAATTTGGACGTGTAATATTCGTGTTTAAAAAATATTCTGGGAACTCAGATTTCATAATCTGAGTTCTTTTTTCATTTGATTTTGTTTGAAATTTTTTGTATAATAGTTGATGATGAGTGATTATAGAAAAATAAAAAATAAAAAAAGTGGAATTAGAAAAATAGATGGAGTTGGGACGGATCCTCGAGTGATTCGGTTTTTTGCATCATTGAAATCGGAGGAATTCAATTCATTACTATACTCCAGAGGAAGAGTGTCAAATAAATTTTTTACCGAGGATTCTGGGTTATATATAACTCCTAAGCAGGCGGAATTATCCAAACTTGGAGTGAAAGTAAATATTCAGCCGAATGTTTTTGATGGGATTAGTAATCGAATTGTTAATCGATACAAAATTTATCAACCAGACCAAAAGAATACTTTGCACGCTCGATATGTGAGATTGGTTCAGGAATATGTTGATTTGGAAGATAATATCAAAAATCAATCCAAGAATTTTTTTGGCAATCTTTCATTTGCCAAAGTGTATAATTTTTCATTGATTGGGGCGATTTTGGTGGGAATGTTTACGATGTCTTTTATTTATCAATATTTGGGATCAAGCGCTTCAGCTCGAGGTGATGGTGGTGAAGTTTCTAATAAGCAGATAGTTCAGCAAGAGACGGTTCAGGAGGTCACAGAAGCTATTAGTAATGGGGTTAAGGAAGAAGAAGCTGAAAAATGGGATGATGAGAAGGAAAGCCAATATATTACGCAGATGACAAATTATTTGGAAAATGCTGAGAAAGAAAAAACTGAAAAGGAGATAGAGGAAATGGTAAAAGGATATCCAATTGAAAAAATGCTTCCATATATTTTGGAGCAGGATCGCATAGTGGCTGCATTTTTGATTAGTATCGCCAAAAAGGAGAGTAATTGGGGAAAGAGAGTTCCGACGCTGGACGGGCAGGATTGTTATAATTACTGGGGGTACCGCGGACAAAGAAGATTGATGGGAACGGGAGGACATACTTGTTTCAATAGCCGGAAAGACGCGGTGGATACTGTTGCTAAAAGAATCAAATGGCTGGTAGAAAACAAAAAACTTAACACACCAGAGAAGATGATTATTTGGAAATGCGGATCGGATTGCGATGCGACCGGAGGACAGGAAGCAGCGAGAAAATGGATCAGCGATGTGAATATGTACTTCAAGAAGCTCAATAATTAGAACATAAAAGAGGATTATTGTAAATAGAGGATTTTTTACTTTTTAGCCGCCAATTCATTTTGGCGGTCTTTGTTTTAAGCTTAAACAATGGATAAAACCGGTCATTGACACCGGGCTGTTTTTTTGCTATTCTAGAATGCATGTTGAAAAAATAATCAGTAATTTATTTGTTTATGAGTAAAAATCCTTCGGGGTTTTGTGGAAAAATAATAATCGTATCCATCCTGGTGATTATCTCGGGCTGTTTTTTTTACATCCGAATTGATTCTATTTTTGGAGCAAATTTTGCTCAGGGAAAAGAGTTGAAAAATTCAGTTTGGAGAGGGGAGGATTATCTGGGTGTTCTTTCCGGTGAAAAGAAATTTTTGGGATCAGAGTATAATTTCAGTAGTGGCGATGAGGAAAAAATTGATCCGGAAAGGAAGGCGTTGGAAAAACAGTTATATGAAATTGCGGCGGGATATCCGATTGAAGAGATGATTCCTTACATCTCCGGATATGACAGAAAAATTGCCGGCTTGATTGTGGGAATTGCCAAAAAGGAAAGCGATTGGGGAAAACATGCGCCGTCCAAGGATGGCAAAACTTGTTATAATTACTGGGGATACAAAGGAGGCGGAAGTTTGGGGCATTCTTTGGGCTATGGATGTTTCGCCAGTCCCGAAGAGGGGGTGAATGCTATTGGAGGAAGAATTCAGGAGTTGGTAAACAAGAAACTCAACACTCCTTCCAAAATGATTGTTTGGAAATGCGGGTCGACTTGCGCGGGGCATGATCCGGCTGGTGTTTCTAAGTGGATTAGCGATGTGACGGTTTACTTTGATAAAATATCCAAAAAGGGTTAAAATACAAATAACTTGAAATTTGCATATCTGGATGGTTTCCGTATGGTTTTCCGGAAAAATATTTTTTTCTCCGGTCCTTTCGAGGGACACGGACAGCTACGAAAAAAACATTTTTCCGGAAAACCGAGAGTCTTGTTATCTGGTTGTGTAAACTTTATAACTAAAAAATATGGCGCTTGAAAATATCAATTCAAAAGATTTCAAAGAGATGCTGGATAATGAGGGGGAAAATATTGAGATTATTGATGTGCGGGAGAAGGACGAATATGACTTGATAAAAATCAAAGGATCGAAATTGATTCCTCTTTCTGAAATTGGAAACAGTTTGGACAAAATCGATTGGAAAAAGAAGGTTGTTTTTGTTTGTCGGAGCGGAAGCCGAAGCGGATATGTGGCGCAAGTGTTGGCACAGGACGGAAAGGATGTTATCAATCTTGCTGGCGGAGTGTATGAACTTAATCTTGATGATTGTGATTGCTTGGAAAAAGCTACCGGGTGTTGCAGTGGATATTTGTAATTATTAGTAAGAATTAATCAAAAATAAAAAAATATGGAAGGTGATATAAAGTTTTCAGATAATAATACTGAAAAAGAAAAATTTTCTCCGCAGTTTCTTGCTTTTATTTCAGTTCTTTTTGGGTTGGGATCGATATTTCCTTTTGCTGCATTAATATTTTCAATACCGGGAGTGATATTTGGCATGATGGCCGTTAAAAGAGGTGAAAAATTGATTGGTCAAATAGGTATTGGGCTATCTGTTTTTTTTCTTTTTTTATGGCTTTTTTTTATTGGTATGATTAGCAGCTATTAATTTTTTTTAGATATTTGATAAAATTTATGAATTTTTATCAAAAATTATCCGCATTGAATATTTTGGGTAGTACTGGAAATGAGTATCTTCATTTTTTGCTGGTTTTTGTTTTGTGGATAGCGGTGTTTAAATTATTTCAAGTTCTTGTGATGAACCGGTTACAGCAGTTTTCAGACAGAACAAAAACCGATTTGGATAATTTCATTTTAAGCGTGGTAAAAAGTATCAAACCTCCGTTTTACTTCATAATCGCATTGTATGTGTCTTTTAATGTTCTGGTTTTTTCGGCTAATATAGAAAGGATTATAAAATACATAGTTTTTGCCGTAGTCGCTATTCAAGTGGTTTTGATTTTGCAAAAAGTGGTGGATTATGCGACAATCAGGATTGCTAAAAAAGCGGAAGCTGATGGCGGAGGAAAAGAAGCGATTCACTTGGGGGGAAAAATAGTTAATGTAGCTTTATGGGTGGTTGCAATTTTAATGGTTCTTTCCAATTTGGGATTCAACGTTTCATCTGTTCTTGCCGGTTTGGGAATTGGAGGTATTGCAGTGGCTCTTGCTGCGCAGAATGTTTTGGGGGATATTTTTTCTTCTTTTTCCATCGTTATCGACAAGCCTTTTAAGGTCGGAGATTTTGTTTCGATCGGAACAGAAAAAGGGACGGTGAAAAAAATCGGCATTAAGACGACACGACTAAAAACATTGCAAGGAGAAGAATTGGTAATTTCCAACAAGGACTTGACCAATGCCAGGGTCCAGAATTTCAAAAGATTAAAGCGAAGGAGAGTATCGTTTAATTTGGGAATAGTATATGGGACGAAAATAGAGAAGCTGAAAAAAATTCCGGAAATTATCAAGGGGATAATTGAGAAAGAAGAGTTGGCATCTTTTGGGCGGGTACATTTTCGGGATTACGGGGATTTCAGTTTAATTTTCAAAATTATTTATTATGTTGAGTCCGGAGATTTCAAGGATTATATGAATGTGAGGCAAAATGTTAATTTGGCTGTTTATGAGGCTTTCGAAAAAGAGGGAATCGATTTTGCTTATCCAACACAAACTATAATGGTGAGCAAATAATTGTTGGTTTTGGATAGTGGAATTATATGGAGAGAAAAACATTAATATTTTTAATTATAATAATTCTTCCTGCTATTTTTGTGGCGGGATTTTTGTTGTTTTCGACGAATTATGAATTTTTTGCAAATATGCGAAATGCAAACAGGGGAAAGGTTGTGATTGAAAATGTCAATGAATTTATAAATTCAAATACAAGCATACAAGCAGAAGGGAATATAGAGAAGATTGAGAATATGAATTTGGGAAGTGATGTTATTGACGGCACGGAGAGTATTGTTGAGAAAGTTGATGAAGTTGATTCTCTTGTTGCGGACATTAAAGATGAAAGTGCAAAAGTTGATGCGGATATAGAAATTGAAAAAGAGGCGGAAAAAAAAACAATTGAGATAAAAATAATTAGGAATATTATTTCTTGGGGATATGAAAAAAAATCCAGCCGGAATATTGATACAATTATTATTCATTCTTCCTATGACGCACTGGGAAGCGAGCCATATAATGTGCGCGGACTTATTGAAGAATACAGGCAGTATGAAGTGGCACCGCATTATTTGATTGATCGGGAAGGTGGAATTTATCAGTTAGTGGAAGATAAAAATGTGGCTTATCACGCCGGGCAGTCAAAGGTTCCGGATGGCAGAAGCGGAGTTAATGAGTTTTCTTTGGGGATTGAGCTGATGAATACAAAAGAAGAAAAATATACTGCCGAGCAATATGTTGCCTTGAATGAACTCCTTGATTATTTAAAAGGAGAGTATAAGATAAAATATGTTTTGGGGCATAATCAAATTGCACCGGGAAGAAAAGATGACCCATGGAATTTTGAATGGAGTAAAGTTCACTGATTACTAATATGCGTAAGACATTGGTAATTAGTGAAGAAAATTGTATGAATATATTGAAGATTAAAATTGAGCAAAATAAGATTTTACTTGCGCTGGAGAAAGACGGGAAGGTTTTGGATACTCTTGAATGGAAAGAAGAGAATAATTTGAGCCAGAAATTGTTGGAAGAAATTGATAATCTTCTCAGAAAAAATGGACTTTCTCAAGATGATTTGGAAAAAGCAGAAGTTGTTTCTGATATGTCGGAACAATTCACCACTCGCCGTATTGCTGAATCGGTTGCTCAGGCTTTGAGTATTAATTCCTCTTTCTGAGATTTTTAAAATAGAAGCTGTTATAGAAGTCTATATAGAGGGCTCTATTTTTATTGGAGTGGTTTTGTTGATTTTTTAAGTTAAATATATTAGAATATACGGATTATGAATAAAAATAATAAGAAATTGGAATTACTTGCTCCTGCTGGTAGCGTGGAAAAAATGAAATATGCTTTTGCTTATGGGGCGGATGCGGTATATGCTGGTGTGCCGGATTTTTCACTGCGCGCTCGGATCAATGATTTTAATTGGAATTCTTTGAAAGAAGGTGTGGAATACGCCCATAGTTTAGGGAAGAAATTTTACGTAACTCTTAATATTTATGCGCATAACTCTCATTTGAAAAAATTGGAGAAAGACTTAGATGAGTTGAAAAAAGTCGGAGCGGACGCGGTGTTGATTAGTGATCCCGGGATATTGGAATTGGTGAAGGAAAAATTACCGGAAATCGAAATCCATCTTTCCACTCAGGCGAATGCGACCAATTGGCGGGCGGTAAAATTTTGGGCGGATCAGGGAATCAGAAGAGTGGTTTTGGCGCGCGAAGTTACGCTGGAAGAAATTCGAGAAATCAAGAAGAATGTTCCTGATGTGGAATTGGAATATTTTGTGCATGGAGCGATGTGTATGAGTTATTCCGGTCGGTGTATGCTTTCCAAATGGATGCGTGGGCGGAGCGCTAATCTGGGAGATTGCGTACAGCCATGCAGATGGGCGTATAAAAAAGTGCAAAACGAAAAGCGCGAAGTGCAAAACGAAGAAGGCAAAATACGAAGCGATGAAGATGGAGTTAAGGTGATGAATGTCATTGATCATCAGGGGGAGTTTGAGATGGAGGTGGAGGAGGACAAACAAGGGACATATTTTTTCAACAGCAAGGATTTGAATTTGCTTTCTTATCTGAAAGATTTGGCGGATGCCGGCGTGGAGTCGTTCAAAATTGAAGGGCGCAACAAAAGCGCTTATTATCTGGCGGTGGTAGTGAGGGCTTATTTTAGAATCATGAATTACGAATCAAGAATTAAGAATGGGAAGGAGAAGAAGAAATATGAAGAGGTATTGAAGGAAGAAATGGATAATCTCAATTCGCTTTTTCATCGGGGGTACACAGCAGGATTTTTGCTAGGCAATGAACCGGAACATAATTTTGAAAATTCGCATGACAATCCGCAGTGGGAATTCGTGGGAGAAATTATAGCCGATGCGAATCAACAAATGAATGCGAATTTACAAATAACAGAGGTAAAACCGCATAACGCGATTTATTTGGATGATGAAATTGAAATTATTGATCAAAATGGAAATCATCCGGTGAAATTGGAAAAAATATTTAACGAAAATATGGAAGAAGTTTCATCTGCTCATGGCGGACAAGGAAAAAATTATTTCCTGCAAATTGACAAAAAAGACATCCAGCCATTTTCCTTAATTAGAAAAAAAATTAAATAATATTTTAATTGACGAGAGAAAGTAAATTTTGTATACTGAAGCCAAGAGAAATTCAATTCGGCGTTTGAACGGGAGGTTGGAGCCCCGGAGCTGATGGAAATTTAATCAAGGTGTCTGCCGATGAGGCGGAAAAACAGGTGGAACCGCGGGTGAAAGCTCGTCCTGAATGTATCTTTTTTTGAGGTATATTCGGGACGAGCTTTTTTTAATTAAATTATTAACAAAAAACATATGGACGACAAAATGGATAAAATTATTTCACTTTGCAAACGGCGGGGGTTTGTTTTTCCTTCTTCGGAGATTTATGGCGGG